>CATOJE010000104.1 GCA_951800145.1 uncultured Lachnospiraceae bacterium | reverse complement strand
AGTAATGGTGCTTGCGACACCGCCCTATGGGGCGAGCAGTAACAATGACCCTTTGGAGGGTCATCATCAAACCACCAGTTGAACTGGTGGTTGGTGACTAGTAACAAAAGGAGCCAGAGTGCAGACGATAATGCTTGACCGCCTGCCTGGCCGGCATCTGGCAGCTATGATTCCCAGGCGGCATCCTCTGGCGGCTTGGGGGGAGAATTTACGGGAGCGGGAACCTTGAGGCTTTCCTCTTTTATCAAGGCGATCCCGGCTTCTGTGATTTCACAGCCTCCCTTGGTGCGGTGGATGAGGATGAGGCCCTCCTCCCCCAGCTCCTTTAACAGCCCTCGCAGCTTCCCGTCGCTTAAAGGCACGCCGGAATCTGCCAGGGCTTTTTGTATGGTGGAGCGGCCGGCCCTGGGAGTGCGGCGGATGATGGACAAAACCTCCCGCTTTAAGGTGCTCTGACGGCTTTTTGTGGAGGGGATCCGGTTCCGGATGTAAGCGGGGAGCTGGGACAGAAGAAGGGGGCGGGCAGCGTACAGGGAGTAAAAGTATTGCGCCAGGTTCGTGAGCTCCTGTACATTTCCCGGATAATCATACTGGAGCAGGAACTGGTACAGGCTTTTGGACAGGATGGTTTTCCGGTCGAATTTCGGGTCATGGAACATGTTTTGGAAAAAGTCATCCAGCAGCAGAGGGATATCCTCCCGGCGCTCCTTTAAGGGAACGGTATCCAGCACAGCGGCGCTCAGCTGAAAGAAAAGATCCTCACGGAACAGCCCCTGCTGCACCAGGGGATAGAGAGGGACAGCGGAGGTGGCGATGAGGCGGATGTCAAAGCTTTTCAGGCTGAAATACCCTTCTCCGGAATGGCTGTTTAAAAGCTGGATTAAAAACTCCTGTTTATCCGGAGGAAGCAGCTGGATATTATCCACCAGCAGAGTGCCGTGGTCGATGGTCTCCAGGATTTGCCCGGGGGCGTAGTCTGTGAAGGCCAGAAGCTGGTTTAAGCTGATAAAGGGCTGATTTCTCCGGCGGGAGCTTCTGTGGATGGCCTTTGCCAGCCGCTTTTTCTGGGTTCCGTACTCCCCCTGAATCAGGATGGGAAAGTCGTAAAGAGACATGCGCCTGGCGTAGGAGAGCACCTCCTGGAATTTTTCTGAGGTAGTAATCAGATCCATAAAGCTGTTTCTCTGCCGTTCCACCGGCGAAGGGGCGCCCCCCCGTCCCGGAAGCACAGTGTGCTTCACCTCCTCTGAGCCGTCCTCCTCCGGCTCCCGGGTAGGATCCAGCTTACTGGTGAGGAGGGAGACGTGGACGTGGTTGGGGAAGGACAGATCCATCACGCTCAGGATCAGGGGGATTCCCTGCCGGTTGGAAATATGGTAGTCCCCGGTCTGATTTAAGGAGATCCGGGCATGGCTCTCAGGAATACAGGGGAGGAAGCTGTGTCCAAGGGAGTTTTTTTCCGAAAGCCCCCAGTCTCTGGCAAAGGATTTATTTACCAGGATAATCGTCCCCCGCTCATCCAGCAGGCAGATGCTTAAGGGAAGATTTCCCATGGAGGCCTGGAGAAGCTGCTGGGAGAAGATAAAGCTTCCATAATAATTGCCAGCTGTTTTTACCACCTTCAGGATATGGGAAATATAGTTTTTCGTGATCCGATTGCCCAGGTTTGCCGGAAGATGGAACAGAACACAGAGCTCATTGACCGTGGAGATATCGATGATCCGGTTGCCGATATTAATGATATTGCGCACATGCCTGGGAACCAGCTGAGGTTCTCCCAGGGTGATGGCATACCGGATGGAGAGATCCGTTTCCTGGGTATCTCCGATAAAGGGGATAAACTGGTACTGGCTGATGCCTACCTCCTCAAATTCCCGGATAATGTGCAGGGTGGATTCCATGGAGTCATTGACCACGTAAACCTTTTCCCCTGGGGGAATCTGGATAATCTGGTCCAGGTAGGCATGATTAAAGGTTCTGGTGCAGACAATCTGGGAAATCCCCTGGGGGATGGGCACAGGAAATTCCAGCTGCACCTTAGTGCTGGAGAAAAGAATGCAGGAATACCCCTGGAGCTGGGAGGAATCGGTGATGGACTCCGGCTCCGCTGTGTCAAAAAGCACATAATCCCCCAAAAGGGAGTGGAGATAATCCTGAAATTCAATCCGGATGTAAGGATTGACACAGAGAATTAATACATGATGCTTGTCTTTGGATAATGGCATAGGCGGCCTCCTTTAGGATGATTATAATAAAACAATCAGTAAAAATCAACCTAAACACTTTAGAAAATTAAAAAATCATTTCCAGGAACCGGGGATTTAATACTTTACTTTGACAAAGAAGAAAAGCAGGAGATAAAATAGACTCGGATCGTACTGCGTCGGTGAGGAATGTTGTCGCTTATGCGACCCGCCGCAGGCGGAGAATTCTGCGGGGCAGGATTCTTTTTTTATTCTATAGGAAAGTGCGTCCTATAGAACAAAAACCCTCCGGGGGATGCGCACTTTTTTATATTGGAAGAACAAGGAGGAATTTTATGAGAAGAAAAGGAAACAAACTTTATGCATTGCTTCTTGCGGCAGCTATGGTGACGCTTACTGCCTGCGGCGGCGGTTCCGGTGATTCCGGCTCTGCTACCACAGCGGCGGCAGGAGGCGGAGAGACCACGGCAGCGGCATCTGGCGGCGGGGAGACCCAGGCTGAGGTGCCGGCAGGAGCATCCATTTCTCAGGAGAGCGATGTGGTGGCGGCAGTAAGCGTTGACTTTACTACCATGGATCCCATGGATACCAGCGATACCTTATCCGGCGGCATCCAGCGTATGATGATGGACGGTTTATTCGGATTTGATGACAATATGGGCATTATCCCCATGCTGGCTACGGGCTATGAGGCCAATGACAACGCCACGGAATTTACCTTTACCCTTCGGGAGGGGATTTCCTTTACCGATGGAACCCCCTGGAATGCAGACGCGGCGCTGGCGAACTTTGCCAAGTGGGCGGATAAGGATCTGGGACTGAAGAGAACCACCTTCTTATGCAACATGCTGGATACTTATGAAAAGGTAGACGACTATACCATTAAGGTAACCTTGACTGAGCCCTTCGGCGCATTTGTAAATAACCTGGCCCATCCGGCCTGTGTGATTATGAGCCCTAAGACCATCGAAGCTGGCGTGGAGGAGTGCGCCAGGAATCCGGTGGGAACTGGCCAGTATACCTTTGTAGAGTGGATCGAGGGGGATCATCTGACCCTGGCCCTGAATAAGGACTGGTGGGGCTATGACGCGGATATCTGCGGCGGCACTGCATTAGCTGATGCGGACGCAGGCTTTAAGTCCGTTACCTTTAAGCCGGTTCCGGAGAGCGCTACTAAGGTTGCCATGCTTCAGGCAGGGGACGCCCAGATCATCTGGCCCACTCCTACTGAGAGCTTTTCCGTACTGGAGGCTGACCCCAATGTAACCACCTATGAGGATGCCGGTATTGTGGTTCGTTATCTCCACATGAATAACCAGAAGGCTCCCTTTAATGATAAGAGAGTCCGTCAGGCTCTTGACTACGCCATCGACAAGGATGCTTACATCCAGGTAGTTTGGAACGGGCATGCGGTGAAGGAGCAGTCCATCATCGGTTCTGCCGTACAGTATTATAAGCCCAATGAGCTCCGTCCCTATGACCCGGAGAAGGCAAAGGCATTATTAGCTGAGGCTGGATATCCAGATGGATTTACTACGAATATCATGTTTTCCAACACCACAACCAATCAGAGACAGGCTGAATTCTTCAAGCAGCAGCTGGAGCAGATCGGTGTTACCGTGGAATTAAAGGGTATGGAGAATGCGATCTTAAATGAGAAGGTTCAGGGCGCTACCGGCCCAGGCTCCGATGTAGAGGTTGAGCTGTTTATCTCTGGCTGGTCTCCATCCACCGGCGATGCTGACTGGGGCATCCGTCCGCTGCTTGCCATCGAGTCCGAGCCGCCTATGAGCTACAATATGTGCTACTTTGAGAATGAGGAGCTGGAGGGCTATATCCGGGCAGGCTTAGAGAGCGCAGATGATGATATCCGCCGGGAGGCTTATGAGAATGCACAGGATCTGATCTGGGAGGAGACTCCTCTGATCGTTACCGCGGCTGATGCGAATACCTGGGCAACCGGAAGCAAGATTCAGAATGTGAAAATTTATCCGGACGGCGCTATTAACATGAGAAATGCAAAAATGACCAATTAGTATGCACCGTGAAGCGGGTTGCCAGCCACAGCCTGGCAGCGTGTGAACCGTAACAGAAAATCGTGTCAGAGGGCGCTGCATCGTATGTGCAGCGCCTTATTCCTTTTTATTCCAATATAAATCCTAAGAAACGCTTTTGTCAGAATGATATCTGCCCGGACCCTGAGCAGTGGACGGCAAGGAGCAAATGCTCCTGTATATAAAACCGAAGGAGATGAAACAAGCATGTTGAGATATACGCTGAAACGTATTGTGGGAGTGATCCCCACCCTGATAATCGTGGTAACCTTTGTGTTCTTTTTTGTACGCATGATTCCCGGGGACCCGGCCCGGCTGGTAGCCGGCGAGCAGGCAACCCTGGAGGATGTGGAATCTGTGCGGGAGCAGCTGGGGCTGAATCAGCCGATTCCAGTTCAGTATGTGAAGTATGTCACCGGACTGGTGAAGGGAGATCTGGGAATGTCCCTGCGTACCAAGCGTCCGGTGCTTACTGAGGTTTCCGCCAGATATGGGAATACCATGGCCCTCACTGTGGCCAGCCTGGTCTGGAGCACCATCGTGGGTGTGCTCTTAGGGGTTTGGTCCGGAAAGAACCGGGGGAAGTGGCAGGACTTTACCGGGATGACACTGGCGGTCTCCGGGATTTCCCTGCCGAATTTCTGGATCGGCTTCCTGCTGATTATGCTCTTTGCCGTAAAGCTGCGCTGGCTGCCCACCACTGGTGCGGGAAGCTTTAAGAATCTCATCCTTCCGGCCATCACCCTGGGAACCAGCATCGCGGCCATCATCGCCCGGTTTACCCGCTCCTCTATCGTGGAGGTTTTAAAGGAGGATTATATCCGCACTGCCAGGGCTAAGGGACTGAAGGAAAAGACGGTGACCTGGGGTCACGCCTTCCGGAACTCTATGATCTCGGTGGTAACGGTGGTAGGCCTCCAGTTCGGCTTCCTCTTAGGCGGCTCCGTGGTGACGGAGGCGGTATTCGCCTATCCGGGACTGGGACAGCTTTTGATCGAGTCGGTGAATTACCGGGATTATCCGGCGATCCAGTCTCTGATATTGATTTTCTCGCTGCAGTTTATTATCATTAACCTGGTTGTGGATATCCTTTATGCCATCCTCAATCCGGAAATCAAGTTGTCATAGGAGGGGATTTCATGATCGGGAAGAAAAAAGCCGCCCATGCGGAGCTGAATGAAAAAACGGATATTAAAACACCGGTTTCGGAGATGATCCGGAAGTTTAAAAAGCAGAAAAATGCAGTGGTAGCCCTTGTGTTTATCCTGTTTCTGGTTTTCCTTGCATTTTTCGGGGAGGCGCTGGCCCCCTTTAAAATCAATGAGTACGACTACAGCTCGATCCTCCAGGGGCCCAGCGGCGCTCACTGGTTCGGAACCGATGAGTTCGGCCGGGATTTATTTTCCAGAATTATCAGCGGAACGAAGATCTCCTTGGCCGTGGGGCTTTCCGCTGTCTCCGTGGGAGCTATCTGCGGAACCGTCCTGGGGCTTTTGGGCGGATATTACCGGGGGATCATTGATTCGATCATCATGCGGATCTGCGATACTCTGTTTGCATTTCCGGGAATTATCCTGGCCATCGCCATCGTGGCTATCCTGGGAAGCGGCATCGGGAATGTGGTAATCGCGGTTTCTGTATTTTCCACGCCTACCTTTGCCCGCCTGGTGCGGGGCCGCACCCTGGCCCTGAAGAATTCGGTGTTTGTTCAGGCGGCGAAGAATCTTGGGGCTTCGGATGCCAGGATCCTGTTCCGCCACATTCTGCCGGGAGCCATACCGGAGATTATCGTGCAGTTTACCATGTCGGTGGGCTCCTCCATCCTGACTGCCTCCTCCTTAAGCTTCCTGGGTATGGGAGCGCAGCCGCCCACGCCAGAGTGGGGACTTCTCCTGGCAAATGGACGGAATTATATGATGACCAGCCTTCATTGTACCTTGTTCCCGGGACTTGCCATCTTCCTGACGGTGTTGAGCTTTAACATCTTAGGCGACGGCCTCCGGGATGCGCTGGATCCAAAGCTGACGGATTAAGGGGGGAAGGAAAGAATGGAAGATAACAGAAAGAATATATTAGAGGTAAAGGATCTCCACACCTATTTTTATACAGACAGCGGAGTGGTGAAGTCAGTGGATGGGGTGGATTTTGTATTAAAGGAAGGGGCTACCTTAGGGATCGTGGGAGAGTCCGGAAGCGGAAAGAGCGTAACCTCTCTCTCCATCATGGGACTCCTTGCAGGAACCACAGGAAGGATCGCAGAGGGGGAAATCCTTCTGGAGGGCAGGGATATCGCCCATATAAGCGAGGAGGAGAAGCGGAAGATGCGGGGCAGCCAGATCTCCATGATCTTCCAGGAGCCTATGACCAGCTTAAACCCGGTGATGAAGATCGGGAAGCAGCTGACCGAGTGTATCCTCCAGCACCAGGATATCTCCAAGGAAGAGGCCTATCAAAAGGCAGAGGACATGCTGCGAAAAACCGGGGTTCCCAGGGTGGAGCACATGATGAAGGAGTATCCCTTCCAGCTCTCCGGCGGACAGCGGCAGAGGGTGATGATCGCCATGGCCCTGGTGTGCCGGCCTAAGATCCTGATTGCTGACGAGCCTACCACTGCCCTGGATGTGACCATTCAGGCCCAGATCCTGGATCTGATGAATGATCTGAAAAAGGAGATCGGCACCTCCATCCTCTTTATCACCCATGATTTGGGGGTGGTGGCAGAGGTCTGCGACGAGGTGGTGGTGATGTACTGCGGACGTGTGGTGGAGAAGGGGGATGTGTATTCCTTATTTGCCAAGCCCTCTCACCCTTATACCATCGGCCTTTTAAACTCCATCCCTAAGCTGGGGGAGGCGGCGGAGGAGCTGGAGGTCATCCCCGGCAATGTGCCCAATCCTAAATACATGCCCAAGGGCTGTAAGTTTGCTCCCCGGTGCAGCCGCGCCTTTGACAAGTGTATGGAGGAGGAGCCAGGCTTCTTTACCATCGGGGACGGTCATGTGAGCCGGTGCTGGCTGTGTGAGAAAGGGGGCATTTGATATGGCAAATGGGACGGATATTTTATTAAGTGTTGAGGATATGAAGATCTATTACCCTGTGGCAGGGAAACGGATGGGGACTGTGGATTATGTGAAGGCGGTGGACGGCGTTTCCTTCGAGGTAAGGCGGGGAGAGGTATTTGGAATCGTAGGTGAGTCCGGATGCGGCAAGTCCACCCTGGGCAGAGGCATCTGCAAGCTGGAGCGTCCCACAGGGGGAAGGGTTGTGCTGGACGGGGAGGATATATCCTCCTATAATGATAAGCAGATGCGTCCGGTGCGGAAAAAGGTCCAGATGGTATTTCAGGATCCTTATGCTTCCTTAAATCCAAGGATGTCTGTATTTGACATTATTGCAGAGCCCCTGATCATCCACAAGCTGGCCAGGGACAAGGGGGATATGGAAGCGCGGGTGCTGGATCTGCTGCGGAAGGTAGGGCTGGACGATTACCATGCCAACCGGTATCCCCATGAGTTTTCCGGCGGCCAGCGCCAGCGAATCGGGATCGCCAGGGCCCTGGCAGTACAGCCCTCCCTGATTATCGCCGATGAGCCGGTATCGGCTCTGGACGTTTCTATCCAGGCCCAGGTGCTGAACCTGATGAATCAGCTGAAAAAGGAATTCAATCTGACCTACATTTTCGTGGCCCATGACTTAAGCGTGGTGGAGCATATCAGCGACCGGGTGGGGGTTATGTATCTGGGGAATTTTGTGGAGGTGGGGAACAAGGAAAGCCTGTATACCAGCCCGCTTCATCCCTATACCCAGGCACTGCTTTCCGCTGTGCCCATTCCGGATCCGACTGCAAAGAAGGACCGGGTGATACTGGAAGGGAATATTCCCTCCCCCTTAAATCCGCCCACCGGCTGTAAGTTCCATACCCGCTGTCCCAAGTGTATGGACTGCTGTAAGGCAGAGGCTCCGAAAAGATACCAGGTCAGCGAGGATCATTATGTGTACTGCCATCTGTATGACGATAAGATCAAAGAGGGCAAATCTTAAAGCAGAGAGGATGATAGTAAGGGATGAAGCTTTTTATCAGTGCAGATATTGAAGGGTGCGCGGGACTGGCCCTTCCGTCAGAGACCCACAAGCAGGAGCCGGTGTACCAGCCCTTTGCAAAGGAGATGACAAGGGAGGTGCTGGCGGCCTGTGAAGCGGCTCACGAGATGGGGGCCAGCCAGATTGTGGTAAAGGACGGCCATGGGGACGCGTCCAATATCGACCCTCTCCAGATGCCGGATTATGTCACCTTGATCCGGGGAAAGAGCGGCCATCCCTACAATATGATGTGGGGAATCGACGACAGCTTTGACGGGGTTCTCTATGTAGGGTATCACGCTCCGGCGGGAAGCCCGGAGTTTTCCATCAGCCACACCTCCACGGGAAACAGCTTGTATATCCAGCTGAACGGGGAGAGGATGAGCGAATTTTTGCTGAACAGCTGTACAGCAGCCAGCTACAGGGTGCCGGTGCTCTTTCTCTCCGGGGATGAGGCTATCTGCCGTATGGCCGGGGAGAAGGTGCCGGGGATGGTAACTGCCGTGACGAAGCGGGGGGTGGGAGGGGCCACCCTCTGCGAGCCGCCAGGGGTGGTGGAGGCGCGGATTCGGGACGGGGTGAAGCAGGCCCTGGGAAGCAGGAGTGCATCGGGGGAATTCCCCCAGTGCCAGATGACCCTTCCGGAGCAGTTTACCTATGAGGTGACCTTTAAGGACTGGAGAAAGGCGTATCAGATGTCCTTTTATCCGGGGATGGAGCAGGTGGATACCTTTACCAACCGGCTGGTGACGAACCGCTGGATGGATGTGGTGACGGCGCATTGCTTTGTGGTGTATTAGCCGCGGCTAAATGAGGCAGGTACAGCGTAAGTTATGGGGAGAGCTGGGCCCCCCCGGGAAATGGTGACAGGCTGGGAAAGCCTGAGAAAACCGGGGAAATGGCGGCAGGCTGACAAATGCGAGGGAAATACGGGGCTGCAAAAAAATTAGACGAATAAAGGAGCTTGTAAATCATGGATATGCAGATGTTTGGCCGGATTGCAGATGCATTCGGCCCCAGTGGATTTGAAGAGGATGTGATCCGGACCATCGCCGGGTACTGCGGGAAATATGAGGTGAGGAATGACGCTATGAATAACCTCTATGTGCAGATGCCCGGGGCCAGGGAAGGCCGGCCAGTGCTGATGATGGACGCCCACACAGATGAGTGCGGCTTTATGGTTCAGACCATTCACGACAATGGAGTGCTGGGGATCATTATGCTGGGCGGCTTTGTGCTGACCAATGTTCCGGCCCATACAGTGAAAATCCGCACCAAGAGTGGTAAGATGGTAAGGGGAATTACCACCTCAAAGCCCATTCATTTTATGAATGCTAAGGAGAGGAGCTCCCAGGAGCTTTCCATCGAGACCATCTATGTGGATATCGGGGCTACCAGCCGGAAAGAGGTGGAGGAGGACTTCGGCGTGTCAGTGGGGGATCCCATGATGCCGGAGGTAAGCTTTTCCTATGATGAGGAGCGGGGAGTCTGCTTTGGCAAGGCATTTGATAACCGGGCCGGCTGCGCCTGCATTATAGATACCTTAAATCAGCTGTATGAAGAGCGTGACAATCTGGCAGTGAATCTTACTGGCGCCTTTGCAGCCCAGGAGGAGGTAGGCACCAGAGGGGCGGCGGTAACTGCCCAGGTGGTGAAGCCGGATCTGGCCATCGTCTTCGAGGGCTCTCCGTCAGACGATTTTTACTTCAGCGCTACCCAGGCCCAGTGCCAGATGAAGAAGGGCGTGCAGCTGCGCAGGCTGGACAACAGCTATATCTCAAACCCGGCATTTCTGGACTATGCTATCCAGCTGGCAAAGGAGCAGGGCATCCCCTTCCAGGAGGCGGTGCGCAGAGGCGGCAGCACCAATGCGGCGAAGATCAGCCTGATGGAAAATGCAGTTCCTGTCCTGGTACTGGGCGTGCCCAGCCGCTATGTGCACACCCATTATAATTTCTGTGCAAAGGATGATTTGGAGGCGGCGGTTAATCTGGCCTGCGGGGTGATCCGGGGCCTGGATGAGGAGCGGATACGTCATATCCGCAGGCAGGATATCCTGGGGTAAACCTTCATGGGTGAAGGCTTCAAAAAGGCTTGCATACATGGCAGCTTTGCTGCGGCAAAGGGCTATGTACTGCGGCAGGAAATGAGGTGAATGGATATGAACAACAAAACGAAACCGGTGATTGGGATTCTCGGACTTACCAGGAGGACAGAGCCCGGGCTCTTTGTCAGCGGGGAGCATGTATATACCGGCAGCACCAATGTCCGCTCGGTCTTGCGAAATGGGGGAATCCCGGTGCTGATACCGGCAGCGGCCATCGCGGCGGATGTGGAGGCGGCCCTGGATTTTTGCGACGGGCTTTTGATGCCTGGCGGGGAGGATATGACGCCCTGGCAGTACGGGGAGGAGCCTCTTCCGGAGATCGGGCCCTTCCGGCCGGAGATCGATAAGGCCTGGCTGGCGGCGGCGGGCTATGCCTTAGAGCAGAAAAAGCCGATCCTCGGCATCTGCAAAGGCCATCAGACCTTAAATGTCCTCATGGGGGGAACCTTGTATCAGGATTTATCCCTGCGGGAGGAAAAAGTGATCCAGCACCTGCAGAAATATGACCGGAGCTATCTGACCCACCGGGTGGAGATCCTGGAGGGAACCAGGCTTGCTTCTATCTTTGGGGCCGGCGTGCTGGAGACTAACTCCATGCATCATCAGGCGGTGAAGGAGCTGGGAAAGGGCCTAAGGATTTCCGCCAGGGCCTGCGACGGCATCGTGGAGGCCTTGGAGGATGAGGAAGGGCTGATCCTGGGGGTGCAGTGGCATCCGGAGGATCTGATTGACTCAGCGCCAGTGATGAATCGGCTGTTTGGGGATTTGGTGGAGCGGTGTAAGGAACGAAAATAAATGGTAGAAAGATAGAAAGACGCATGGAGCGGTAAGGCGGCCATGCGTCTTTTTTCCTTTATTATCTTGTTATTTCCTTCGCTTTTTTCTATAATAGGAGATAGATTGAGATGTAAAAAGGCAGCGAGTGCATTAGAGGAGTGTATAGTATGGGAAAAAAATTACCCGTTGGCATCGAAAGCTTTGAAGAATTTTCCAAAGAAAATTTTTACTATATTGATAAAACTATGTTTATCGCGGAACTGCTGAATAACTGGGGAAAGGTGAATCTGTTTACCCGCCCCCGCCGGTTTGGCAAGTCCTTAAATATGAGTATGCTGAAAGCCTTTTTTGAAATCGGCGGGGATAAAGCATTATTTGACGGGCTGGAAATAACACAGGAAAAAGAGCTGTGCGAGAAGTATATGGGAAAGTTTCCAGTAATTTCTATCACACTGAAGGGAGTGAACGGACGGTCCTATGACGGTGCATTTCGGGCATTGCGGGATGTAATCGGGACAGAAATCAAACGATTCTCGCTTCTGGAAGAAAGCTCTAAGCTGACCAGCCAGGATAAGGCTATATATAAAGCACTAATTGATATGAAGAATGGAGAATCTTCCATGTCATCACAGCTGTTATCCACAAGCTTACAGAAAGCATCACAGCTTCTGGCAAAGCATTATGGAAGCAAGGTGATTCTCTTGATTGACGAGTATGATGTGCCATTGGACAAGGCATTCCAGGGGGGATATTATGAGGAGATGGTTTCCCTGCTCCGGAGTCTGTTTGGAAATGCTCTGAAAACCAATGAGTATCTCTATTTTGCGGTATTGACCGGATGCCTGAGGATTTCTAAAGAGAGTATCTTTACAGGATTGAATAATCTGAAGGTCCACACCATTACCGACAGCCGGTATGATGAGTACTTTGGATTTACCGACGCAGATGTGAATGAACTGTTATCCTTTTATGGTTTGAAGGATTATGCAGATACCATACAGGAATGGTATGACGGATACCAGTTTGGAAATGTAAAGGTTTATTGCCCCTGGGATGTGATTA
>CATOJE010000103.1 GCA_951800145.1 uncultured Lachnospiraceae bacterium | reverse complement strand
CTATGCTTGATGGGGCGCCGGATGCGGTGAAAGTCGCATGTCCGGTGCTAGCCGGGGGAAAAGCCGGAGATAACATCAAAGGCTTACCTATCGGAACCGTGTAGCCGACCATACAAATTCCTCCCAATTCGCCAGCCCTGCCGGAATACCATTTAAAGCAAATTCCAGCTCACAGCTGCTAAGCAGAATCGCATTATAGCCGCAGATTTCCGCCACGCGGGCTGAAACACAATCGTAGATGCAGGGTGCCCATACCATATCTCCTGTTTCTAAAAGCTGTCGGATCGTTTTTTGCGCTGACATATCTTTTCTCCTCTCAATCACATTTTCTTTCCCAGTCAACACGGTAGCAGGCCACCTGATGTCCCGGCTTCACCTGCTTCATCTTTGGCATTTTCCGCTGGCAAGCTTCCGACGCATAGGGGCATCGGGGATGAAAGGGACATCCCGATGGCGCTTTTGTGGGACTGGGCACCTCGCCTTCAAGGACGATCCGCTCCCTGGCCCGCTCTGCATCATAATCCACGCCAGGTATAGCTGATAAAAGCGCCTGGGTATACGGGTGATACGGTTTCCGGCACAGTTCTTCCGCCTCTGCCACTTCCACAATATGCCCCAGATACATCACGATAATCTGATCAGCAATATGGCGGACTACAACCAAATCATGGGCTATAAACAGATAGGACAAGGAAAGTTCCCTCTGAAGCCGTTTAAATAAATTGATTACCTGAGCCTGGATGGATACATCCAGCGCGCTGACCGGTTCATCGCAGATTAAAAGCTCCGGTGAACAGGCTAAGGC
The DNA here is from genome assembly GCA_951800145.1 of uncultured Lachnospiraceae bacterium. Taxonomy (GTDB): domain Bacteria; phylum Bacillota; class Clostridia; order Lachnospirales; family Lachnospiraceae; genus Caccovicinus. The sequence goes on along the minus strand of CATOJE010000103.1, from coordinate 11,624 downwards.
CCTGGCAATTCCTAACCGCTGTCTCTGTCCTCCGCTCATTTCATGGGGATAACGGCTCCCCAGCTCTGGCGGCCGCCCTACCAGCGTCATCAGCTCATTAACCCGCTTGGCCGCCTCCTCTCTGGAGTGCGTCGCCCCATCTGCCACATACATCTCCCTCACGATATCAAAGGCGGTCTGCCTGGGATCCAGTGAGCCATACGGATCCTGAAAAATCATCTGGATCTTCCGCCTTACCTGACGGTGCTCTTTCCGGGACATATCCAGAATGTTTTGCCCGTGAAATAACACAGTTCCGCTGGTTGCCTCATGTACCCGGAGGATGCATTTCCCTATGGTTGTCTTCCCGCAGCCAGACTCTCCCACCAGCCCTAAGGTCTTCCCTTTCTCTATCTCAAAGCTTACATCCTCCACCGCTTTTACATAGGCGCAGGCCTTCGGGATCAATCCCTTTATCATAGGAAAATGCATCCTCAAATGGCTGACTTTAAGAAGGGGATCCTGTCTCTCATTCATCATAGTCACCTCCCTGAATATCCACGTAGCAGGCTGTCATATGGTTTTCTCCTGCAGGCCGCAGCCCTGGGTAGGGACGGTTTTTACAGGCTTCACAGGGATAAGGGCAGCGAGGCAGAAAGGCACACCGATCGGTTAGTCCATCCAGCTTTGGAGGAACTCCCCGGATCGGAATCAGCTCCTGGTTCCGATCCCCATCCAGCCGCGGCACAGAACCCAACAGTCCCTTGGTATAAGGGTGGCTGGGATGCTTTAGCAGATCCTTTGTACATCCGGATTCCACTACTCTGCCTGCATACATGACATAGATGCGATCTGCATAACGGGCCACCAGGCCCAGATTATGGGTCACCACAATCAGCGAAGTGCCTTTTTCCCTTACTAAGCGTACCAGAAGCTCCATCACCTGAGCCTGGGTGGTTACATCCAGAGCAGTGGTAGGTTCATCCGCGATAATCAGCCGACTTCCGCAAGCCACAGCAATAGCAATCAGTACCCTCTGCCGCATGCCTCCGCTCATCTCAAAGGGATAATTTTTCATTCTGGCCGCCGGGTCAGGAATCCCCACAGCCTCAAGCGCCTTCGTCCCCTCTTCCCAGGCCTCCCTCCTGTTCACACCCTTGTGAAGACGGATTACCTCGGAAATCTGATTTCCTATGGTAAATACCGGATTCAGGCTGGTCATAGGCTCCTGGAAAATCATAGAAATCTTCTTACCCCGAATCCTGCGCATTTCTCTGCTCTCTGGTTTAAAGGAAAGGAGATTCTTCCCCTCAAACAGGATCTCCCCGCCCAGAATCCGCCCGGGCGGAGAGGGAATCAGCTGAAGGGTAGACATCTGGGTCACGCTCTTCCCACAGCCGCTCTCCCCCACGATCGCTATGATTTCCTGTTCCCTCACCTGGTAGGAAACACCTCCCACCGACTTAATCTCACTTCCATCTACAAAGAAGGACACTCTAAGGTCCTTAACCTCCAGCAGGGTTTTCTTTTCCTCTCCCATCACAGCTTCCCCCTTAGTCTGGGATCCAGCGCATCTGCCAGGCTGTCCCCGATAATATTAAATGCCACAGTAAGAAGTACCACACAGACGCCAGGCAAAATGCACAGAAGTGGTGAAGTAAATAAAAATTTTTCTCCGTCAGCTACCATATTTCCCCAGGAAGCAGTTGGCTGCTGGATCCCGATCCCCAGGAAACTGATAGTGGATTCCAGCATCACAGTGGTTCCCAGATTCATCGCAAACATGGTAATCATAGGCGCTAAGGTATTCGGAAGCAGATGATTAAAAATAATCTGCCAGTCCCCAATATTCCCAAGCCTTAGGGCTGTGATAAAATCCGAATTCTTTATAGCCAAAACCTGGCTGTGCATCAGACGTACAAAGCTGGGAATCAGTCCGAAGCCCAGGGCTATAATCAATCCCGTCAGCCCCTTCCCTAAAAACATTCCGATAATAATTGTAAACAGCAGCGGAGGGATGGAAAGCTGCAAATCCACATAGCGCAGAATCACTCTTCCCACAGCCCCCTCATAATATCCGGATAGCAGCCCCAGAAGCATCCCGGATATTGCCGCGAAGCCACAGGCCATAAGGCTGGAAGCCAGGGAGATCCGGGAACCGTAAATTAATCGGGTTAATACATCACGGCCAAATTCATCTGTGCCGAATATGTGCTTCATACTAGGCCCCTGAACCGCCTCCGCGATCACATTTTTATTTGGGTCATAGGGCGTCAGCCACCCTGCGCACAGAGCACAAAGCAGGAATAGGGCGGCCACTCCCACAGCAAAATATACGATGGCCCCACGATTGAAAAAGGTCCGCACTGCCGGGGACAAATGGTTCGATTTCTTCGGTCTTTTTTCCATAATCAGCTCCTTTTTCCGCGGGCGCGGATACGGGGATCCATAAACCCATAAGATAAATCCAGCAGCAGATTACAGGCAATCACAAACACTGCAATAATCATGGTCAATGCCTGTATTGTTAGGTAGTCATTGCTGGCAACGGAGGTATAGATCAGGCGTCCCATGCCCGCAATGGAAAATACTTGTTTGATTAGCAGTGATCCACCCACCAGGGACCGGACCTGCAGTACCAGAAGGGTGACAACCGGAATCAGTGTATTCCGCATCCCATGCTTATAATGTACAAGAGAAGCAGGCAGGCCGTTTGCCCGGGCAGTCCGGATATAATCCTGATTCAGTACATCCAGCATGCAGGTCCGCATCTGCCTCCCAATCCACGCAAAGGATGTTATGGTTAACACCAGCACCGGCAGTGCGGCATGCTTCAGATACCCGCCCATATCCTCCCAAGGACTCACATAGCCCATAGCCGGCAGAATCCCTAGCTTCACGCTGAAGATAAACATCAGCATAATTCCAATCCAGAAATCCGGCACCCCGCCGAAGGCTGTGACAAAGACCGTCAAAGACTGGTCAGCAAAAGAGCCTCTGTGGGTGGCGCTGATGGTGCCCACCACGATTCCAATCACTGTGGAAATCACAAAGGCAGGCAGGGTGATAGACAAAGACACAGGAATACGGGTGGCTATTGTCTGGAAAATATCGGTTTTCAGTACCAGGGACTGTCCAAAATCTCCTTTAAGAAAATTCCCTGCCCAGATGAAATACTGCTTGATCAGGGGATCATTCAAATGCAGAGTCTCCCTTGCCGCCTGTACTGCCGCCTCGTCCGCCTCATAACCAAGCATAGCGCGTACCGGATCCCCAGGCATAAGATGCACCAGCAAAAACACCGCCACCGAAATCAAAAAGATCGAAAAGATGGCATCCCCTGCCTTTTTCACTATATACGTTCCATAATTGTTCATAAGGAAATCTCCTTACCTGACTGTCAGCAAGCTATAATCATAATATTCCGTCCTGGTTGCAAAGCATCCATTATCCTGGAAGGTGTCCCGCAGAGAAGTCCAGGAATACGAATCCGAATCCACCGGGTAGGCCAGGCAATATTCGTCGGTAATCAGCTGATCCGCAATCTGGAATTCCAGAAACATTTCCTCTGCCTGAAGCGCCTTCATCAAAGCCTCATCCACATCATCCGGATGGATCTTGCTCTCCTTAAGCATCCCTACCCCATCTACGGCCTGCTTGGAGAAATTCGACACTCCCTGATTCACAATATTGGATCCAAAACCGTGGGCACATAAAATCATACCATCATCAATCCCGTAAATCGTCTGAGAAGCCCAGACAGACACATCCTGATAAATTAATTCCGCCTGTATCCCAATCTCTGCCAGATATCCCTGAATTGCAACCATTAGGGGCTTATTTTGTAAATCTGTTCCAGTATAAATCTTAGTTTGAAATCCATCCCCATAGCCGGCCTCTGCCAAAAGTGCTTTTGCCTTGTCTACATCATAGCCATATCCCTGAATCGCTTCGCCGCCAAAGGGGGTCCCCGAAATCCCATACCCAGGATTTACAAATGCCATTCCCAAGTCGATGGACTGGCAGATTTCCTCGCTGTTGATGCTGTAGCAGATCGCCTTTCTCACTCGGACATCCTCCAAAGGAGAACCCTCCACTCCGCTTGCAAAAACCAGGAAATTGCTGAAATACCAGGTCTGTGTTGTCTGTCTGGGGAAGCCTGCCTTCTCCATATCCTGGCAGAAACGATAGGAAGCCTCCATGAATGCATCCAGCTCCCCATTTTGCATGGCCGCTTGGGCCGTCATTTCATCCGGCACCACCCGGTAAATTACCTTTTATACCTGAGCCTGCTTTTCCTTATTCCAGTAATCCTCCCTAAGACGGAATTCCTTGCTGGCATCCATCTCCCAATTTTCAAGCAGGTAAGGCCCGGTTCCCACTGCGTTCTGCGTACAATAATCATAGCCATTTTCATCAAAGGCTTTCTTAGAATACATTAATCCCGCCACGCTGCACAGGGAGTAAGGAATCTGTGAGCTCCAGTCCTTCATATGGATAACCACTGTATTATCCCCTGTTTTCTCAAAATGATCCACACTGCCGAAGTGGGTGCTAGACATGGTGGAGTTTTCCTTAAAATTTTCAAAATTCCAAAGCAGCACATCTCCATCCAGCTTCGATCCATCAGAAAACATTACATCCTCTCTCAGAATAACGGTGTATGTCTTGTCCTCAGCATTGGTTACCAGCTCCTTCGCCAGATAAGGAACTACCTCCCCATCCTCCCCCACTGTAAACAATGGTTCGTAGATTGTCCATACCCACTCTGCCTTATCCTGTCCGCTCCGAAGAAGCCAGGCAGCTGTGTTTGCCACCTCACTCCAGGTACCGATAGTTAAGGATACCTCTCCATCATCCCCTGCTTTTGCCGGGGCTTCGGACACATTGCCAGGTTGATCTCCTCCCCCAGGGGATTCCCCTCCGGCCCCGGCATCAGGGCCAGAACTCCCTTTGCAAGCACAGAGACCGAGGGCTAAGGTTAATACTAACATTTTCGTTACCATTCTTCTCATCTTTCATACCTCCCGAGCCATTTGCTTATCTATTGTGATATTTTAATAATAAAGTATTGGGTTACCCTATAGTCAATCTTTTATTTTTACTGTTTTATTATAATTATTTTCTGATTTTTTATTAATAATTACCAAAACATCATCCTCTTTCAATTCTCTGGCAATCTCGAAAATAAAGATACTTCCAAACAGGCAACCTGGTGGAATCATCATCATGGTTAAATAATTAACATAAACCAAACTATTTTTACCATATTTTTTGTTAAATTCGCCAAATTCCCCTTGCAAATCTTCCGATAAAATAGTATGATGAAATTTAAGAAAATGCATACGTTTGCAAGAATGAATTGGGAGGTATTTCATTTATGGGAGCAGTAACAGGCAATGTAATCGTAGGACAGTCCGGCGGGCCTACCGCGGTCATTAATTCCAGCCTTGTAGGCGTTTTTAAGACTGCCAAGGACCGGGGCGCTAACAAAGTATACGGCATGGTGCATGGGATTCAGGGGCTGCTTGAAGGACGCTATGTGGATCTGGAGAAGCACATTAAAAACGATCTGGATATCGAGCTGTTAAAGCGTACTCCCTCCGCGTATCTGGGCTCCTGCCGGTTTAAGCTGCCGGATATCAGCGAAGATCGGGAAATCTACGATAAGATTTTCTCCATCTTAGATAATTTGAAAATCGAATACTTTTTCTATATCGGCGGCAATGATTCCATGGACACCATCAAAAAGCTTTCCGACTACTCACTGCTAAACGGAAGCAAGATCCGCTTCATGGGCGTGCCAAAAACCATAGACAATGACCTGGCAGTCACCGACCACACCCCTGGATACGGAAGCGCAGCGAAATACATCGGCTCCATTACCAAGGAGGTGATCCGGGACGGCTTAGTATATGATCAGCAGAATGTCACCATCTTAGAGATCATGGGACGGAATGCAGGCTGGCTCACCGGCGCCGCCGCACTGGCCAAATGTGAGGACTGCCCGGGGCCGGATATGATTTTCCTGCCAGAGCTTCCCTTTGACGTGGACAAGTTCATGAAAAAGGTGGCGGAGCTTCACCAGAAGAAGAAATCTGTGGTGGTAGCCGTCTCAGAAGGCGTGAAAACCGCTGACGGAAAATATGTATGTGAATTAACCGACGGCATTGATTTCGTGGACGCCTTCGGACACAAGCAGCTGACTGGAACTGCCAGATACCTGGCAGAAAAGATCAATCGGGAGGTGGGCTGTAAGACACGCGCCATCGAATTTAACTCACTTCAGCGCTGTGCATCCCACATCGTATCCCGAGTGGATATAACCGAAGCATTCCAGGTAGGCGGAGCGGCAGTTAAGGCAGCCCACGAGGGTGAGACCGGCAAGATGATCATTTTAAAGAGAGTCTCCGACGATCCCTATATCTGCGTTACAGATATTTTTGATGTACATAAGATTGCAAATGTGGAGAAGAAGGTTCCCAGAGAGTGGATTAATGAAGAAGGGGATTTCGTAAAGCCGGAATTCGTAAACTACATCAAGCCATTAATCCAGGCAGAGCTGACTCCCATCATGACCGATGGTCTCCCAAGGCATCTTTATTATACGGATATCGAGGGGGATGTGTAGTCAATCTGGAACGCTGAAGGCAGTCACCCTGCCGCATAAGCAAGGCGGCAGACTGCGAGGCTGGCTGGTTTTGCGCATGTGAGTGGAGCACTGTAAATCGGAACCGTTCAAGCGGGGCAAGGGAATATCTCTTGCCCCGCTATTTACATAATAAATAAGTAATGTTAAAATAAAGTCTGGTATATACATTCCAAGGAGGCATAAGATGGCAAGACCAACCGGAATCGGAATTCAGGATTTTGAGAAAGTGATTACCAGCAATAATTTTTATATCGATAAAACCATGTTTATCAAGGAATGGTGGGAAAATAACGACGATGTAACCCTGATTACCCGTCCACGGAGATTCGGAAAAACCCTCACCATGGATATGGTAAGAAGGTTTTTTTCACTTGAATATAAAGAAAAAGGCAGTATATTTCAAAAGCTCTCTATATGGAAGGAAGACATGTACAGACAGCTTCAGGGAACTTATCCAGTAATCTTTTTAACCTTTTCCGGCGTAAAGGCAGAGTCTTTTGAACAGGCAAGAAAGGAGATCTGTAATTCCATCAAAAAGCTTTATAATCACTATGATTTCCTTTTGGAAAGCGACTGCATGAATTCAGATGAAAAAGCTTTTTTTAAAGCAATATCCATAGAGATGGAGGACTACGCTGCTGCTGCTTCGATTCAGGCATTATCCGGCTATCTTTATCATTATTACGGAAAAAAGGTGCTAATTCTGCTGGATGAATATGATACGCCCATGCAGGAGGCTTATGTAAACGGATACTGGGAAAAGCTAGTCCTTTTTATTCGGAAGTTGTTTAATTACAGTTTTAAAACCAATCCATATTTGGAACGAGCCATTATGACAGGTGTTACCCGGGTGAGCAAGGAATCTATTTTTTCAGACTTAAATAATCTGGAGGTGGTAACCACAACTTCAGAAAAATATGAGGCTTCTTTTGGTTTTACAGAGGCAGAGGTTTGGGCATCCCTGGAGGAATATGGGCTGCGGGATCAAAAGAACGGGGTACAAGAATGGTATGACGGTTTTTCCTTTGGAAAGCGGCAGGACATCTATAATCCATGGTCGATTTTAAACTATTTAGATAAAAAGCGATTCGCCGCCTACTGGGTAAATACCAGCAGCAATGGTTTAGTAGATAAGCTGATACGAGAAGGAAGTGCAGATGTAAAGATAGCCCTGGAAAATCTTTTAAAGGGAATCCCGCTTATAGCTGAAATCGACGAGCAGATTGTGTTCGATTCTCTGGATCTGGATGAAAATGCAATGTGGAGTCTGCTATTGTCCGGCGGATATTTAAAGGTGAAAGCCTATGATGCAGGAGAAGAAACCTACGAATTAGTATTGACCAATAAAGAGGTCTTTCTCATGTTTCGGAAGATAATAAAGAAATGGTTTTCAAGATCCGTTTCCGTCTATAATGGATTTATTAAAGCACTGCTTGATGACGATGTGGAAGCCATGAATGTATATATGAATGAAGTTGCATTTTACAGCTTTAGCAGTTTCGATACCGGCAAAAAACCATCCAGTTCAGAACCAGAACGCTTTTATCACGGATTTGTCTTAGGCCTTATGGTGGAATTATCTGGACGGTATGTGATTACATCCAACAGGGAAAGCGGATTCGGGCGGTATGATGTAACTCTGGAGCCGTGCCAGAGCCAGGATGGAGCTATGATTCTGGAATTTAAGGTTTATAATCCGGATAAGGAAGAAACATTAAAAGATACCGTTCAATCCGCTTTAAATCAAATTGAAGAAAAAGGGTATGAGGCAAATTTAATAGCAAAAGGTATCTCTCCACAGCGGATCCGCAAGTACGGATTTGCCTTCCAGGGGAAGACCGTGCTGATAGGCTGATGCTTAGTCCGCAGGTGGTAACTCCCAAAGCTGAATAAGTTGATGAAGGTATTCTGCCTTCTGCTCCAGGTAAGTGCGCTGTGGCTGTGTACGGAGGAGATAAACGTAGAATATGGTTTTTTTAATTGGAAATATAGTTGAATTTTTTCTTCTGTTATAGTATATTATGGTCAAAGAAAGCACCTGCTCGAACAGGTGCTTCTCATGGTAGTGTTCAAAAACAGTTTACCATAGCATCCAACAAATGACAACATTTATAGACAAAAAAGCAGCTTTCTTTTTTTCCAATTCGTAACAGTTCAGACGGGTATCTTCTTGCCCGTCTACGCCGGACAAGAAGCATCGGATGTCCAGCAGCACAATGCCTAAAATCCGGTCAGCATTATCCTTTGCTGTCTGGTGTTCCTGGCTTCCGCACCGTCGGCAATGCCATTCTCCGCAATATCCTCCTTCTCTCTTATCAACTCAAAAGCACCGCTGATACCCTTCGTATTTGGGGAGCTTTCGGTCTGCGAATTTGCCACTCCACTTTCATTTGTAGGCTTCTCATCCGTTAATTGTTTTCTCTCTTTCTTACCATCAAAATATAGATTAATCTGCTCATCGAACTGTTCATCTCCGGACAAAATAACTTCCACAGAATCCTCATGCCACGTAACCTCCCATATACTGCTGCGTATGTTTCCGCCATCATCCCGCAGCTCAAAGTCTGCTTTGGATATCCTGCTTTTGCCCTCATAAAGAACCAGCCTGCCGGAAGCTGAGCCAAAGGGGAAATCAGCCTCTCCGACAGCCTGTAAAACCAGTTCATAAATTCCATCTGGTGAAGCAGATGTATCTACCTTTGTTATTTTGTAATCTGACACATAAACGAAACTCCCCCAAAGCATAGCGATTATAATAAAAGTGGCAGCCACAAAGCCTAATACAAATTTCATTATCTTTTTCATCGTTCCATATCCCTTTTTCAACGTCAAGCGATACCCATAATTACTCTCTCACAATTCAGTATTGATATTCCATAATCAGGCGCTCAAACAACTCATCTTTTAGTATCCCGTCCGGATAATCCTCCGAAGGAAACGGCTCCTGATATATCTCCCGATACTGCCGTCTGCGGATTATATTGGTACTATCCAGGTTATCAATGTGATTATATAATGACGGAGTTTTGACACATAGCTTTTCAGCAATTACTTTAAGCGAAGCATTATGATCCCATGTTCATCTGCTACCTGGGATGCTGCGTTTATAACAGCCGTTTTTCTGACTTTCACTTAGATGGGTCCTGCCCTTTTACCCCAGCCTCATCCATAAGCTCCCCATAATCTCCTGTAATGCTGAGCGCATCCACTGCCAGCTTCATGATCTCCCGAATCTCTTCTGAAGTCATCCGCATCCGGTCTGCCAGCTCCTCCACAGTCGCTTCCCGGCCAAGCTCCTCCGCCATTTTGGCGGAGATCTCCTGAAGCACATTCACCCGGGCCGCCATAGCCTCCCCCACCTCCTGCTCCGCCTTCTGTTCCTTAATCGCCTTCTGGAGACAGTCAATCATCTTCTCCCTTGCCATTTCCAGGAAGTCCCCTTCCTTATATTCCAGCGCTGCCATCGTTAGCCCCAGGCTGGCCTCCTGCATCAGATCACTCATAGCCACTCCCTGATCCCGGTAATCCTTGGCCACTGCCAAAGCAAATATCAAATGCCCCTCTACCAGCCGTGCTCTCGCTTCTTCATCCCCTGCAGCAGCCCCCTTTAGCAGCTGCTCCCTCTCCATGTCTGTACAAGGCTTAATCTCCTTCAATTCATCCAGATACATCTGATAATATGCTTCACTCATATCCATTCCTCCATCCTTCACTCCCTAATGTCTTGACCATTTGTAAAGCTTTGTTCTCAATTATACTACGACACAGCCATCTGGCTGCAGATAAAAGGTACATCTCCTTAAAATTGTAACAGTTCAGACGGGGCATCTTCTTGCCCGTCTACGCCGGACAAAAGCTGAGATGTCCATCCGATGTGGAATTCAAGATGAATTTTGGCTTACAAGCAAGCTTGACGCCCCAAATTCATCTCGAATTCTTCGCCGTCTGAACTGTTACTTAAAATTATATCATATCCAAAAAGCCTAGGAAAGATATAATACAATCATTCAAAATACGAGAATTCAAAACAAAGCAAAACTGGCCTTATAAAAAAAACAAAAACTGGATATATGGAACTATCCAGATTAATGCTATACTATGGCCAATTCGATGAATCGCAACGAATAGAAAGAGAGGTATCTATATATGAATTATGAAAAATCTGCATCATTCCATAGCACGAATGTAACGTCCACAGTCATGACGGCATTTTTCGCCGCAGTGATTTTCTTAGGAATCCAGTCCTTCCGCATCCCCCTTCCGGCTGCCGTTGGAACACCATTCCTTCACTTTGGCCATATTTTTGTCATGCTGGCTGTTATCTGCCTGGGAAGCAAACGTTCCACCATCGCCGGTGTCCTGGGCCTGATTATCTTTGACCTGTTAAACGGCTATATCCACTCCATCCCTGGCGTGCTGGTAGGCACTATCATCAAATGCATGTTTGTGGGAACCTTATTCTCTGCATTGAAAAAGCGGGCAAACAAAGACCTTCATAAAGAATATGCTTACGGAGTATTCTGCGCCGCCATTTACGGCGTCACGAATATCGTGGTAGACTTTATCTGGTCCGTAGGCGAGCTTCTGTTCATTGGAAGCAGCCTCACCGCCGCAGTTTCCGCAGAGCTAACCTCCATCCCGGCCACCATGGTCAATGCAGTCTTTACTATCATCGGGATTGCCGTGCTTTATCTTCCGGTAACCTCTGCTTATAATAGGATACAGCGTTAGGAGTTGGATGCTTTACGTTATTCGCTGTAAGACATAGAATTGCTATTTTCTTTAGTCTCTGTGAGCGTGAAAGTCTGGGGGAGCGCTGGCTGAGTGGGTGTCGCAGCCCGGTAGGATTCGCTGGCCAAATGCGTGTCGTTACCCGTTAGGAAGCGCCAGCTGAGTATACGTCGCTACCCGTTAGGAAATCCAAGGTTTCGGGGTATGGGTGCAGGCGCATATTCGCCGGGAAGCTACGCGCCCCAGCAGCCGGGTCCCAACG
>CATOJE010000102.1 GCA_951800145.1 uncultured Lachnospiraceae bacterium | reverse complement strand
GAATATGCGCCTGCACCCATACCCCGAAAACTTGGATTTCCTAACGGGTAGCGACGTATACCCGGCTGGCGCTTCCTAACGGGTAGCGACGTATACCCGGCTGGCGCTTCCTAACGGGTAGCGACGTATACCTGGCTGGCGCTTCCTAACGGGTAACGACACCCACTTGGCCAGCGAATCCTACCGGGCTGCGACACACACTCAGCCAGCGATTCACTAAACTTTCGCGATCACAGAGACTAAAGTAAATAGCAATAATTGTAAGAAACGACGTCTCCCCCCAGAATCTGCGGAAACCCCTGCATTTTTCTTGACATCATTCCCCATTTGTAATAAAATTATCCCTAGGAGCATTATGCAAATCCTGGGGATATTAAATAATGAGATAAGGAGACTGGAATTATGGTAAGCAAAACATTAACAGTAGTGAATCCATCTGGATTACACTTAAGGCCAGCGGGAGTTCTGTCCCAGACAGCGATGAAGTTCAAATGTGATGTCATCATCGAGTGCGGTGAGAAGAGAATCGTTGCCAAGAGCGTATTAAACGTTATGGCTGCCGGGATCAAGTGCGGAACAGAGATTAATCTGATCTGTGACGGCGAGGATGAGAATGATGCATTAGCAACCTTAACAAAGGCGATCGAGGATGGCCTGGGGGAGAAGTAGGCTGCGACTGGATGAATTTTTAATTTTAGAATGTTTGTATGAGCGAGGAAGCTGTACTGCATAGAGCAGGCAGCTTCTTTTTTTATAGATTTGTTAAATAATGACAATACCTGCGGCCTTTGTATGTAAGTTATCCCGTTTTGCATTGGCCTGCTGCGTGATAAGAAAGGAAGATAGCGATGGAAGTAAAGCAAATCTCTGTATCTCCGGGGCTGTATGATCCCAGATTCGAGCATGATAACTGTGGCATCGGCGCGGTGGCGAATATGAAAGGAATTAAGACGCACCGCACGGTGGATCAGGCCCTCCATATTGTGGAGAACCTGGAGCACCGGGCTGGAAAGGATGCGGAAGGAAAGACCGGGGACGGTGTAGGCATTATGCTTCAGATCTCCCACAAGTTTTTTAAGAAGGTAACTAGGCCTCTGGGCATTGAACTGGGGGAGGAGCGGGAATATGGCATTGGCATGTTTTTCTTTCCCCAGGACGAACTGGCCAGAAATCAGGCGAAAAAGATGTTTGAGATTATCCTTAAGAAGGAAGGTTTAGTATTCTTAGGATGGCGGGAGGTCCCCAACCACCCGGAGATCCTGGGAAAGCGGGCGGCAGATGTGATGCCCTATATCGCCCAGGGCTTTGTGCAGAAGCCGGCTGATGTGGAGAAGGGGTTGGACTTTGACCGGAAGCTTTATGTGGTGCGCCGCGTATTCGAGCAGAGCAATGAGGACAGCTACGTGGTCTCCTTAAGCAGCCGGACCATCGTCTATAAGGGGATGTTTCTGGTAGGAGAGCTCCGCTTGTTTTTCGGGGATCTTCAGGATGAGGATTATGAGACAGCCATTGCCCTGGTCCATTCCCGTTTTTCTACTAATACCAATCCCAGCTGGATGCGGGCGCACCCCTACCGATTTATCGTGCATAATGGGGAGATCAATACGATCCGGGGGAACGTAGACCGGATGAAGGCCAGGGAAGAGACTATGGAGACCTCCTTTTTTAAGAATGATATGTACAAGGTCCTTCCTATTATCAGTCAGGAGGGCTCGGATTCAGCGATGCTGGATAATGCTCTGGAATTTATGGTGATGAGCGGTATGGAGCTTCCCAAGGCTGTGATGCTTACCATCCCGGCGCCCTGGGAGCATGATCCCTCCATGCCCCAGGAGGTGAAGGATTTCTACCGGTACTATGCTACGATGATGGAGCCCTGGGATGGCCCGGCTTCCATCCTCTTTACAGACGGTGACGTGGTGGGGGCTGTATTAGACCGGAATGGACTCCGCCCCTCCAGGTATTACATTACCGATGATGACTGCATGATTCTGGCCTCCGAGGTGGGAGCGATTGATATTGACCAGTCTCATGTGGTGGTGAAGGACCGGCTTCGCCCGGGACGGATGCTTTTAGTGGATACTGTGAAAGGACAGCTGGTAAAGGATGAGGATTTAAAGAAGAAATATGCAGGAAGCCAGCCTTATGGAGAGTGGCTGGATTCCCAGATTGTGAACTTAAAGGATCTTCCTATTCCAAATAAGGGGATCCCGGCGATGGACCATGATAAGCGGCTGCGCCTGCAGAAAACCTTTGGCTACACCTATGAGCAGTATAAGACCATGATTCTCCCCATGGCGTTAAATGGGGCGGAGGCAGTCTCTGCCATGGGGGCGGACAGTCCCTTAGCGGTGCTTTCGAAAATGCACCAGCCATTGTTTAATTATTTTAAACAGCTGTTTGCACAGGTGACAAATCCCCCTATCGATGCCATTCGGGAGGAGATCGTTACATCTACTACCGTTTATGTGGGAAGAGAGGGGAACCTGCTGGAGGATCTGCCGGATAACTGCCATATCCTCCGGGTAAGCAACCCCATTTTAACCAATACGGATCTTTTAAAGATCCGGTACATGAGCAGGCCTGGATTTAAGGTGGAAATGATTTCCATTACCTACTATAAGAATACTTCCCTGGAGAAGGCCATTGACCGTCTTTACCTGGAGGTAGACCGCGCCCACAAGGACGGAGCGAATATTCTGGTGCTCAGCGACCGGGATATTGATGAAAACCGGGTGCCCATCCCATCGCTTTTAGCAGTTTCTGCCCTCCATCAGTATCTGGTGCGGACGAAAAAGCGCACCAGTGTGGCCTTGATTTTGGAAAGCGGGGAGCCCAGGGAGGTCCATCATTTTGCCACGCTTCTGGGATATGGAGCCAGTGCCATCTGCCCTTATCTGGCCCATGAGTCTGTCCGCTATCTGATTGAGACCGGGATGCTGGATAAGGATTACTATGCGGCAGTCAGTGATTATAACGCGGCGGTACTTCACGGGATCGTAAAGATCGCCTCCAAAATGGGGATTTCCACGATCCAATCCTATCAGGGGGCGCAGATTTTTGAGGCGATTGGCATCTCGAAGGATGTGGTGGATAAATATTTTACCAATACAGTGAGCCGGGTAGGAGGTATTACCTTAAAGGATATAGAGCAGGATGTGGATAGCCTTCATTCGGCAGCCTTTGATCCTCTGGGGTTAGATGTGGATCTGACTCTGGACAGTGTGGGGAGCCATAAGCAGAGGGCCGGGCAGGAGACTCACCTGTATAATCCGGAGACCATCCACCTTCTCCAGAAGGCAGCCAGGAAAGGGGATTACCAGATTTTTAAGGAGTATTCCCATGCACTTTATGGGGAGAATCAGATTCGGAATCTGCGGAGCTTAATTGATTTTAATTTTCCGGAGGATGGAGGGATTCCCCTGGAGCAGGTAGAGAGTGTAGACTCTATCGTAACCCGGTTTAAAACCGGGGCTATGAGCTATGGATCCATCTCCCAGGAGGCCCATGAGACATTGGCAGTGGCGATGAACCGGCTTCACGGAAAGTCAAATTCCGGTGAAGGAGGAGAGAGCCTGGAGCGGCTGACGCCTGGAAGCGATGGCCTGAATAAATGCTCAGCCATCAAGCAGGTGGCCTCCGGCCGGTTTGGGGTAACCTCACGGTATCTGGTCAGCGCTAAGGAAATTCAGATTAAGATGGCTCAGGGGGCAAAGCCTGGTGAGGGCGGACAGCTTCCAGGCAATAAGGTCTATCCCTGGGTGGCGAAAACCAGACATTCCACCACAGGGGTGGGGCTGATTTCCCCTCCGCCCCATCATGATATTTACTCTATCGAGGATCTGGCCCAGCTGATCTATGATTTAAAGAATGCCAATACAGATGCGCGGATCTCCGTAAAGCTGGTGTCAGAGGCAGGGGTGGGAACGGTGGCTGCCGGTGTGGCTAAGGCAGGGGCAAAGGTCATCCTGATCTCCGGCTTTGACGGGGGAACCGGGGCGGCCCCGAGAAACTCCATCTATAATGCAGGACTTCCCTGGGAGCTGGGGATTGCAGAGGCGCACCAAACCTTGATTATGAACGGTCTCCGGGACAAGGTGATTTTAGAGACTGACGGAAAGCTGATGACCGGCCGGGACGTGGCCATCGCCTGCATGCTGGGGGCAGAAGAATTCGGGTTTGCCACAGCGCCCTTGGTGACCCTGGGCTGTGTTATGATGCGGGTCTGCAATCTGGACACCTGCCCAGTGGGAATTGCTACTCAGAATCCTAAGCTTAGGAAGCGGTTTCAGGGAAAACCGGAATATGTGATGAATTTTATGCGGTTTGTGGCAGAGGAGCTGCGGGAGTACATGGCGAGGCTTGGAGTGCGCACGGTGGATGAGCTGGTAGGACGTACGGACCTGTTGAAGAAGAAGGAGGAGCTCTGCGGCCGGGCGGCGAAGGTGGATTTAACCAATATTTTGGGAAATCCCTATGAAGGAATGGAGCTGGCAGGGTATCAGGAGAAGCAGGCCTATGACTTCCAGCTGGAAAATGCGGCGGATGAGCGGGTGCTTATGAGGAAGCTAAAATCCGCTTTGACATCGGGACAGAGGCGGAGCATCTCTATGGAGGTATCCAATGTGGATCGGACCTTAGGAACGATCTTCGGAGCAGCGATCACAAGGCTTTACCCAGATGGGCTGGAGGAGGATACCTTTACCGTAAGCTGTACCGGCTCTGGAGGCCAGAGCTTTGGTGCCTTTATTCCCAGGGGGCTTACCCTGGCCCTGTCCGGGGACTCCAATGACTACTTCGGCAAGGGCCTCTCCGGCGGAAAGCTGACCGTCCGCCCGCCCAAGGGAGTGAAATTTAAGCCGGAGGATAATATTATCGTGGGCAATGTAGCGCTCTACGGAGCCACCAGCGGAAAGGCATTTATCAATGGGGTGGCTGGCGAGCGGTTTGCAGTCCGCAATTCCGGCGCCACCGCGGTGGTGGAGGGTGTGGGCGACCATGGATGTGAGTATATGACCGGTGGAAGGGTGGTAATCCTGGGACCGACCGGAAAGAACTTTGCAGCAGGTATGAGCGGCGGCATCGCTTATGTGCTGGATGAGAACCGGGATTTGTATAAACGGCTGAATAAGTCTCTTGTTTCCTTTGAAGAGGTAACCAATAAATATGATGTGCAGGAGCTAAAGGCCATGATCCAGGAGCATGTAGCCTGCACCGGCTCTGAGAAGGGCAGGAAGATTCTGGAGCATTTCGGCGAATACCTTCCCTCCTTTAAAAAGATCATGCCTCATGATTACCGACGCATGATGAATACGATTATTCAGATGGAAGAAAAAGGATTAAGCAGCGAGCAGGCCCAGATCGAGGCATTTTATGCCAATATCGGCCAGTAGGAAGGAGGATGAGCTATGGGCAAGACTACAGGATTTTTAGATTACCAGCGGGAAAATAATCGATGCGTCGATGCTAAATCCCGGATTCAGAATTATAATGAGTTTCATCTTCCCTTAAGCGAAAAGGAGCGGCGCAGGCAGGGCGGCCGCTGCATGGACTGTGGGGTTCCCTTCTGCCAGTCGGGAATGATGATCGGGGGAATGACCTCAGGCTGCCCCTTAAATAACCTGGTGCCAGAGTGGAATGATCTGATTTATTCCGGAAACTGGAAGCAGGCCTACAACCGCTTAAAAAAGACGAACAGCTTTCCGGAGTTTACCTCCAGGGTATGCCCTGCTCCCTGCGAGGCAGCCTGCACCTGCGGGCTAAACGGGGATCCGGTAACTGTAAAGGAAAATGAATACGCCATCATAGAGAAGGCCTATGCCGAGCAGACGGCCGCCCCCAGGCCGCCAAAGCTGCGCACCGGAAAGACGGTGGCAGTGGTGGGCTCAGGTCCGGCAGGGCTGGCTGCTGCGGATCAGCTAAACAAGAGGGGACACAGCGTGACGGTATTTGAGCGCAGCGACCGGATAGGCGGCCTTCTCATGTATGGGATCCCTAATATGAAGCTGGAAAAATGGGTGATTGACCGGAAGATAAAGGTAATGGAGGAGGAAGGGGTAACCTTTGTCACCAATGCAGATGTAGGAAAAAATTATAAGGCCAAAAAGCTGCTGCAAAAATTTGACCGGGTGATTTTGGCCTGCGGCGCTTCAAACCCCAGAGACATCCAGGCTCCGGGAAGAGATGGGACGGGGATCTATTTCGCGGTAGATTATTTAAAATCTGTGACCAAGAGCTTACTGGACTCCGGCCTGGAGGACCATAATTACATTGATGCCAAAGAGAAGCATGTGGTGGTGATCGGCGGAGGCGATACAGGAAATGACTGTGTGGGAACGGCAATCCGCCAGGGATGTGCCTCCGTTACACAGCTGGAGATGATGCCAAGGCTTCCGGATACCCGCGCAGAGGATAATACCTGGCCGGAGTGGCCAAGGATCTGTAAAACAGATTACGGGCAGGAGGAAGCCAGGGCTGTATTTGGAGCAGATCCAAGGGTATACCAGACTACCGTGAAGGAGTTTATAAAGGACGGCGAGGGGAAGGTATGCCGGATCCTTACGGTCCGTCTGGCCTTAGAGGAGGATCCGGAGACAGGAGGGAAGGTAATGCGTCCCATCGAGGGGAGTGAGCAGGAGCTTTTAGCGGATCTTGTACTGATCGCCGCCGGGTTTCTGGGCGCCCAGCAATATGTGGCAGAAGCCTTTGGCGCAGAGCTGGATGGCAGGTCTCATGTGATAACAGAGCCAGAGAAATACCAGACCAGCGTTGACCGGGTATTTGCTGCCGGGGATATGCGCCGGGGGCAGTCCCTGGTGGTGTGGGCCATCCGGGAGGGAAGGGAAGCGGCAAAGGCAGTGGATCTTAGTTTAATGGGATATACGAATTTAGCCTGATTTTGGAAAATTGCATAAAACATAGAAGGAGTGAAAATTAGTTCTGGGAACCAAAGGTGGTTTCCAGAACCTTTTTTCTGTGCTTTTGCACAAATAACAGGAAACTAAATTTGGTAAAAACCATGAATTTACAAATAAACATGGAAAATATGGAACAAATGTGCAAATGCTTTCTTGCATTTTTAAAAAATACCTGATAAAATAAAGAAAAATATGGAACGGTAGAAGGGATATTACGGTGCATAGCCTGCGGTCTGTGTACTGTAATAAAATGGAGCAGGGGAGAAATCAGGAGGTTGCATTAAAAGTGGCAAGTATTAAGGAAGTGGCAAAAAGGGCAGGGGTAGGTGCCGGGACCGTTTCCAGGGCACTGAATGGATCTGGCTATGTGGCAGATGGGACGAAGGAGAGAATCTTAGCGGCTGCCCGGGAACTGGATTATCGGTCGAATGAGCAGCCAAAAAGCTTTAGCCGGAACCTTACTGGGATCATTGGAATCGTTGTTCCTGACATTGAAAATCCATTTTTTGCTAAATTATTAAAAAATATGGAGATAGAGCTATATAAAAATGGCTGCAAGGCATTGATCTGTAATACCATTGAGATCAGTAACCGGGAGCAGGACTTTATCGACATGCTGAAGCAGCATGTGATGGATGGGATCATCACAGGCGCCCATTCCCTGACCAATGATGCCTATATGAATTTAAATAAGCCGGTGGTGGCGATGGATCGGGATCTGGGGCCCACCATTCCGCTGATTCATTCGGATCACGCCAAGGGCGGAAGGCTGGCTGCGGAGCTGCTTTTGCAGGCAGGCTGTAAAAATGTTCTCCAGTTCGGCGGCTCCTTCCGGGTCCAGACCCCTTCGAATGACCGTCACCTGGAATTCATACGGGTTATGCAGGAGGGCGGTGTTACAGTAAAAACGGTGGAAATGGAATGGAATATGATGGATTATGATTATTACCGCCGGCTGATTGCCCAATATATGGATATTTATCAAAATGTAGATGGAGTATTTACCTCGGACATTGGCGCCATGTACTGCCTGAATCTGGCAATGCGTAAGGGAATCCATGTGCCGGAGGAGCTCCATATTATCGGGTATGACGGGGTAGACATGATTCGAATGTTTACTCCGGAGCTTACCACCATAGCCCAGGATGTACCCATGCTGGCCAGACGGTGTGTCAGGACGATGATGGATCTTTTGGATGGAAAGGAAGTAGAGATGGAACAAATTGTTGATGTATCTCTCCAGAGCGGAGATACTGCTTAACGATTATTTTGTTTCATAGCTGCTATATGGAATGTATTCCATAAAAGTGAAGATTGCAGGAAACGGGATGTGGAATCCGCAGCGCCGAAAATGCAGCAGGCGAAAAAGGGCCCACCTGGAACATCCAGGCGGGCCTTTTCTCATTCTATAGGAACGTGCGTCCTATCGAGCAAAAAACCCTGGGGATGCGCCGCACTTTGCTCTGACAGGAAAAGGGTCTGCGGATGATGGAATCGATTTGTTTGGAAAACAGGTTGCAGAACGTGTGGTCTATGGATTATACTTATAGAAAATGGAAGTAAGAGGGAAGGGTATGAGGAGAAAAATCAGCTTAGAAGAAATATCGGACGGCCGTTTATACGGAGCCAATGATATGGTGAAGGCGGACTGCGGCGGCTGTGTGGGCTGCTCCTTTTGCTGCCGGGGGATGGGGGAGTCCATCGTGCTGGATCCTCTGGATGTGCATCGGATCTCGGTGGGACGAAGGAAAAGCTTTCAGGAGCTTTTAGAGGAGGAGCTGGAGCTTCATGTAGTAGATGGGTTGATTTTGCCGAATCTGCGGATGTCAGGGGAGGATGAAGCCTGCGTTTACCTGAATGACCAGGGGAGGTGCAGGATTCATCTGATTCGCCCGGGGATTTGCCGCTTATTTCCATTGGGGCGATATTATGAGAATCAGTCGTTTCAGTATTTTCTTCAGGTACATGAGTGTATAAAAGGCAACTGGGCTAAGGTAAAGGTGAAAAAGTGGATTGATACGCCGGACTTGAAGGCTTATGAAAAGTTTGTGCTGGACTGGCACTGTTTTCTGGAGGATTTGGATGAGCATCTCACTGCCGGGGGAGAGGAATCCATGCGGAAGGCAGGCTGCATGTATGTGCTGCGGCATTTTTATGTGGAGCCATTTGATAAGAGGGGAGAATTTTATCCCCTGTTTGACCTTCGGCTGAAGCAGGCCAGAAAGGACTTGGAGATTGAAGAAAACGCATTAGACGTTTTAAATAGGGAAAATGGTTGAAGGAGAAGAGTTATGGGGTTATTTGGAAAGAAGGAACGGCCATCCAGGGAGAATAAGGAAAAGCATCTGCCACAAAATCTGGCGCAGAAGGAAACACATCATCCAAAAGATACAAATTCCTGCCAGAGCCAGATGGACGCACAGCTGGCCAGAAACAGCCGGGGGGTGATACTGAAACTTTACATAGAAAATTTTAAACGGATGAATGATCTCTTTGGCTTTGAATACTGTGATGAGCTGCTGGGGATGATTATGGATTATCTGAAGCAGAGAACCGGCTGTATGGTTTTTCGCTATGTAGGTGTGGAATTCATCATTATCATGAAGAACCAGGGACTTCGGGAAGCCTCACAGATGGCGGAGCTTTTGATCGAACGCTTTAATGATAACTGGGTGATCGGAAATACGGAGTGTATATGCTCGGTTCAGATTGCCCTGTGCGCATATCCGGGCTATGCATCCAATGCAACCGAGATGCTGAAATGCCTGGATATGGCGGCGACTCAGGCGGCAGAGATGGGAAGCAATCAGTACGCTGTTTATGATAAAGCGCTTCACACCCAGAATCTTCGGAAGCAGGCCATCGCCAGATACCTTGGCACAGCCATTGCCAATGAGGAGGTGGAGATCTGCTACCGCCCCACCTATAATCGCGAGGAGAAGCGGTTTACAAGAGCAGAGCTGTTAATGCGGGTATTTATAAAGGATGTGGGGATGGTGGGCAGCACAGAGTTCCTTCCGATTGCAGAGGATACCGGCCAGGTGCGCCTGGTAGAGTATTATGCCTTAAATAAGGCGGCAGAGATGATTTCCCGCCTGACAAAGGCAGGGGTGCCCTTCGAGTCCATCGCCCTGCCAATATCCTCCATGCTGCTTTTGCAGGGAGACTTCCAGCAGGAAATGGCAAAGCTTATTCAGCAGTACCAGATTCCCCCGAAAAAGCTGGCCATTGAGCTGGAGGAATATGTGGCGGATACTGCCCGCTCTAATGTGATGGTACTGCTGAAAAATCTTTCCTGGATGGGAATAGAGCTGATTTTAAGTAATTTCGGGTCCGGGAGCACCGGCCTGGGGCAGGTCTTTGAGCTCCCGGTGGATACATTAAAATTTGGCCGGATGTTTATCTGGCAGCTGGAAAATAATCCTAAGTCTGCCCCAGTAAATGCAGGTCTGGTGCAGATCGCCAAAATGATGAAGAAAAATGTGCTGGCAGATGGTGTGGAGACCAAGGTTCAAAAGGACTTTCTGGATCGGTTTGGCTGTCATCTGCAGCAGGGGCCCTACTATACATCTGTGCTGCCGGAAAAGGAGGTGGCTTCACTCTTATCCACATCGGAGGAAGGGCTGAAGCGGGAGCTGCAGGAGCGAAGAGCCCATAGCAGGCGTTAAAACAGAGGACTCTCTGTACTATTCGATCTCCCGAAGGAGATTCACCATCTCAATGGCCCCCAGGGCACAATCATATCCCTTATTTCCAGCCTTTGTCCCAGCGCGTTCAATGGCCTGCTCAATGTTCTCTGTGGTCAGCACCCCGAACATCACCGGGACGCCGCTGGATAAGGAGATGGAAGCAATCCCCTTGGAAACCTCATTACAAACATAATCGTAATGGCTGGTGCTGCCACGAATCACAGCACCTAAGCAGATAACCGCATCGTATTTCCCGCTTTTTGCCATCTTCGAGGCGATCAGCGGGATTTCGAATGCACCCGGCACCCATGCAACATGAATGTCCTCATCCTTCACATCGTGACGGGTAAGCCCATCCACAGCGCCGCTTAGAAGCCTGGATGTGATAAACTCATTAAACCGTGCGGCTACAATGCCGATTCTTATATTCTTTGATACCAGATTTCCTTCATAAGTTTTCATACTAAATCCTCCTGACTATTGGTAATATAAAATGTGTCCCATTCGTTTCTGCTTTGTTTTCAGATAAAATAAATCCTCCGGCGTAGCATCCATTTGAATCGGAACCCGCCTGGTAATCTGCATACCAAAATCCGAAAGCTGATATACCTTATCTGGATTATTGGTCAAAAGGCAGAGGGTTTTCACTCCCAAATCCTTTAAAATCTGGGCGCCGATATAATATTCCCTCTCATCTCCGGCAAAGCCCAATGCAAGATTGGCTTCCAGAGTGTCCATTCCCCGCTCCTGAAGCTCATAGGCCCGGAGCTTATTGATCAAGCCGATTCCCCGTCCTTCCTGGCGCATATACAGAAGGATCCCCCGCCCCTCCTTTTCAATACGGGTCATAGCAGCGGCAAACTGCTGGCCGCAGTCACAGCGGAGGGAGCCGAAGGTATCTCCCGTAAGGCATTCAGAATGGACACGACAAAGCACATCCGCTCCATCCCCGATTTCGCCTTTCACCAGCGCCACATGGTGCTCGCCATTCAGCCGGTTAACATAGCCGTAAGCTGTAAATTCTCCATACTTGGTAGGCATTTTCGTCACAGTCACCCGGTCTACCAGCTTTTCATGGCGCTTCCGGTAGGTCTGCAGATCTTTAATAGTAATAAAGGTAAGGTTCCATTCCTTTGCCAGCTCAATCAATTCCGGCGTCCGCATCATGGTGCCGTCCTCTCTCATAATTTCACAGCAAAGGCCGCACTCCTTAAGGCCTGCCAGACGGAGCAGATCCACAGTGGCCTCGGTGTGTCCGTTCCTTTCCAATACCCCGTTTTTCTTTGCCAACAGAGGAAACATATGCCCTGGGCGCCGGAAATCCTCCGGCCGGGCCCCCTCCTCTGCACACTTCATAGCAGTCACAGAGCGCTCCGCAGCCGAAATTCCAGTGGAGGTGCTGACGTGATCAATGGAAACCGTGAAAGCGGTCTCGTGATTATCAGTATTCTGTGTGACCATCTGAGGGATCTGGAGCTTTTGGACATATTCCTCCGACATAGGCATACAGATCAGGCCTTTACCATAAGTGGCCATGAAGTTAATATTCGCAGTGGTTGCAAACTCCGCTGCGCAGATAAAATCGCCCTCATTTTCCCGGTCCGGGTCATCGGTGACAAGGATGAGCTTTCCGTTTCTCAGGTCCGTCAGGGCTTGGTCGATGGTGTCAAATGAATGCATGGGGGGTGGTCTCCTTTCGTGGTGTTGTTGCTATTTACTTTCGTCTCTGTGATCGCGAAGGTCTGGGGGATCGCTGGCTGAGTGGGTGTCGCAACCCGGTAGGATTCGCTGGCTGGGTGTGTGTCGTTACCCGTTAGGGAATCCAAGTTTTTGAGGTATCGGTGCAGGCGCATATTCGCCGAGGAGCTACGCGCCCCAGCAGCCGGGTCCCAACGTCACCGCGCTCTCGCTCCGCCGAAAGCGTAGCGGACGCATAAGGTCCGTGAGAGACCGGACCTACATCTCAAGGAATCCTCCCAG
>CATOJE010000101.1 GCA_951800145.1 uncultured Lachnospiraceae bacterium | reverse complement strand
AAAGTCACAGTGAACCCGAGGGTTTCGGCGCCAAAATGGACAGAATGGCCATTTTGTGTGCATTTTGTTGCTGTGAACGGCAGGGCCGTGAGCAGTAACCACGATGCAGATATCATGTGTTGGAATCTTCGGAAAGGCTTGAAATAGGCTTATGGGCGGTATATAATGCAAATAGAAAGTCTATACGAAGGAGGAGCTATGGGAGACAATCCACAAAAAGAAACGAATACAGCAGTGGATGAGCAAGATGCGATTGCCAGGCGAACAGCGAAAGATTCTGTATTCTGCGGCTTGTTCAGAGATAAGAAGTACCTGCTGCAGTTATATCAGGCCCTACATCCAGAAGACATAGAGACAACGGAAGAGGATCTGACGGACATCACGATACGGAACGTGCTGACGGATGGGATCTATAATGACGTCGGATTCAGGAACAAGGATAAAGTCATCCTATTGACTGAGGCACAGTCAACCTGGTCGATGAATATTTTGATTCGGATGTTATTATATCTGGCAGAAACGTATCATGGTTATTTCAGAAGAGAAGCCGCAGACTTATACAGCAGCACGAAAGTATCTTTGCCGAAGGCTGAGTTATACGTGATATTCACAGGAAAGAGAGTTGAGCGGCCTGAATATATTACCTTGTCAGAAGAATTTTTTCATGGGAAGGAATGCTCTATTGAGATAAAGGCGAAGATGCTGTACGGAGGCAAGGGAAAGGACATTATCAGCCAATATGTTGAGTTTTCAAAGGTATACACGGAGCAGGTAAAGAAGTATGGGTATACCAGAGAAGCGGTGTTGGAGACAATCCGCATTTGTAAGGATAAAGATGTGTTAGCAGAGTATTTGAGATCGAAAGAAAGCGAGGCGATATCAATCATGATGGCATTATTTGATGAAGAGTATATTCAGATGGCTTATCACAAGAGGCTTCGAAGGGAAGTGGAAGCAGCGGTAAAAGAGGAAGTTAAAGCGGAGGTTAAAGAGGAAGTTAAAGCGGAGGTTAAAGAGGAAGTTAAAGCGGAGGTTAAAGAGGAAGTAACGGAAAAAGAGAAGCGGTCAGCAAAAAAACTATATCAAAAAGGGTTTCCTATAGAAGAAATTGCCGATATTTCTGAAGTGTCAGTAGAAACAGTCAAGCAATGGCTTGAACTGTGACAAAACAAAATGCTTTACAACCACAGCCGGGTTTATCAAAGCCCGGCTGTGATTTTTTACAGCAATGAAGGATGAATTTCTTCAGAGTCTCTTAGTGTCTGTCTGTGCCGCCGTCCTTAGGCAAATGGGTTTTCTGTTATATATCGCATGCCGGCAGGCTGGTTAAAGCCGATCTCCTCCGGGGCCACGCCGATATATTTGAACACCTCATAAAGCGCCTTTCCAAAATGCCCAAAGGCCACTGCCCCGTGATGGGGGAAATTTTTTTCGATGAGCACATGGCGGTAAAAGCGGTTCATCTCCGGGATAGCAAAGATTCCGATGGAGCCAAAGGAGCGGGTGGCCACCGGCAGCACCTCTCCCTGGGCGATATAGGCCCGCCGCACATTATCCGCTGTGCTCTGTAAGCGGAAGAAGGTAATATCCCCTGGCAGGATATCTCCCTCCAGCGTTCCCTGGGTCACCTCCTCCGGAAGGGATCTTGCCATAATCAGCTGATATTTCATCTCACAGGAGGAAAGCTTTTTCGAGCTGGTATTGCCGCAGTGGAAGCCCATGAAGGTCTCCTGCTGCTTATAGTGAAACTGGGTCCGGATGTCCTCTTCATACAGATCCTTCGGAACGGAATTATTAATATCCAGCAGGGTGACCACATCCTCGCTGACGCAGGTCCCGATGAACTCACTTAAGGCCCCGTAGATATCCACCTCGCAGGATACGGGGATTCCCCGGCCGGTAAGGCGGCTGTTCACATAGCAGGGGACGAATCCGAACTGAGTCTGGAAGGCCGGCCAGCATTTGCCGGCGATGGCCACAGATCTTCGGTATCCCCGGTGCGCCTCGATCCAGTCCAGCAGTGTCAGCTCATACTGGGCCAGCTTTTTCAGGATCTCCGGTTTTTTATTTCCCTGGCCAAGCTCTGCCTCCATATCCTTCACCACCTCCGGGATCCGCTCATCCCCCTCATGGCGTTTAAAGGCTTCATATAAATCCAGCTCCGAGTTTTCCTCGATCTCCACGCCCAGGTTAAAAAGCTGCTGAATCGGGGCATTGCAGGCCATAAAGTTTAAGGGCCTGGGGCCGAAGGAAATGATCTTAAGCTGGGACAATCCGACGATCGCCCGGGCCATGGAGACGAATTCCTTCAGCATGTCCGCGCACTCCTTTGCCGTCCCTACCGGGTACTCCGGTATGTATGCCCGGATGCCGCGCAGCTTTAAGTTATAGCTTGCGTTCAGCATGCCGCAGTAGGCGTCTCCCCGTCCCTGGATCAGGCTGCTCCCGGACTCCTCTGCCGCCGCGAAAAACATCACCGGGCCGTCGAAATGCTTTGCAAGAAGGGTTTCGGATATCTCCGGGCCGAAATTTCCCAGATACACAGCCAGTGCATTACAGCCGGCCTTTTTTACATCCTCCAGGGCCTGCACCATATGGATTTCACTCTCCACGATACACACCGGACATTCATAAATCTCCTTGTCGCCGTATTTTTCCCGATAAGCTTCAATCAAAGCCCGTCTCCGGTTAACGGAAAGGCTTTCTGGAAAACAGTCGCGGCTTACCGCCACGATGCCGACTTTTACTTCTTAAATATTAACCATAATTTTCTCCTCCTATTGATTCCCGCAGGCAGCCAAATGGGCATGCCTGCATGCACAGTTAACGGCTGCAGCGGGGTTATAGGCGATTCTGGCAAAAACGATGGGAACTGTCAGGGAAGTGCTGCCAGCTTCTGATAATCCTCCCGAAGGCTCCTGTACAGTCCCTGATATACTTTATGGTATTCGCCATAGAGCCTGGACTCTGCCTCATGGGGGAAGGTCTGGCTCTCCTCATGGATGATGACATGGCAGGCCTCCTCCACAGAAGGGTAAAGCTTACATGCCACCCCGGCCAGGATGGCTGCTCCCAGAGCCGGTCCCTCTGACTGTTCCACCGTCTTCACCGTGCATTGATAAAGGTCTGCTAGCATCTG
Organism: uncultured Lachnospiraceae bacterium; assembly: GCA_951800145.1. Taxonomy (GTDB): domain Bacteria; phylum Bacillota; class Clostridia; order Lachnospirales; family Lachnospiraceae; genus Caccovicinus. Next base: position 9,534 of record CATOJE010000101.1, on the reverse strand, counting down.
CCGCCAGAGAGGGCTCCTTCCGCCTCCTCCGCAGGCCATCATCTCCCCTACCGTGATTCCCATTTCATTTAAAATCTGATTGCAGTCGCAGAGGGAGTAGGCCACCCCTTCCATCACTGCCCGGAGCATATGCCCCTTGGTGTGAATTCCGGAAAGGCCGAAAAAGACGCCGCGGCAGTCGGAATCCAGATGAGGCGTCCGCTCTCCCATCAGATAAGGAAGATAAATCAGCCGGTCACTGCCCGCGGGAATCCGGCCCGCCATCTCATTCAGCCGGTCATAGACATCCCGGCCCTCCTCCTCTGCCCTCCGGATCTCCTCCTGGCAGAGCTGATCTCTGAACCATTTCAGGGAAAGCCCGGCTGCCTGGGTAACCCCCATCACATGCCAGGCGCCTGGCACCGCGCAGCAGCAGGTATGGACCCGGCCCTTGGGGTCGATGCAAAGCTGGCTGCTGTGGGCAAATACCACGCCGGAGGTCCCGATGGTGGTAAATGCTCTTCCGTCCTCCACAATTCCGGTCCCCACCGCCGCGGCTGCATTATCCCCCGCTCCGCCTGCCACCACCACCTGGCTGCCAAGGCCCAGCTCCCTGGCAATCTCCCGCCGGAGGCAGCCTGTGGCCTCGCAGGATTCATACACCTGCCCCAGAAGGCTTTCATCGATGGAAAGAGCTTTAAGCACCTCCTTTGACCAGCACCGTCCAGGCACATCCAGAAGCTGCATGCCGCTGGCATCCGATACCTCCGTGGCATGCACTCCCGTAAGGATATATCGAATATAGTCTTTCGGAAGCAGGATATGGCGGCACCGCCGGTAATTATCCGGCTCATGCTTTTTCACCCAGCAGATTTTTGCCGCAGTCCACCCGGCTAAGGGCGGGTTCGCCGTAATCCGGATCCACTCCTCTCTGGGCATAGCCTTTAACATGTCTTCCGTTTCCTCCTTGGCCCGCTGGTCACACCAGATAATCGCCGGGCGGATCACCTGCCCCTCCTCATCCAGCATCACCAGCCCATGCATCTGGCCGGAAAGGCCGATTCCCAGGATGTCCTCCCGGTTCTCCACCGATGCCGACACGGTTTTTAACGTAGAGAGGACCGCGTCCCGCCAGTCCTCCGGCCGCTGCTGGGCCCACCCATTTTCCGGCTGCTCCATGGGATACTCCTTAGACGCTGAGGCAACCGCCCTTCCCCTTTCATCGAACAGCACCGTCTTCGTCGCCGAGGTCCCCACATCGATCCCGATTAAATATTTCATCCCAATCCTCCTTATCCTTCTGATACGCTGGACTCAGGCCATCTGCCCTCTCACCTGCAAAACCTCCGCCACATGCTCCGGGGTAAATCCGAACCGGGAAATCAACTGCCCTGCCGGCTCATGGATGTTTTTGCAACCTGATAAATCATCACCCCTTTTCCCGGAAGGAATAACCGGTCTCCAGCCTTATACCGCCGTCCCTCCAGCAGGCTGTTCCCGGCCAGCTCTGCGGTCATTTCCACTCCATCCGGATTGTGGTTCAGGAAAAACATCCAGGCTTCCTCATCCTTTTGCCGTATGGATACCTCCACCCCGGGGATGGGCGTCCAGATTTCCTTCACTCCGGACTCTGCTGCCAGCGCATGGATAAAATCGCGGTAAAACTCCCGGCTGCTCCTGGTCCCCACATACCATGCCTTTCCCTTTCCCAGGGTATTCATTGTAAGCACCGGTGTATGGGCGTAAAAATCCGACTCATAGGCTGCCTCCTCCTTTGCCCCCTCCAGGTGCATGATGTCGCACAGCAGCTGGGCGGGGTAATGCTTCTTCCTCCAGGTAAATCCATTTGCCATTCCCAGAGGCAGAGCATCACTCTCCTCCACCCATATGCCAAGAAGCGTTCTCAGCTTCCCCGGGTATCCCCCCAGCGTGACCAAATCATGCTCATCCACAATCCCGGAAAAGAAGGTGAAAACCGCCGTTCCCCCCTGCTCCACGTACCGGGAAAGCACCTGGTCATACCCGGGCTTCACCATGTAGAGAACCGGACACACCACCAGGGAATAGGGCGCTAGGGCATCCTCCACAGAGATAAGGTCCACCGGGATATTCTGCTCATAAAAGGCACTGTAATACCTCTCCACCTCGTCCAGATACTTTAAATCACAGCTTGGCCCCGCGGAATACTCCAGGGCCCACCAGTTATCCCAGTCCACCAGAATCGCGGCCCTTGCCGGGACTCTCCCTCCCATAAAGGAAGTCCCCAGCTTCTTTAGTTCCGCTCCCAGCTCCTGCATCTCCCGGAACACCCGGGTATGCTCATGGCCTGCATGGTCAATCAGCGCCCCGTGATACTTTTCACAGGCACCGATGCTTCTGCGCATCTGAAAAAATAATATGGAATCCGCCCCGTGGGCCGCAGCCTGGTAGCTTAAAAGCCGCATTACCCCGGGGCGCTTTAACGCATTATAGGAGAGCCAGTTGGTTACGCTTGGGGTCTGCTCCATCAGCGCAAAGGGCTGTCCCCCCTTTAATCCCCGCATCAGGTCATGGTTCATGGCAGTAACCGCCGCCGGCGTCTCATTATCCGGATAATTATCCCAGGAAATGAAATCCATATACCGGGACCACTTTTGATAATCCAGAGGCTTATAAAAGCCCATCAGATTGGTGGTTACCGGGATATCCGGGGTATAAGCCTTCACCGCCCGGTACTCCGCCTGGTAGTTTGCCAGAAGGGAGTCGGAAAAGAAGCGGCGGTAGTCCAGGGAAATTCCCTGGAACATGGTCCGACCTCGTTCAAAGTGCTCGCTGCGAAGATCCGGCGCCGCGATCTCCTCCCAGTCATAGAAGGTGTGCCCCCAAAAGCTGGTATTCCACACACGGTTCAGCTCCTCTAAGGTATGGTATTTTTCCTTCAGCCAAACCAGGAAGGCCTGACGGCAGTTCTCACAGTAGCATTCCCCGCCGTACTCATTATTAATATGCCAGGCCATGAGATTTTCGGATTTCCCGTACCGGGCGGCCAGCTTCCCGGCCAGGGCCACGGAATACTTCTGGTACACCGGGCTGTTGGGGCAGGAATTATGCCGTCCGCCAAATCTCCGCTTCATCCCGTTCATCTCTACCCTTAACACCTCCGGGTATTTTCTGGCCATCCACGCCGGGTGGGCGGCGGTGGAGGTGGCTAAAATCACCTGGAGATGGTTCCTCCTGATCATCTCCATGATCTTATCCAGCCTTTCGAAGGAATAGGTCTCCTCATCCGGCTGAAGCGCCGCCCAGCTGAATACATTCAGCGTCACACAGTCCACCCCGGCCAGATGGAACAGCCGCATATCCTCCTCCCAGATTTCCTCCGGCCACTGCTCCGGGTTATAATCGCCTCCAAAGGGAAGCTTTTGCCCATCCCCAGGGCCAAAAATCGATGTTCCTCTGTTCTGCAGCATCCCTTTACTCCTCCAGCATAGCCACCTTACTCTTAATGATATCGGTAAGAATCGCCTCCGCCTCGCTCATGCCGGTACTCTCAAAGCTGGCAATCATGGCGTCATAGTTCTTGTCAAAATCCTGCTCATTGCCAATCACGCAGCTAATCAGGCTGGACCAGGCTACCTCATCCAGCTTATTGCCGATATCATCTAGCTTGGCCGGCTTAATATAAGCCCACACTGGCGGATATTTGGGTATCTCAAACTCCTCCGGCCGAGGGAATATATCCAGCAGAAGCTCCACGCCCCAGGCCCTGCAGGCCGCTCTTTGCTCCTCATCGTACTCATCAATCACCGCTTCCCTGCTGGCTGTGGTATAGGCATTTCCGGTGGCGTCCAGTACCCCGGTGCCATAGTTGGGGAAGGGATAGGCATAGAAGCCCACTCCGGTATTTTTCGCGTAATCCTTATCCGAATTTGACTTGTCAATCTCCTCCTGGGTGCGGTAGCGCTTTCCACTTTCATCTACAAAATAATTAATTCCCTCCACACCCCAGTTTACCAGAACCTGCCCTTCATCGGAGCAGATATAGTCTAAAAATTTTATCGCCTCCACCGGATATTTGCAGGCTGTGGTGATGCCCACCCCCTGGCCGGTCACCAGGCCCTGGGACATTAATGTAGGGCATTTTACCTCATCGCTGATGGTGATGGGAAGGGGCGCATAAGTCTTATCCAGCTTCCCATCCGCCTTTAGCACCCGCTCCGCGTCCATGTAATCCCAGTCTGTGTCAAAGAGGGCTAACACACGTCCGGAGGACAGCTTCGCGATGTAGTCCTCATGGGTCTGGGTGGCAAATTCCGGGTCCAGGATTCCCTCATGGTACATCCGGTTTAACCAGCGGAACTTATACATCGCATTATAATTCTCATCAATCAGCCATTGTCCATTATCCGGAGCCCCGTCCGCGATGGAGGTGGCCGGATTCCCCAGAGTAATCATCCAGTGCCAGTCTGAGGCAGATAAGGTAATCCCAATGGTGTGCAGACCGTCCTCCGTGGTAGGATGGGCCGCAAGATAATCCTTAAGCATCCGCTCTAAATCATCCAGAGTTCTGGGAATTTCATAATTATTTTCCTTTAACACAGCCCATTGCATCTGAGCCGTTCCCGCGCTCTTATAGAGCTCTCCGCCCATGGCGTAGGAGGATAGCTGGTAGATGGATGGGTCCTCCTCGGAATACCTCAGCTTATCGAATTCATCCCCGTACATTTTTTTGATATTGGGGCCGTACTCCTCGATGAGATCCGTCATGTCAATCAGCGCTCCCGCGTCGATTAAGCTGGCCACATCGCCTTTCGCATAAATCAGATCCGGGAAATTCTGTTCCGCAATCATTAAGGCCACCTTCATATCCTGGGAGGCTACAGGGTAATCAACCTTCAGGCGTACCCCGGTGGCCTCCGTCAGGGCTTGGGCCACCGGATTATCCCAGGCATCCTCCTCCCCGTCCTTATTAAAAAACTCCAGCTCCAAAATACCGTCCTCGCCAATCCGGCTTTCCTCCTTCTTTCCGCAGCCGGTGAATACTCCCCCGGCGCAAAGAGAGAGGGCCAGAAGAAGAGCTCCTGTTCTCATTCGCTTCATCATAAACCTTCCTCCTTCTAAAATAAAGCTTATTGCTGCTCCTACGTGTGCCGGCTATCTGGTTACTCGTTTTGCAAATAGCTGAACCCGTCATACAGCCGCTCAGTCCTTCACTGCCCCCAGCGTCATGCCGCCTACAAAATATTTCTGCAGGAAGGGATACACCACTAAGATAGGCACTGTGGCGATGACCGTTACTGCCATGCGGACAGACATAGGGGAGACCGCGTTCTTCACCTGCCCTAATGCCGCCGCGTGGGGGTCAATCTTAATCTGGGCGTTTTCTATAATCTCGTACAGGATGTACTGAAGGGTGGGCAGCTCCCTGGCATAGAGATAGGTATCCATAAAGGAATTCCACTGTCCCACAGCCACAAACAGTGCCACCGTGGCCAGCACCGGCTTACATAGGGGGAAGATGATCCTGGACCAGATAACCAGGTCATTGGCGCCGTCGATTTTAGCCGCCTCCTGGAGCGCCATAGGCATGCCCTCGATAAAGGAGCGCATGAGAATCACATTGTAGACCCAGATCATGCCGGGGATAATGTAGACCCAGAAGTTATTTCCCATCTTTAAGGTGCGCATAATCAGAAGATATTCCGGAATCATACCGCCGCTTACATACATGGTAATGATAAAAATAATGGTAAAGGATTTATTAAAATAGAAGTCCTTCCGACTTAAAACGTATGCAAGCATGGAAGTAAATACCACGCCGATCCCTGTTCCCACCAGTGTCTTAAGCACAGAAAGAGCAAATGGCTTTAGCATATTATTGGATGTAAATACGTACTGATAATTACTTAAAGTAAACTTCCTTGGTATAATAAAATTCACATTCCTCATAGTGTCCATGGGATCATTTAATGAGATGGCAAGCACGTTTAAGAATGGATAAACGGTGATAAAAATCATGCCGCAGAACAGCACCAGAAGTATGTAATCAAAGATCCCCTTTTTCTTTTCCAGCATCCTTCTTTCCTCCCTACACTAATTTACTTTCGCCAATCATTCCAGCCACCTTATTGGCGATGAACAGCAGGATAATGCCTACAACTGACTGGAACATACCGATAGCTGTACCTAATCCATAGTTATTCGAGCCAATGCCGCGGACATAAGCAAACCAGGAAAGCACCATGGCATGGTCCTGGACGATGCCGTTGCTCAGCAGCATCTGACGCTCCATGCCTACATTTAACGCGCTTCCCACGCTCATAATCAGCAGTACAATCGCTGTAGGCTTAATCCCCGGAAGAGTGATGTGCCACATCTGCTGGAACCGGTTGGCCCCGTCCACCTTGGCTGCCTCATAGATTCCCTGGTCGATTCCCGCCATGGCGGACAGGTAGATAATCGCGTCCCAGCCCACCTCCTTCCAGGCATTAATCAGGCAGACCACCACCCAGAACAGTGGAGAATTGGTTGACATGAGATGAAGCTTCACACCAAACATGGTCTCGATGGCGCCGCCGTCATTCAGCAGCATTTTCGCGATGCTGGCGATAATCACCCAGGATACGAAGTGAGGCAGATAAGACACAGTCTGGGTTACCTTCTTAAAGCCCTCCATCCGGATTTCATTCAAAAACAGCGCAAAGATCACCGCCGCCGCAGTGCCGATGACAATCCCCAGAATACTGATACCGATGGTATTTATCATGGTCTGGGCAAAGAGGCGGTCGGTAAAGGCGTCGATAAAATTCTTAAATCCCACAAACCTCCGCTCCCACACCGGCAGGGCAAAGGACTTTGGCACCACCTCCTGAAATGCCATGATCCATCCCCATAAAGGAACATATTTAAAGATAATCAGCCAGATCAGGAAGGGCACCGACATCATTAAAAGATACCGCTGCTTCCACATCAGTTCCATGGAGAATTTTTGCTTTGCTTCTTTTTGCTTCTTTGGTTTTTTCATCCTGCATAGCCTCCCGTTTTTAAATTTTCCGCCACTCACGCAGAGGCTTTCCTCTGTCGAGCCACTGCCCTCTGAACGGTTATATCATTCATTATAAAAACGGGAGCAGGAAATAAATACCCTGAAATTCAGAGACCTTTCCCCCTTATTTTTAGGGACTCCCCGCCCGAAGGCCTTCCAGTATGCCTGTTTGCGGTTTTCCAGAGCTGCCAGCCTCCTCCCCGGCTCTGGTTCGATTTAAGAGCTGCTTTTCTCACCGGTAATTTCGCCTTTTGAACCACTCTGTTCCGGAGCGGTTCAGGCACTGCTTTTCTTACCGGTAATTTCGTCGTTCTGAACCACTCTGCTCCGAAGCGGTTCAGGCGCTGCTTTTCTTACCGGTAATTTCGCCTTTTGAACCACCCTGTTCCGGATAGATTCAGACGCAGCCGGGCTCTGTGGCGGGAATCCGAATGAGGATCTGGGTCATCTCCCCTTCGATGCTGGTGATGGAAAGTCCGTAGTCATTCCCATATTTTAGCTGAATTCTCTGGTGCACATTGCAGATGCCGATGTGGGGCCGGTTTAAATTCCGGCGGTTCATTTCCTGGTTTAGGAGAGCCAGACGCTCACTGGATATCCCCAGTCCGTCATCCTGGATATAGCTCAAAATCACATCCTCCTCCCGCTCAACCCGGATTCGGATATGGCCGGTCCCCTCCTTGGTCTCCAGCCCATGGATAATGGAATTTTCCACAAGGGGCTGGAAAATCAACGGCAAAATCCGGTATTCCTTCAATCCCTCCTCCACAAATATCTCATACTGGATTCTTTCCCCGAACCGATACTGCTGAATCCGCAGATAGCACTCCACCAGCTGGATTTCCTCCTGAATGCTGACCTCCTTACTCCCCGCGCGGATATTTTTCCGGAGGATTTTCGCCAGCATTTTCACCAGCTCCTCAATCTCCGGCTGATGATTCAGCCTGGCCTTCATGCGGATGGTTTCCAAAGTATTGTAAAGGAAATGAGGATTAATCTGGCTGGCCAGCACCTTAAATTCCGCTTCCCGCTGCTGGGTTTTCAGCTGCTCCGCATGAAGCCGCTCCTGATAAATCTCTGCTAAAAGATGCTGGATATCCCCAATCATAGTGCCTAAATATCCATACAGCTCGCTAATCTCATCATTCCCTCCCAGGCTGGGCTCCAGGTCGAAATTACCGGCTGCCGCCTTCTGCATCTGATGGTGAAACCTGGCCACCCGGTTGCTGAAGGAACGGGAAAACAGCAGAATCATCACCACAGAAAAGACAGCGCTGAAAAGAAAAATCAGGACGCTCCACCGGTTCTGGTGATTGGCATGCTCCAGGATATCCTTGTAGGATTTCAGGCTCAGCAGCTTAAGATAGTCGCTGGACTCTCCCAGGGGAATCTGATAGGTAGTCATCACATATTCCGTCCCGTCGATGCGCACATTCTTCTGGGATACCCCTTCCTCCTCCATCTCATCTAAATGCAGCTTCACCTGTCCGAATTTTGGGCCCTGACCATTAGAAGCGATCTCCCAGGTATCGTTTAAAAGCATCCTGGTATGGGTATCCCGGCTATTTACCTGCTCCTGAAGGCGTTCCAGGCGCAGATACAGTACCAGAACCCCTATCTCCTCCCCCCGCTGAGTTTTCAGCAGGCGGGTTAAGGTCAGGGTATCCCGATGGTCCAGGGCAAGGGGTAAAGGCATATACTGCCAAACCGCCCCCCCGTCCCGGCTTAAAACGCTTTGATACCAGTTCTCTTTCTCCACCTCTTCATCTGCTTTCACAAAATGGGCATTCTCGCTGATGGTATCATTCCTCATATATATGCTGATCCAGGACACAATCCGGCTATAAAAATTTCCAAAATTCGCAAACTCCTTATAATCCATATAGTCCTTAACAATCTCCTGGTACTCCTGATACTGCTTTCCTGCGATCTCCTCCAACTTTTCATCAAAGTAAAAGTTCTTGGAAGCCATGTTGATGGAGCTGAGCATCTCACTGGTCTCACTTCCCAAAAGCTCCAGCTCGGTCAGCTCCGCCCGCTCTGCCTGACGGATCAGAATCTGGTTTGTCCCGAATATCAGGTAAATCCCGATGAGGATCATGGGCAGTGCGCCTCCGATAATATAGAGAAAAAACATCCTCGCGCTCAGGCGGGTTTCCAGCAAATTTTTCAACAGCTGCCCTGCGCCTTTTCTTCTTCGGTTCATCTTGTACGCCTCTTTCCTGTGTGGTTTTCTTCATTTTACTATAGATTTCCGGCGGATTCCAGAGTTGGGGGGATATCTGCGCTGTCTTTTTAGGTTTCATTCGGGAATGCGAAATTGCTATTTAATTGAGTCGCGGATAGCCTGGGGATCTCTGGCTAAGTGTATTTCCAAGCCCGTAAGGAGTCTCTGGCAGCGGGGGAAGGTGCATGCGCATATTCGCCAGGAGGCTACGCCCGCGTCAGGCCGGGTCCCAACGTCACCGCGCTCTCGCTCCGCCGAAAGCGTAGCGGTGCGTAAGGCCCTAAAACACAGGGCCTAAGCACCG
>CATOJE010000100.1 GCA_951800145.1 uncultured Lachnospiraceae bacterium | reverse complement strand
AGACACGCACTTGGCCTGCGAATTTTGACGGACTGCGACACCCACTCAGCCAGCGATCCCCCAGACTTTCGCGATCACAGAGACTCAATAAAATAGCAATTTATGCTTCCACCGTCCAAATTTCCTGAGCCCCATTCTCCTTCGTATGCCAGCAGGCCCCCTCTAAGGCCCCTCCCGGTGTATTATCCAGGAAAAACCAGTCGCCGGATCCATCCTCGGCATCAGCCTTGGTTCCGTTCCACCGGTGCCACCCGGTACAGATGTATCCGTTCCCTCCAAACAGATACCAGTGCTGGCGGATCAGCTTCCACTGATTTTCCGGATAGCTTCCGTCAGCATTGCGGTACCACCATCCGACTCCATCCTTCACCCAGCCCTCCTTCTGCTCCTTTGGAGGCCAGGTTTTCATAAAGGCTTCCGGATTTTGGTACAGCGACTTGATCTTTTGAGTACTGCTTCCCCAGTCTGGCAGCTGGAAATGGGGTTGATCTATGATGCTTTTCCAGTTTCCTCCCCATTCCAGCCCTAAGGAAACACCTGTCTCACCTACCTTGCGGAAAAAATTTCCGGATTCATTATAGGCTCCTTTTCCATCATTCCGATAGATGTCAAAGGCAGTTCCCCACTGATGAAAGGAGCTGTAGGAGCTTCCCGGAGCATTGGTGACGATTCTTCCCGGCTTGCTTCTTCCCTGGGCATACAGGGCATCCTGCTCTGCCTTTGTCCGCAGTGTTTCTCCGATTTCTATCTTTAGTCCCTTTTCGTTACACTCTTCCTTTAGCTTGGCTGCCAAAGTCTGCAGCCGTGGATGACATAAGGTAATATCTCTCATGATTCATTTTCCTTTTTTCTTTATCTTATGAGCAAGAAAGACAAGTTGTGAAAAAAGGCCGGGCCTATTTTTCCCTATTTTGTGGATTTGCGGAAACTTCCCTCTTCCCATTCATATGATAAAGTAAAAAGTCAAGAGGACTTATTATGGCTGAAAACGACTCCTATCAAACTCCTTCTGTAACTCCTGAAACTGCCGAGGACACTTCCAGCACCGCGGAAACTGCCGGATGGCACAGCCCCACCCAGGGCGGCATCACCACTCCCATTGCGCCGGAGGGAGGGATCCCTGCTTATCCCGGCAATATGAATCAAACCGGCAATGATAATGCAGGGATCATGCTTCCCATTGCACCAGAAGGAGGAATTCCTGCTTATCCTGGCAATATGAACTGCCCTGGCTGCGGAAGCTGTCCTGGCTGCTCCACCCTTCCGATTTTCCCCACCATCCCATCAGTCCCAAGCTACCAGTATGGACAGGTGCGCTTTATCAATGCTTCCACCAACACCTTCCCGGTGAACTTCAGCATTGACGGAATCACCTATGCTGCCAATTCCCAATTCAGCAATGTATCCGCCTATCAGCCGATTTCCGATGGATTCCATACCATCTCAGTGAACCGCACCACCGGGCTCCAGGCTCTGCTTTTACAGCAGACCTTCCCCTTTACCTCCGGACAGAAGGTTACCATGGTTCTGGCCGACGCCAGGGAAGGCGGACTGGAGATGATCCAAGTGAATGACGTGGGGTGTAATAATCTCCCCTCTGGCTACGGCTGCTACCGGGTGGCTAATATGAGCTACAGCGGCTCCAGCTTTGACATCCGGATGTACAATGGAGACACCGTTTTCCGGAATGTGGGCTTTACCCAGGTAACCTCCTATAAACGAGCCCTGGCTGGAAATTATACCTTCTACCTGTCCAATGCCAACTTCCAGAGTGCTATCCGGGAGCTCCCGATTATTATCATTGGCGCCATAACCGGAACCAGCCCGGTTTCCAGTCCTCTCGCCTCTGGCAATGTGACCATCCAGGCCGGCCAGAATACCACCACCTACATTATGGGCAATACCTGGTCCGCCTACAGCCTGCAGATGATCACAGTGAATGATTAATCACAGAACCCCTTCAAAGCTTTCCTGAAGGGTCTGGCAGGAGGCAGAGAACTGCTTTGCCTCCTCCTCTGTCAGGGGAAGCTCCAGCACTCTCCTGACCCCGCTGCCATTAATCACACAGGGAACCCCGGCGAATACATCCCTCTGGCCATATTCTCCTCTCAGCATGGCGGTCACTGTGAGAACGCTGTTTTCGTCTCCCAGCACTGCCTTGGTAATTCTTGTTAAGGCCATACCGATGCCGTAGTAGGTGGCCTGCTTTGCATCGATAATTTGATAGGCCGCCCCTCTTACCTGATCCGCGATCTCTGAAAGCTTCTCTCTGCTGATGCTCTCCTCCCCGGGCGCCTTATGGCACAGCTCTAAAATGGGCCGTGTCGCCACCATAGCCTGACTCCAGGGAACGAACTCGCTGTCGCCGTGTTCTCCCATCACATAGGCATGGACATTTCTGGGATCTACATGAAGGTATTGGCCCAGAAGATACCGAAGACGTGCTGTGTCCAGGGCAGTACCGCTTCCTAGCACCCGCCCTGCATTAAACCCGGACAAGGCGCAGGTTATCCGGGTCATCACATCTACCGGATTGGTGGCTACCAGAAAAATGCCGTTAAAGCCACTTCTGGTAACCGGATCTATAATGGAGCGGAACACCTCTGCATTTCGCTTTAAGAGATCCAGTCTGCTCTCCCCTGGCTTTTGCGCCACACCAGCACAGATCACCACCAGATCCGCATCAATGCAGTCTTTGTAATCCCCCTGGTAAATTTCCATATTCGAGGCAGCAAAGGCGAGGCCATGATTTAAGTCCATAGCCTCGCCCATTGCCCTCTGCTTATTCACATCAATCAAAACCAGCTCATCACAAACCGTCTGATTTAACAGGCAGTAGGCATAGCTCATGCCCACCAGCCCGCATCCTACCAGTGCAACCTTTCTTTTATCCACTCTCATTTTAAACTCCTTTTACTGCTGTTTTCATCTGAATTCAGCCGTCCCGAAGGACCTGCGCCGCATTAAAAATCCAGCGCATCCCTTGAGGCTATGGCAAACAGCCAATTTATTTATTGTTTACCATAGTATAGGAGTTCTTTGAAAAAATATACCGTTCTTGTTAAATGCGGTTTAATTTCTTTTCCATTAATTCACTATTGCTGCTGTACATAATGGCATGTTCCCTGGAAATCTTTCCCTCCCGGTACAGCTTTAAAAGGCTGCTGTCCATGGTCACCATGCCGCTCTCTGCTGAGGTGGAGATCACACCGTCGATCTGGTGCACCTTCGCCTCGCGGATCATGTTCCGGATGGCGTTATTTAAGAACATGATCTCCAGTGCCGGCACCACGCCGGTGGTGTCCTGTCTGGGAATCAGCTGCTGGGATACTACCGCCTGAAGCACCATGGACAGCTGTATCCGGATCTGGGCCTGCTGATTGGGCGGGAAGCTGTCAATGATCCGGTCGATGGTATTCGCCGCACCGATGGTGTGCAGCGTGGAGATCACCAGATGGCCGGTCTCTGCTGCTGTCATGGCAGTGCGGATGGTTTCAAAATCACGCATCTCCCCCAGGAGAATCACATCCGGAGCCTGTCTCAAAGCCGCCCGCAGACCGCTCATATAGCTGTCTGTGTCATTGCCCACCTCCCGCTGGGTCACCACGCTCTTATTATGGCGGTGCAGGTACTCGATGGGATCCTCCAGTGTAATCACATGGGCATTCCTTGTCTTATTGATCTCATCGATGATGCAGGCTAATGTGGTGCTCTTTCCGCTTCCTGCCGGTCCGGTTACCAGCACCAGCCCCTTGGTCATCTTTGAGATGTCGATAACATTCCTGGGAAGATTCAGGGCTGTGAAGTCCGGCAGCTCAAATCGGACAATACGGATAATGGCCGCCAGGGATCCCCTCTGACGCATTACGCTGGCGCGGAACCGGGATAACCCCTTAACTGCAAAGGAAAAGTCATCATCCCCCACATCCTCCACCTTCTCGATATTGCGATGGCCTGCGATATCATAAATCTGCATAATCATCTTATCCATTTCTTCCGGATAAATCTTCTCATCCCCCAGATAAACGATGCTCCCTCCGATTTTATAGGAAAAAGGCATGCCTGGTATCAGAAAGATATCGGATGCTTCCTGTTCTACCGCCCGTTTAAAAAGCTCTAATATGTCCATTGACCTTATCCTCCTCTATTGTCATTCTCCGCTCCACACCGGCATATCCTGATCAATCTCATATTCTTCCCGGTTATATACCATCCACTGAAGGACCTGGGTTCTCTCCTCCTCATTGTCCCAGCAAAAGCCCAGCTTAATCAAAAGCGCCTGGCCGCTTTCCATAGGGATCTCTCTCTCCACAGCCTGCTCCTCAGGGAGATATCCCTCTGTCAGGGCTTCCTTTATATAGTCCTCCGGATGCGAAGGGTTTTGCCGGACTGCTTCTGCTGCCAGCTGCTCCATCTCCAGCCGAAAGGCTTCGCCCTCCCCGTCTGCCTGATAATAGCCGGATACCGATGCGCCATTCCGCTCTGCCAGATCTAAATCATTTTTAGCGCTGGTTAAAGACAGCAGCCCAAAGGTTCCAAGGCAAAGGACAATAAAAATCAAAATCAAGGAAGCGCTGCCGATGTTAGCTCCGCTTTTCATCTCACTCTTTGCCATCACTGCCTCCTCCTGCTGGTATGTACTGCTTCACCTCCAGGGAAAAGAGCGCTTCCTCTCCCAGCTCCCGCCAGCGGGAATGTCCCTCACCCCGTCGGATCTCGATGGTCAGGCTGTTTAATGCCCCGGCTTTTCCATCTGCCTTCTCCTGGCTTTCTGTCAGCCTGGCATAAAAGCAGGGCAGTCCCTCCTCCCTGGTTCTCTCCCAGGCCGCATTCCAGCAAACCATTGGGCAGGAGTCTCCCTCCAGGATGGGCGCAAGCCCTTCCAGGCCATAAACCTTCCAGGTATCTGCCAGGCTCTCGGCTGCCAGCACTGCCTGGTTCTTCTCCCTTGCCAGTCGGCTCATGGAATCTGCACGGAGGAATACCTGGATGCAGACTGCTGCTGAGAGCAGGAAGAAACCGCAGACCATAATCATTTCCATCAAGAAGATGCCGGAGCCTGACCGCTTTCTGCTATTCATCGTCCTCTCCTCCTCTGCTCCGAAGGGAAAGGCTTAAGGTTCCTCCCGCCTCCCCTTCTGTCCGAATATGGATGATCCTTCCATCCTCACTCTGGCTTACAGAAAACCCGTCGCATGTCAGTATTTCTAAGCCGTCTGCCAGCCCCAGGCCGTCCGCCGGATCGAAAAACAGCTCCCGGATCGCCCCGTCCCCATAATAAATCCAGGAAACATAATCCCCCAGGCCGCTGGCGATCTCCAGCACCTCTGTGCCATCCTGGGTAATCACCCGGACTGCCCCCTCCTGATCCCCCTGACGCACCTTATTTGCCACATACTGGAGCGCCACACTGCCAGTAAAGTTCTCCTGAGAACGCACATTGATATTTTCATATACCTGGCCGCCGATCAATACTGTAAACAGAGCACACAGCACAAATACCAGAAACAGCAGCATCGTAAACAGCACATTCATTAACTGCCCGTGATTTCCCGTACTCCTTCCAGGAGCGCCCTGATTCATTCCCTTTTCTTCTGCCATGGATGCTCCTCCTATTCTTCTGCCGGGACCACAGTGATGTCCGGCATAATATTTGAAGCAAACCCTTCATAAAACACATGATACCGATTTCTGTCAATCTGAATCCCGTAATGCTGCTCTAAGTATTCCACACTGGGGGGATACCGCCCCTCAATGGCATAGCACTGGACCGTGGCCCGGGCGATGGCATTGCGCAGTGTCACCTCACCCTCGGATTTTGCCTTTCCGGAAAAGGCGGAGGCACTGCGGAAAAAGGTAAATGCCACCAGCACGAAAAACAGAATGGACAGCGCAAATCCGGCTATGCTTAAGTTCTTTTTATCGATTTTCTTTACTTTCACAGATTCCATCCCTCCCTCATCCAGCTGCTATCCGATGGTGGAAAGCACGCCAACTAAAGGAAGCATCACAGAAAGCAGTACCAGCCCCACGGCAACTGCCAGCACAGCCACCATGGTCGGTTCAAATCTGGAAATCACACCGTCAATCGCGCCATCTGCCTGCTGCTCGTAATCCTGGGAGATATCCTCCATCACCCGATCTAAATGTCCGCTTCTGGTTCCCGTCTTAATCATCTGGATATGGAAGCCGGAAAAAAGACCAGTCGCCTTCATAGCTGCATAGTAGCTCTGCCCTTCTCCCAGCTGCTGTCTGCACGTGCCGATTTTCTCCTCCACGGCCTGATTTTCCACCAGCTCGCCGGCCAGCTCCAGCCCCTTCTCCAGCTCCAGCCCGCTGCGAAGGGTCAGGGCGAGAACAGAGGTAAACCGCCGGTTAGCCACTGCTAAGGCAATCCGGCTCCGCCGTTTCGTCCAGGCCACCAGCTTTTCCACAAAGGAAATTCTATGTCCCATCTTAGCGAATACCCACACTCCGCCGCAGATCACCACCAGCACCGCGCCAGCCGCCAGGGCCACTCCGCTGAAGATTCCGCCGAACTGAATCGCGGATCTTGCCGCCGGAGAGATCTCAGCCCCCAGCTGGGAATAAACATCCTCAAATATGGGCATCACCTTGGCGAAAAGGACAAAAAGCACAGCCAAAAGCATGAACACCATAATAATCGGATAGGTGAGCGCATTTTTAATATTCCGCATCAAGAAAAATTCTTTCTCATAATATTCTGCCAGAGAGAGCATCATCTGATCCATGGTTCCTGTACTCTGCCCCAGCTTCGCCATCTTAACCACATAAGGTGGGAAGGCCTTGGTATCCTCCAGCACCTGATAAAAGGGATCCCCCAGCTCCACGCCCTCTGCCATAAAGAGAAGCATATCCTTCTCCCACTGCTCTCCTGCATCCTCTGCCATAATAGCCAGGCCCTCATCCAGAGGAATCGCTGCCTCCAGCAAAAGAGCCACCTGTAAGCAAAAGGCCGAAAGCTCTTGATGCTGGTAGCGGTTTTTCGCCTTTTTCTCTGTTTTCTCCCCAGACCCTTTCTTTAACTGTGTATCCTCAAATTCACTGCTCACGAAACTGTCTCCTCTTTATCCTTTTAATATGCATACTTTGCCTGATAGGTACTATTCCCTGCTCCCAGAGCCTTCCCGCCGCTGGAGGCAAAGGTGGGATCCATCAGGCTCCAGTTCGCCCCGTCAAAATAAATCACATTATCCACCCAGCCCTGGTTCTGGAGATACACGCTGATCCAGGCGTGGTACAGCTCCCCAGTGTATCCCACTACTAGCTTAGTCGGGATATCCTGCGCCCGCAGCATAGCAGTCATCAAAGATGCATAGTCAAAACAGATGCCATTTCTGGTGGCCAGGGTGGAGTCTACATTGGGAAGGTATCCGCTTTGTACGCTGGCTGCCTTGTTATAGTCGTAGGTAAGATTTTCAACCACATAATTGAAAACATTGGTTACGATAGCCAGCTGCTCTCCTGCTCCCGCTGCCACCTGATTGCTGACTGCCACCGCATTGCTGTTCTGATTAAAATTCACATACTGATTCGGGTACAGGAAAGGCGCATACTCATTCTCCAGGCTGACCTGGATATTCTGGCTGCAGGCCTGGGCATACTGATTGCCGCTTACATTTTCGAATACCTTCAAGGAATAGCTGCCGCTTCCCTCGGTAAAGGGAAATACCTCATAGGCGTCTCTGGCGTTTAAATTATAAGTATAGGTGGTTCCCTTGGATATCTGCACCTTAATTTTTCCATTGCTTCCGGTATATTTAATCATCACATAGCCCTGGCCGGAATTGGAGGCGTCAATGGTCACCTTGCCATTCCCATAGGTCACGCTTCCAGAGGCAATGGGCGTCCGCACCATACCATAAGCGGTCACCGGCATCGCTGCGATACAGACAGCTGTGAATACGGTTATTATCTGCCGAATTATCGTTTTCTTTCTATTCATTCTATTTTCCTCCCTCTGTTCATCCGTAGAGTGCTCCCATATTTTGCTCAAAGGCATTTATCCTTATGATGCTGTCAAAGATGGATCCTTTGTACTCTGTGCAGACCTTTATCAAGCACCGCCAGCCAGGCGCTGGCGGACGATCTCATAGGCCAGGACTCCTGCTGCCACAGAAGCATTCAGAGAGTCGATCTCCCCCTTCATGGGAATCGCCGCAGTCATATCACAGTTTTCCTTCACCAGCTTCCCTGCACCTTTACCCTCGCCTCCGATCACCAAGCCGATTGGTCCTGTAAGGTTTAAACGGTACATGCTCTCCCCCTTCATGTCTGCACAGACAAACCAAATCCCCCTCTCCTTCAGCTCCGCTATGGCGGAAGACAGATTGGTTACCTTGGCCACCGGCGTATAATTTAAAGCGCCCGCAGAGGTCTTTGCCACCACGGCTGTAAGGCCGGCTGCCCGGCGCTTGGGAATAATCACACCGTGGGCGCCTGCCAGATTCGCAGTGCGGATAATCGCTCCCAGATTATGGGGATCCTCGATTCCATCCAGCAGGAATAAGAAGGGCGGCTCCCCCCTCTCCCTGGCCAGATTCAGCATATCCTCCACCTGAGCGTACTCATAGGCTGCCCCATAGGCGATCACCCCCTGGTGCTTTCCGCTGGAAGACATCTGATCCAGCCGTTCCTTTGGCACAAAGGTGAGGATCACATCCTTCTTTCTGGCCTCCCTGGTAATGGACTGGATGGGCCCGTCATGACAGCCGTCCTGAATAAACAGCTTATCAATGGTTTTTCCGGAGCGAAAGGCCTCCAGTACCGCGTTCCTGCCCTCTATGGTCAGTTCTTCGTATCGCATGATTGTATTTCTCCTATTTTCTCCAGCCCCTGACTCACAAGGAAGATCAGGCGCTCAAACTGCTCTGATAAAAACAGCCAGCCCAGCAATGCTTCAAAGCCGGTGGCCAGGCGGTAGTCGGTTATGGATGCATTCTTCGCTGAGGTAACTGACTTTGCGTTCCTGCCCCGTTTAAAGACAGCCGTCTCCTCATCCCGAAGCTGTGGCAGAAGCAGCTTAATCATCTCTGCCTGAGTCCCGGCACATACAAGGCCGGAGCTGTGCTTGTGCAGCTTATTCACCTGAATGCTTCCTGCATTCACCACCTTCGCACGCACCAAAACCTCATAAACTGCGTCCCCCACATAAGCCAGCACCAAGGGAGAGTAGGTATTCGCATCCCTTTCCTCCAGCTTCATCCATGTTTTGTAATACTCCAGGAGCCCTTTCATTACACCCGTTTCCATTTCACGCCTTCTCTGGTATCCTCCAGGATAATTCCCTTTTCCAAAAGGGTGTTCCGGATCTGGTCTGCCAGGGCAAAGTTCTTCTCCTTCCTGGCCTGCCTGCGCTGAGCGATCATCTCCTCGATCTCGTCATCCAGAATCTCTGCCTTCCGCTGGGTAATAATTCCTAATACATCGCAGAGCTTCTGGATCTCTCCCATAAGGCGGTCCAGGAATTCCCGGGTGCTCTCTTCTGATGCCGCTGTATTCGCCAGCTTTACGATCTCAAAGAGCGCGGAAACCGCATCCGCTGTATTAAAATCATCCTCCATAGCAGCCTCAAACTTAGCTGTCAGCCCCCCTAAGGTCTTCTCCTGCTCCTTCTCTTTCTCGGTCATCCCGCTGCCAGAGGCCTTCCCCTGTAATTCCCGCAGACGCTCCGCACAGGTCAGGATCCGCTCCAGGCCATTCTTCGATGATTCCATCAGCTCATCACTAAAGTTAAATGGGCTCCGGTAATGGGCGCTGAGCATAAAGAAGCGGAGAACCTGGAGATCGTACCGCTCACTGATTTCCCGGACAGTAAAGAAATTTCCTGCAGATTTGGACATCTTTTTATTATCAATATTTAAAAATCCATTGTGCATCCAGTATGTGGCAAAGGGCTTTTCATTGGCCGCTTCACTCTGGGCGATTTCATTCTCATGGTGAGGGAAGATCAGATCCTCTCCCCCTGCGTGAATGTCAATGCTGTCACCCAGATACCGCTTTGCCATCACGGAGCACTCAATATGCCAGCCTGGACGGCCCTCGCACCAGGGCGACTCCCAGAAGGGCTCTCCCTCCTTCTTTGGCTTCCAGAGCACAAAGTCATTAGGATCCTCCTTTCCCTCCTCGCCGGTTACCTTAATCTCCCGGAAGCCGGACTGAAGCTCATCCAGATTCTTGTGGGACAGCTTTCCATATTCCTTAAAGGACTTTACCCGGAAATATACCGTGCCATCCTCCGCCTGATACGCATGGCCTTTCTCTATCAGGGTCTGAATCATCTCCAGCATCCCCCCGATCTCCTCTGTAGCCAAAGGATGCCTGGTGGCCGGCCTTACATTCATCCCTTCCATGTCCTTCTTGCACTCTTTAATATACCGCTTGGAAATCACATCCGCGTCGACGCCTTCTTCCACCGCCTTCTTAATGATCTTGTCATCCACATCCGTAAAATTGCTGACAAAATTCACCTCATATCCTTTATACTCGAAATAGCGGCGCACTGTATCAAAGATAATCATAGGGCGGGCATTTCCGATATGGATGTAGTTATAAACTGTGGGGCCGCATACATACATCTTTACCTTTCCCGGCTCCAGAGGCACAAACTCCTCTTTTCTCCTGCTCAGGGTATTAAATATTTTCATAGTTCTACTTCTCCTGTCTGCTCATTCTGTCATTGAGCGCTCTCATCCCGAGTGCCTGATATGGTATCAGGCATTTCTGCCCTCACAGCCACACATACCCTTACAGCACTCTGCATCATCATAACAATAATTTGCCACTTCTGTCAATAATGCAATCGCCTGAGATGAAATCCCTTCGCCATTTCCAGTGAATCCCAATCCCTCCTCCGTAGTCGCCTTCACACTTACCTGCCTGGGCTTAAGGCCCAGGGCATGGGCAATATTCTCTGCCATCTGCGGCCGGTATGCTGCCAGCCTTGGCCTCTGGGCGATAATCGTCGCATCAATATTTTCAATCACATAATGGTTCTCATCCAGCAGCTTTCCTACATGCTCCAGCAGCTTCAGGCTGGAAATCCCCTGATACGCAGGGTCTGAATCTGGAAAATGCTCCCCGATGTCCCCTAAAGCGGCGGCCCCCAGCAATGCATCCATCACCGCATGAACCAGCACATCTGCATCCGAGTGCCCTAAAAGTCCCTTCTCATAAGGGATCAAAACCCCTCCTAAAATCAACTCTCTGCCTTCCACCAGCCGGTGTACATCATAACCCTGTCCGATTCTCATCCTGCTTTCCTCTCTTACCTTATTCTATATCTTATCGAACCTTTCTTACTATTTTTATTCCATCTTCCTTACATATTTGTTACTCTTTATTATCATCGCGGCAGCCCCCTGTTCCAGTCACACTGGTTCCGAAACGCTCTGCTATCCTTACACAATCAGGCGGATTTTCTTACCAATGCACTCTGCGTGCAGGTCCGTCCAAAGCCCGCAGGGCTCTCCATCTGTGTGAACAGCCAGGGGAGACTCCACATGGAAGGCCGCCTCTCTGCACTCAAAGGTGCGGATCCCCTTCCGCCCCTTCTTCCGCGTGAAAAAAGCGGAGGACAGAATCGGAAGCAGATTCCATCGGTTTTCATTGCTCACCACACATATCGTCAGCTTTCCGCTGCTGCCGCTGGCCCTGGGGGCGAACTGAAAACCGCCTCCCTCAAAGGGATGGATATGTGCAGACATAAAAAACACATGGTTGAACTCAATCTTCTTAACCTGGTCTAAAATCAAATATCCTTTGCAGGGTCTGGACAAAAAAAGCTGCTTCAGCCCGCAGAAAATATATCCCAGCCTGGCCAGACGGCGCTTCCCCCATATTTGCTTCGTTGCTTTAGAAAAATCATGGCATACCGCCCCATCTATCCCCATACCCGCGCTGACAGCAAACCGGCGGTGATCTGCCCTGCTCCCAAGGGTTAACACGCCATAATCCAGCATCAGATAGCACTTGGGCGAAAGAATCCTTTTCACACACCGCCGGAGATTCGATGGCAGCCTTAAGCTTCGGGCAAAATCATTCCCTGAACCAGCCGGAATGTAGCCCAGAGTCAGCTTCTCATGAAAAGACATCCCATCCAAAACCTCATTCAAGGTCCCATCCCCTCCCACCGCCACGATCACCTTCTCATCCCGATTATCCCTTGTAAGCATTCTGGCAATCGACCTGGCATCCCCAGGCTGCTTAGTAAGATATGCCTGGTACTCTACCTTTTTATTATGAAGCAACTTTTCCAGTTTCATCCATATCTTCTCTCCCCTTCCCCATCGGGAAGAAGGATTCACGATAAAATAGTACATGAAATGCCTCCTCGCACCGCCTTGCACAATCCTAATCATAATTATAACATAAATACAGGAAAACGCGATGGTTTTCCTTACATATTTTCCCCAATTTCTTCAAAAAATCAAAGAAAAACAATCTTCATAAAATTCTTTTAAAAAAATTGTCAAAAAAATGTTGACAATCCATAAGTGAGGAGTTATACTATGAAAGCAGTCGCGAAAAGGCTGTTATTATGGGGTCTTAGCTCAGCTGGGAGAGCATCTGCCTTACAAGCAGAGGGTCATAGGTTCGAGCCCTATAGGCCCCATATTTATGGCGGAATAGCTCAGCTGGCTAGAGCACGCGGTTCATACCCGCGGTGTCGTTGGTTCAAGTCCAATTTCCGCTATTTTAATTGTAAAAAGTACTTGTCAGAAAGACAGGTACTTTTTTGTGTGCAAATTTCCATTCAAAATTAAGAGCCTTTTAAAATAGATTTGCTATTTAATTGAGTCGCAAGGGGCGGGGGAAGGTGCAGGCGCATATTCGCCAGGAAGCTACGCCCGCGTCAGGCCGGGTCCCAACGTCACCGCGCTCTCGCTCCGCCGAAAGCGTAGCGGACG
>CATOJE010000099.1 GCA_951800145.1 uncultured Lachnospiraceae bacterium | reverse complement strand
GTTTAGGCCCTGTCTTTTAGGGCCTTACGCACCGCTACGCTTTCGGCGGAGCGAGAGCGCGGTGACGTTGGGACCCGCCTGCTGGGGCGCGTAGCTTCCTGGCGAAATATGCGCCTGCACCCATACCCCGAAAACTTGGATTTCCTAACGGGTAGCGACGTATACCCGGCTGGCGCTTCCTAACGGATTGCGACACCCACTTAGCCAGCGAATCCTACCGGGCTGCGACACCCACTCAGCCAGCGATCCCCCAGACTTTCGCGATCACAGCGACTCAATTAAATAGCTATCTCCACCCTCCCCAGAAACTTGACGGCAGTTTCCCTTTTATAGTACAATGGAAAGGCAGCGCAGATGGCGAGCAGGTCCAGCAATATATTAAAGGAAAAGGGCGGTAAGGGATGAATTTATATGAGATATTAAACGACAGGCAGCAGGAGGCGGTTCTCTGCACAGAGGGGCCGCTTCTGGTTTTGGCCGGGGCGGGGTCGGGGAAGACCAGGGTGCTGACCCACAGGATTGCTTATTTGATTGAGGAGAAGGGAGTGAACCCCTGGAATATTCTGGCTATCACCTTTACCAATAAGGCGGCAGGCGAGATGAAGAGGCGGGTACAGCAGACGGTCAGCTTTGGGGCGGACAGTGTCTGGGTCAGTACCTTCCATTCCGCCTGTGTGCGGATCCTCCGCCGGCATTGTGACCAGTTGGGATTTACCAGCAGCTTTTCTATCTATGACCCGGATGACCAGAAGGTTCTGATGCGCCAGGTGCTGAAGACACTGGATGTGGATACAAAGCTTTACAAGGACCGGGTGATGCTGGGCTACATATCCGATGCGAAGAACCGGCTGATTCGCCCGGGGGAGTATGAGAGGGATGCGTCAGGCTCCAGAGAGAAAAAGGTTGCCTTGATTTACCGGACCTACCAGGAGGAGCTTTTGAAGAACAATGCGATGGATTTTGATGATCTGATCGTCAAGACCGTGGAGCTTTTTTCTGGTTTTCCGGAAATTCTGGAGTATTATCAGAAGCGGTTCCAGTATATTATGGTGGATGAGTACCAGGATACGAATTTTGCCCAGTTTAAATTGGTGGAGTATCTGGCTTCCGGGCACCGGAACTTGTGTGTGGTGGGAGATGACGATCAGTCTATTTATAAGTTCCGGGGGGCGGATGTGAGGAATATTCTGGAGTTTGAGGCGGCTTTTCCCGGGGCCCGGGTGGTAAAGCTGGAGCAGAATTACCGCTCCACAGGGAATATTCTCACTGCAGCCAATGAGGTAATCCGGAATAATAAAAACCGCAAGGAGAAAACCCTGTGGACAGCAAATGGGGAGGGGTCTCTTCCTCAGTACCGCCAGTTTCAGACCGGCGAGGAGGAGGCGGATTACATAGCCAGGGAATTTAATCGGTATCATAAGGACGGAAGAGAGTTTAAGGACATGGCAGTACTCTACCGGACCAATGCCCAGTCCAGACTTTTAGAGGAGTACTGCATTAAATGGGACGTGCCCTATATCGTGGTGGGAGGAGTGAACTTCTATCAGCGGAAGGAGATCAAGGATGTGCTGGCTTATCTAAAAACCATCGCAAATGGGGTGGATGATCTGGCAGTGGCCCGGATTATCAATGTGCCCAAGCGGGGGATCGGAGCAGTTTCTGTGGGAAAGCTCACAGCTTATGCAGAAGAACAGGGGATCCATCTTTACGATGCTGTGAGGAGGGCGGATCAGGTCCCGGGGATGAAGAAGGCGGCATTAAAGGTAATGGAGTTTTCCAGGCAGATAGAAGCGCTGCGGGAAATCCAGATGGACCCTCAAAAGAGTATCGCAGACCTGATCCGGGCGATTTTGGAGAATACTGGATATCGGCAGGAGCTGGAGGGAGAGGGTGAGGAGGAGTCTAAAAACCGTCTGGAGAATATCGAAGAGCTGATCAGCAAGGCGGCGAGCTACAGTGCGGCAGCAGTGGAGCCTTCTCTGAATGAGTTCCTGGAGCAGGTAGCTCTGGTGGCGGATGTGGATCGGATGGAGGATGAGCTAACCAGCCGCGTGGTGCTGATGACGCTCCACAGCGCCAAGGGGCTGGAGTTCCCTGTGGTTTTCCTGGCGGGGATGGAGGATGGCCTCTTTCCCAGTATGATGTCCATCTCCTACGAGGATCAGGGAGAGGTGGAAGAGGAGCGGCGGCTCTGCTATGTGGGAATTACCAGGGCCAGGGAGGAGCTGATTATGACCGGTGCCAGGCTGCGCATGATCAATGGGGAAACCAGGTATGGGAGGACTAGCCGGTTTATCCGGGAGATTCCTGAGGAATATTTAGATATGCATGTACTGGAACCGGCATTTTCACGGCAGAAAAGTGAAGGATCCGATATTCGGGGCACAGTAACCATTACTCCTCAGGGTCAAATTGTAGAGGAGACGCGGCGGAGGGGGAGCGTCAGCTCCTTTGCCCCGGGATTCGGGAAAAGCTTTGTGGTCACCAAGGCCAGCAGCCTGGATTATCAGGAGGGGGATCGGGTCTGCCATCAGAAATATGGGGAAGGCGTGGTCCAGGAGATTAAAGACGGCAAGAAGGATTATGAGGTTACGATTCACTTTGATCAGGCAGGAGTGAAGCGGATGCTGGCCTCCTTTGCCAAGCTGAAAAGGATCGAAGGTTAAGGGTTATAGCTATGAAAATTTTCTGCCTTTCCGAAATTTAGGATAGTAAAAATGAAAAAAAGATGGTATACTTACTGTAAGCGGAAAGCGAGGAGCTGAAGCGCAGGATTTCGCGACAGCCCTTAGGCGAAAGAGCGCTCCCGGGCTTCTGGCTGCAGGGATGAGACAGGAATTCCTGAGAGCGCAAATAAAATGAAATGGAGAAAGGACGTGCTATGATGAGTATGAACCGGTTTGATGCCATGGGCAGGGAAGCCAGAGACCGAGTGGAGGAGATTATGAATTCCACCAGGTTAAATGATTTCTTACACAGAAAAGAGGAGGAGGAGAAGCAGAAGAACTGTATCCTCTGGATTTTAGCCATTATCGGTGTGGTGGCAGCAGTGGCGGCGATTGCCTATGGTGTGTATCGTTTCTTTACTCCGGATTATCTGGAGGACTTTGAGGACGATTTTGACGATGACTTCGATGATGATTTCTTCGAGGATGAGGAAAAGCCGGAAGAGAAGTCCCAGGAGAAGGCAGAAGAAAAGACTGAGGAGAAGCCGGAAGAAAAGAAAGAAGAGTAATCAGCAGTAAGCAGTGATTATAAGGATATGCCTCTGGGATTCAGAGGCATATTTTCATATCATTAGGAAAGTGCGTCCCATGATACAAAAGCGCTCTGTGGGATTTTGTCTATCATGGGATTCTTTTTTCTATCATCTGGAATTTATGCAACGCAGTACTAGTACAAGCAATCGATAGGAGCAGAGGAAGATGAAAAAGGGCGATGTGGTTGAAGGGATTATTGAACGGGTAGATTTTCCGAACAAGGGACATATAAGGATAGGTGAGGAAGTTCTCACTGTAAAAAATGCCATTCCCGGTCAGCGGGTAAGAGTGCGGGTTTCGAAAAAACGAAAAGGAAGGATCGAGGGGCAGGTGCTGGAGGTGGTGGAAAAAGCTTCGCAGGAGCTTACCCACGGGGTCTGCCCTCATTTTACCAGGTGCGGGGGCTGCACCTATCAGAGTCTGCCCTATGAGCGGCAGCTGGAGCTGAAGGAGGAGCAGGTCAGGAGGCTTTTGGATTCGGTGTGCCCGAGGGGGAGTTATCAGTGGGAGGGTATGAAGCCCAGCCCTATTGCCAGAGGCTACCGGAATAAAATGGAGTTTTCCTTTGGCGATGAGGTTAAGGGAGGCCCTCTGGCTTTGGGAATGCATAAGCGGGGGAGCTTTTATGATATTGTGACCACAGAGCATTGCCAGATTGTCCATGAGGATGTCTGCCGGATATTAGCGGAAACCAGGAGATATTTCGCGGAAAGGGCGGTGCCTTTTTATCAGAAGCTTCAGCACACTGGGTATCTGCGCCATCTCCTGGTGCGGCGGGCGGTAAAGACGGGGGAGATCCTGGTGGATTTGGTGACCACTACCCAGACAGACCGGACAAGGGATGGGAAGGAGGCCTTGCTCAAGGGCTGGAAGGACAGCATTTGCCAGCTTCCTCTGGAGGGAAGGCTGGCCGGGGTGCTGCATACGAAGAATGACAGCCTGGCGGACGTGGTACAGAATGACGGCACGGATATTTTGTATGGCCAGGACTTTTTCTATGAAGAGCTGCTGGGGCTGCGGTTTCAGATTACCCCCTTTTCCTTCTTTCAGACCAATACTCTGGGAGCGGAGGTATTGTACGAGACGGTGAGAAGCTACATCGGGGATACCAGGGGAAGGGTGATTTTCGACCTGTACAGTGGGACGGGAACCATCGCCCAGATTCTGGCGCCGGTGGCGGAGCAGGTGGTGGGAGTGGAGATCGTGGCTGAGGCAGTGGCGGCGGCCAGGGAGAATACCAGGATGAATGGGCTGGATAACTGCCGGTTCCTGGAGGGGGATGTGCTGAAGGTGTTGGATGAGCTGGAGGAGAAGCCGGATTTAATCGTGCTGGATCCGCCCAGGGACGGGATCCATCCGAAGGCGCTGCCGAAGATCCTTGGATTCGGAGTGGAGCGGATGGTCTATGTGTCCTGCAAGCCCACCAGTCTGGTCCGGGATCTGGAGGTGTTTTACCAGCATGGGTATCAGGTGGAGAAGGCCTGCGGAGTGGACATGTTCCCGGGGACTACGGGGATAGAAGTCGTCTGCTTGCTCCAAATCTTTCCAAAATGAGTGATAGTTATTTGTAATTTATAGAAAAAATCAAAAAAGAGATTCAGAGGCAGAGAAATGTCTGGCTTTTCTCCGCAGCCTTCTGCTGGAATATCCGTCCGGCTCCCGCATGCCCATCCGCAGTGGGACCCAGACGGTTTTTGTGGATCCGAATACGATTTTGTATGTACAGAGCCGGGGCAGTTCCCTTATTCTGGACTGTGGAAAATATTGGAAGGGTAAATATGGTACTTGAAACAAAACGATTATATTTGCGTGAGCTGAATCAATTTGATTTTGAATCTTTGTGTAGAATTCTACAAGATAAAGAGACAATGTATGCATATGAAGGAGCATTCAGTGACGAGGAAGTCCATGAATGGCTTGACAGGCAGATTGCCCGTTATCAAAAATGGAAATTTGGCTTATGGGCAGTTATCCTGAAAGAAACCGATAAAATGATTGGGCAGTGCGGACTTACAATGCAGCCGTGGAAAGAAGATGAGGTACTGGAAATCGGTTATCTTTTTGAGCGGTCACATTGGCATAATGGCTATGCCACAGAGGCGGCAAAGGCATGCAGGCAGTATGCGTTTGAAACATTAAACGCAGCGGAAGTATGCTCCATTATCAGAGATACAAATATTGCCTCTCAAAATGTGGCCATAAGAAACGGAATGACAATGAGGGATACATGGATCAAGCATTACAGAGGCGTAGATATGCCCCATTATCGTTATGTGTGCAGTTCAATTGTCTTTCAGAAGACAGGAAAAGGGAATTAAAAAAATTATGTGATTTTTTGAAGAGTTGGTGGTTGCAGAAAAATATTGACTCTCACACGGTGAGAGGCAGTAGAATCGTATTGAGCTCAAAAATGTACAGACCATGGGAGTACGAAATGTTAAGAATCGGCGATTTTTCAAGATTATCCAGAGTCAGTATCCGAATGCTCCGGTATTATGATGAGACAGGGCTGCTCAAACCCGATAAGGTAGATGATTTTGCAGGGTATCGTTATTACAGCGAGGAGCAGCTTATTAAAGCCGGCAAGATCAATGCTCTGAAGGATATGGGGTTTGGGGTAAATGCGATTGCGGATATCCTTAAAAGTGACAATCCCGGTGAGATTGAGCAGATATTTCAAATTCAGAAGGACAAGCTTCTGGAGGAGGCAGATGCCATCAGCCGTCGGATACAGTTTCTGGACACAGCCTTAGAAAGGCTGAGAAAGGACGAAATGATGAAGTATGATTGTATTGTCAAGCAGATGCCGGAAAGATATGTTGCAAGTGTGAGAAAGGTGATTCCAAAATATGAAGAGGAAGGCAGACTTTGGCACATTTTGTTTTCTGAAACAGCGAAGCTTGGCATGACCCCATGCGGTTCTGCAATGGCGAAGTTTCACGACAAGGAGTATAAGGAAAGAGATGTGGATGTAGAGGTTCAGATTGAAGTCAAGGGGCATTATAAAAATACGGAAAATGTTGTGTTTTTTACGGAACCGGAGACCATGGTGGCGAGCACCGTCTTTCAAGGTTCTTATGACCAATTTCCGGATGTGTATGCATCGCTGGCAGCATGGGTTTTTGAAAATGGATATGAATTTGCAGGTCCGATGATGGATGTGTACCATGTAAGCCCCCATGAGACACAGAACCCGGATGAATTTGTGACAGAAGTCTGCTGTCCGATTCAGAAAAGACAAAACATGAAAGCAGAATAAAACAATTCACAGACAATATCTGCCAGCATTCTCGGTGAGTGAAGGTCACAGGGAAGCTGATGGTTAGTGTCTTGGCTGAATATAATCCAGTCAAGACACTAGGAACTGTCGCGAAATAACTTGCCGATAGTTCGCGACCGTTCCTTATTAACACTTAAATTCCAAATTTTGTAAAAATATCCGGTAGTGTTTTCGTCTTGCTGTCTAAGTAATTTTGAAAATCCTCCTCAGTATAGCAGTATTCCAGCTCATGATCCAGCCGGGATACGGACAAGCGGCCGGCATACACATCCACCCGGGATACTTCTGAAAAATCAAAGAGCTTTGCCATCAGCTCCTCCAGGGTGGCGGCTTTATATAAGCGAAGGAAGTCATAGGCATAAAAGCTTCCGCTCTCCCCCACAGCGAAGGGCATGGGGGCAAAGCTTTTCCTGGCTTCATAGGCTTTTCCCCAGCCAAAGTGGCCCACGATCAGATGCTTTTCCTTGATTTTCTGTGATAATGCACTTGTCCGGCTATTTAAACTTCCCACAAATTCTGGCGACTGGAAGGATAAATCAAAGCCGAAAATACTCATTTTTGAGTAAAAAATCCGCTCAAAGCAGGGATTTTTCCGGCTTCCCATCTGTAGAAGGACGTAGCTTTCCAGCATCCATCCCCCATCCTCGGAAAAAAACTTACGGACAGCCGGGGTGATTTCCTCAGGGGACCAGGGCCAGCCAGGAGAGTAGGGAACGGTTCGTTTTTTCGCCTTCCGGTACTGCTCCTGCTCCTTTAGGGCGTCGAGAATCCTGCGCATTTTTTCCACGCTTTCCATCCCATCCAGGGGATAGGAAGCCAGTAATACCGGCTTTGGCTGGCGCAGGGAATGGAGCTTTTGAAGGGCAAACTGCTTCTTTCCATCTAAATCCAGGGCCTTTGCGGCCTTTCCCTCTCCGGGGAGCAGCGGCAGATCCTCCCATCCCCAGTTTGTCTTCCGGTAGGTTTTTATGCTGCGCATACCCACCTCTGCCTTAAAGCAAAACCGCTCCTGCTCCTCATAAAAAATCCCCTGGATGCGCCTTGCCTCATTTTCCGGAGCCGGGGGCCAGGCATGATCTGCGGAAAGCATTTTTGCCAAAACCGGCAGGGTTACCGGGGCCAGAGGAAGCTTTTTCAGCCAGGTGAGAATCAGCCCTTCGGCTTCCATACGTTCTTCCTCACAGATTGATACAGCCGCTAAAAGGATGAAGCACTGCTCTTTAGTCAGCTGATTTTGTTCTTTGGCCAGCTGATTTTCAGAGCAGTTTTGAACGATTTTTTTCCACTCTTCAAAGGTAAATGCCGGGTAGATTACCGGCTTCTCCTGGATAAAGTAATGAATGTAATGAAGGTGGAATTCTGCACGGAAGCTGCGCCCGTCCGGCAGAGTAAATATCAGGCTTTTGGGCGATAGGATCCGGTTTTCCTCCTGGTCAAACCCTGTAAATTTCTTCCGCCATCTCATGGAAGGCATGTAAATGGCCTGCATATATGCCGGAAGGCTCCATTCATTGTTCCGGACATATTCTCCTGTGTTTTGCCGGCTGGTGACGCTGGTAAAGCTTCGGCAGCCAAAGCCTGTCATCAGAAAATATTCCCAGAAATCACGGTTATCCATGCGGATATCAGAAAGCTTTGTTTTCTCATAGTCCTGGGGATAACGGTAATCGGTTTCCAGAAGGTTCCGGTGGAAGGCCATGGAAA
Organism: uncultured Lachnospiraceae bacterium; assembly: GCA_951800145.1. Classification (GTDB taxonomy): domain Bacteria; phylum Bacillota; class Clostridia; order Lachnospirales; family Lachnospiraceae; genus Caccovicinus. The sequence goes on along the minus strand of CATOJE010000099.1, from coordinate 4,693 downwards.
TGACAAGCCCTTCCTGCATCTTTAAAACATCCTCAGGCCGGGGCCAGGGATAGTCCTCCTCATAAAAGGCAGAAAGCTTCTGGGCCAGGGTTTCCGGTATCACCCTGCGGGAGGCCAGCTGAAGCATCATTTTGTCGAATAGCTCTGGCTCATGGCAGATGGTTTTCCACTCCCTTCGCTGAAATAAGGCCTCAATCCGGGAGCGGATTTCCTCCGTTTCACTGTATTCTCTGCGGTCATAGGAGGAATGATAATCGGAAAGAATATGCATTAGCTCCTGATACCAAGTCCGTATCATCTGTTCCTTGCTATCCTTGTGGAATAGCTCAGCTTCTATGGCAGGGCAGCGTTTCAGGAGCGCAGCCTTCAGGGGCAGATAGAGATCCTTCCGGCTGCTGTGCTCCAGATTTTTCAGATCATATTTGCGGTATATGTATTTGCAGACGCAGTCGGGAACAGGCTCTGTTCTTATCCAGTGGGCGTACAGCGAAGGGAGGCAGGTGCTGCGGGTTTCCGGATAGATGGCTTTTCCACCAGCTTGCCCCCCGGCTTGCTCATATAGGTGATTTACTTGTCCGCAATCCAGAATGGGCGCCCACACCTCCTGTTCCTTTTCTGTAAGATACCCCTTCTGGTTCATGGTATGGAGAGTCAAATAGTCAGAAAAGGAGCGGAGACGTACCAGGTTTTCCCTGCGCATTAACATACGGCCGGGTCCGGAGAGCCTGCTTTTCATCAGCTTTTCCATCAGCTCCGGGCTGTCCTGGACGCGAAAATCCTTGGGGTTAAGGTTACTGTCCGCTGTGGCTTCCTCAGGAAAATCCCAGGCGCTGCTGCAGATATTCCACAGCCTCCCGGCGATTGCCCGGTTATAAAAGCTTCCCTCCCCGTTCACCTCACCAAAGCTGTCCGGGTGGAGTCCATAGGCGATAGCAAGTTCTAGGATCAATGGCCTGGGCGGGGATGGTTCCTGGGAATCCGGGTTTTGTAAATCAAAATATGCTTCCTTCATAAACTGCCAAAGTCCTTTGCCAAAGGCTTCGTCAAACTGTTCATTTAAGAAATCCTCTGAGAGGAAATAGTCTCTCCATGCCCCTGCTTTCCTGGCGTTTTTTTCATCCTCCGTCAGCGCGATCAGCTTTCCAAGAGCCCCCTCCTTCCGGCTGCTTTCCATAGCCTTCTGCTCCGCCTGGGCTAACCGCGCCAGCAGGGATGTTTCGAATCCTCTCCGCTCTTTCCCGGCTTCCTCCTGGAAGGGGAATTCATCGGAAGTCTGGCCTTGCTGATTTCCATTTAAGCTTTCTGGTACATCTTTTTTTGAGTCTTCCGGTTTTTTCTCCAGGTTTTCCGGCGGTTCTGTCACTTTTGCCTTTTCTGGATGGTTTACTTTTCCTGGAAATCCAGTTTTTTCCGGATAGTTTGCCTTTTCCGGAAGCCCAGTTTTTTCCGTATAGTTTGCCTTTTCCGGAAGCCCAGTTTTTTCCGGATGGTTTGCCTTTTCTGGAAGCTCAGTTTTTTCTGGATGGTTTGCCTTTTCTGGAAGCCCAGTTTTTTCTGGATATTCTGCATTTTCAGGAAATCCCGCCTTCTCCGGACGTCCTGCCTTGGCCGCGCTGCCTCCGCCAGCCTGCTTTGCATACTGTAAGGCCTGCTGGTATGCGCGGTTTAACTCGGCAAATGCCTGAGGATCTTCTTCAAGATGATGAACCTTTGCCTGCTGCGCATAGGCTCTTCGGATTTGCTTCTGGTCATTGGTTGGTTCGATTTCCAGTAATCCCCACATATCTTTTTCACGCATGTTCTTTTCCCTCCGCTGTATCTCCGCCTGCTGTGGTTTGCCCGCCTTCTGCCGCTTCCTCTTCCTCATCCCATTCCCATGTATTTTTTAATTCCCCGTTAAATAGCCATTCCTCCAGGTGCTCATCTTCCTCGGCCAGGTGCTTAAGCTGCTCCTCCATTTCCCGGACCGCTTTTTTTATCCTATAGCGGCGGTTGCTGTTTATCCCGGCGATAAACCAGTCAATCATTCTGCCTATCCATTCCCGCCTCGCTCCGGTGCTCTGCTCATAATATCCCCTTGCTTTTTCTAACAGCTTTTCATGGTTTTCCTGCTCTTTTTCTGAGATCATCTGCTCCTCCAGCACCCTTTTATAATGCTCTAATTCGGCTGGGGAGAGCTGCTGATTTGCCAGAAGAATCTGGTTTTTCTCCTGTCGGGAATTCACCACCTCCACGTGGAGAATCCCATTAATATCATAGGAAAAATAAACGTCAATCCACTCCAGTCCTGCCTTTTTCGGCTCCACATTTGCCGTCACCTCTCCCAGATAGATATTGTCCTTTGCGTAATATTCCTCTCCCTGATAAATCTTTATGGTAACCTTCGACTGATAATCATATAATGTCACCAGCCGTTCACAGCGAAAGGCTGGCAAGGTGGAATTTCGTTCAATCATCGGAAGGAGGTAGCCCTGCTTATCCCCCTGACGGCGAAAGCTCTCCACCCCCAGGGTAAAGGGGCAGACATCGGTCATCAAAATATCACGAATATCTTGATTCCGGCCGCGGATCCCGGTGTAAATCCCGGCACCCATTGCCACCACCTTGTCCGTATCACCCAAAACCACCGGCTCTTTGCCCAAAAGTTCTGTTAAAAAGCGCTTTACTACGGAAAGCCTGGAGGAGCCGCCCACCATAATTAAATCATCCAGCTCCGCGATACTGTGCCCGGCGTCCTCTAAAATGTGGAGGAACAGGGTCTTGATTTTCGAAAACAAAGGCATACAGAGCTCAAACAGTAAATCCTCGCTGAATTCTGCGGTATAATCCGTTCCGGCATACTCCAGTGAAACCTTCGCCCACGCTTTTTCCTCCAGCTTACGCTTCGCCTCCTCCGCCCGGCAAAGGAGCATGGACCACAAAGGAGCGCCCAGCGCTTCCGGCTCCAGATGGTGAATACGGCAGAAATGTTCCGCCATCAAAGCATCGATGTCATCCCCGCCCAGGGCATTGTCTCCTGCTACGGCGATGATCTCGATCACATTGTCAAAGCATTCCACATAGGACAAGTCTAAGGTCCCTCCGCCAAAATCAAAGACCAGAAGGCTCTGATCCGGCAGAGAAAAATCCCCTGACTCCATCCCCTGAACTGCCATCTGGTTCATCCCCTTGCCTACCGTCTGGTTCATCTCCTGGTCTGCCGTCTGGTTCATCCCCTTGCCTGTCATCCGGTTCGTCACCTGCTCCATCCGGTAAGCCAGGGCAGCTGCTGAAGGTTCATTTACCAGACGATCCGCCTTTAATCCGGCGATTTGGGCCGCTTTTTTTGTGTCGCTTCTCTGCTTATCGTTAAAATAGGCGGGTACAGTAATTACAGCTTCGTCGATGGGTTCACCTAAGAATGTCTCCCCGTAGTCTTTGATTTTCTTTAACACCATAGCTGAGAGCTCCATAGCCGTATAATCCGAATTCCCTAGCCGCCAGGTCTTTTTCGTCCCCATAAAGCGCTTAAAGGAAAGGGCAGTTTCCCCTTCCTTGGAGGATAGCAGTGCTTTCGCCTCATGACCGATGAAAAAATTTTCCCCATCTTCCGAGGGGATGCAGCCCACGGCACTGGGCATGAGATAGCCTCCCGATGCATCGGGGATAAACTGTACCTGTCCATCCTTCCAGTATGTGGCCAGGCTGTTGGTGGTCCCTAAATCAATTCCAATGATAGACATATTCATTCTCCTTATCGCGTGCTGACGTGACGATGTACGGATTGCTCCGTATTCCGTGCTACCGCGTTTTGACTTACTGCGGTTGGCACCGGGCAAATGTCTGCTGGGCGTTTAGCCCCTGGCATTTCATATCAAAGTATAGCATAAAAGCCAAAAGTGAAAAAGAGTTTGAGAAGGTTGTATTTGTTTTATCGGGCAAAAACTGCTATACTGGAGAAAAGTTTAAGGAACATCTGAGCATACACAGAACAGATATGGAGGGAGAGAGAATGTGGGCGGTATTTGCAGTATTATCCGCGGTATTCGCGGCATTGACCTCGATTCTCGCAAAAATCGGGATTGAGGGAGTGGATTCGAATCTTGCCACAGCCATCCGCACCGTGGTGGTGGTGGCGATGGCATGGGGAATGGTTTTTATCACCCATAGACAGGGAGGGATTCATGGGATCAGCAGGCGGAGCTGGCTGTTTTTGATTCTGTCCGGATTAGCAACCGGCGCCTCGTGGCTTTGCTATTACCGGGCATTGCAGACGGGAAGCGTATCAAAGGTGGTGCCCATTGACAAAATGAGCACGGTACTTACCCTGATTCTGGCATTTTGGCTGCTGCACGAAAGGATTACGGGGAAAGCTTTGGCGGGGATTGTGTTCATCACCATCGGGACGGTTATGATGGTGGTTTGAGGAAGTATGATTTTGCATTTTTGGATAAAAATAGAATAATTAGTAGACAAAGTTGATGCCTGACCGAGCAAAAACCCTTCGGGGAATGGGCGCTATGTGCAAAGGAGGATGGCTGCGCTGACGCAGCCTATCCCTTTACAAACCTGAGTTAATGATTTCATTGTTTTGTTTCATTCTTAACTTTATCCTATGATGTTGGGGTCAAAAGGTATTTTGACCCCTTTGATGCCGCGGATTGCTCCGCATTTCATGCTCCCGCAATCCTAAAAACATTCAAAATCCGCCCTA
>CATOJE010000098.1 GCA_951800145.1 uncultured Lachnospiraceae bacterium | reverse complement strand
AATGGTGCTTGCGACACCGCCCTATGGGGCGAGCAGTAACAATGACCCTTTGGAGGGTCATCATCAAACCACCAGTTGAACTGGTGGTTGGTGACTTTTCTGGAAAAAGTAAAAAGAGAGATTCCAGGAATCGTGCTGGAAAACTGCGCGTCCGGAGGGCACCGCCTGGAACCCCGTTTCATGGCGGCAACCAGTATGGCTTCCTTTTCCGATGCCCATGAATGCTTGGAAATACCCATTATCGCGGCAAATGTCCACCGGGCGATCCTTCCCCGGCAAAGCCAGATCTGGGCTGTAATCCGGGAAAAGGATTCGGCAAAGCGGATAGCCTATTCCATAACCAGCACATTTTTGGGAAGGCTGTGTTTGTCGGGGGATGTGACAAGGTTATCTGAGGCGCAGTGGAGGCTGATTGAGGCGGGGATGGGCTTTTACCGGGAAATTGCGCCGGTGATAAAACACGGCCAGTCCTACCGGTACGGGACAAGGATAGGAAGCATCCGCCATCCAGAGGGCTGGCAGGCGGTAGTCCGTGTGGAAGATGGGGAAAAGCGGCATATGTGGTTCTTCATACCTTTGATGGGAACCTGCCGGAGGAAATCGCCATTAAGCTTCCAGAGGGCTGTCCGGAAACGATAGTCGGGGAGTATTCCGATACACAGGAAACCGCGGTGATTGAGCAGGGAGTATTCCGGTATTTTCCAAAGGAGAACCGGAAAGGGGCAGCATTTTTACTGCACTGAAAATAAAAGCCTGGTGAGAGTCCGGCGAGCCGAACTCTCTATTTTTCCTGAAGGCCATGGAGCACATGGAAAAGCAGCAGAAGCAGGCCGTAAAAGGCAGAGAGGGAAAGGGCCTTCATTGCGGTTCCTAAAAAAGCCCAGGAGGCGCCGGGGGACAGAACCTGCGGGAGCAGGGGAAGGGCGAAGGTCCATAGCTGCCGGTTCAGCCAGACGCTGACAAACAGAAGGATAATGGGCTTTCCTAACATCTCTGTCCCGTCCCAGGTAAAGGGAACAAAGCGGCGCAGGGTTATGAGATGCCAGAAGGCCAGAAACATCTCGCTGACCAGGATTCCCCACAGATAGGCCTTCATACCCAGCCGGGGGATGCCAAATAAAACAAACACCAGGCGGAGGCAGAGGGCACAGGCATTCTGGATAAAGGTGGAGGGGGTTTTTCCCAGGCCGTTTAGGATGCTTCCAAGGGTGGTGGCCAGATACATAAATGGACAGAGCCATCCCAGGATGCGGATATAGGAGCCGGCGGAGGGGCTCTGGAAGACGCTGCTTCCCAGCTCGCGGCCGTAGAGGAAAAAGATTCCGGTGCAGAGGATCCCCATGTAAAGGCTGTAGCGCAGCGCCATGGAAATGGAGGCGGAAATCTGGCGCTGGTTTCCCTCAGCCTGGGCCTGGGCCACTGAGGGGAGGAGAAGGACTGCCATGGAATTAGTGATGGCGGAGGGGAACATGATAAAGGGCAGCGCCATCCCCGTCAAAACACCATAGACAGAAAAGGCATCGCTGCTGCTTAATCCATAGGCAGTCAGGCGGTTGGGGATCCAGATAGCCTCAGCGCTGGCTAACAGGTTTAAGACCAGACGGTTCCCCATCAAGGGGAGGGCTAGGGTCAGGAGCGGAAGCGCGTAGCCTGCCGATTGCCGAAAAGAGGATGCATCCGTAAGGTGCCTTGCAGCTTTTTTCCCAGGAGGGCAAGTAAGGAGACAGAGAAAGGTAAAGACAGCGGATGCCATCTCCCCTACCAGGTGGCCGTAAACAGCTAGGGAAACGGTAATCTCCTTGCCATTTTCCCGCATAAGCTGCACAGTCCCAAACACCACCAGCATGCGGATCACCTGCTCCACCACCTGGGAAAAGGCGGGAACGTGGGATTTCTGCATCCCGTAGTAGTAGCCATTTATGCAGGCGTGAAGGGCGGCGAAGGGGATGGAAAGGGCTATGATCAGCAGGTATGGCTGGCAGCGCGGCTCCAGAAGAAGGTAGCGGGCGATAAAGGAGGAGGTATTACAGATAAGTAAGGTTAACAGGAAGGACAGGGTTAAGGAAATAAAGAGGCCGGTGCGAAAGACAGCACGGCCTTTTTTCTGGTTGGAAGCTACATACTGGGAAAGGGCGGTCTGAATCGAGCCGGCACACAGGGCAAAGCAGATCCCAAACACGGGATGAACCATATTATAGATACCCAGGCCTTCTGCGCCTATGGTCCTGGACATGAAAATACGGTAGAAAAAGCCGAGAATCCGGCACAGAAATCCAGTTCCGGTAAGGAGAAGAGTGCCGGTCAGAAAGGCACGTTTTCTGGGGGACAGGGAGGGCAGGAAGTGATTCATAGGTGCTCCGGAAGGAGAGAAAATTACTAGAAATATATGTAGGGAGCTGGAGGGATAGAACCAGATAGAGGGATCTGCCCATCATTAAGCCTGTAGTATAGCTGTCCCCAGATAAGCAACGCTTCCAGGTAACTTGCAGAAATTATGATTCGCCATTCTTCATGGAGTGAATGATTACCAGAAGGCTGTCCAGCTGCTGGTCATTCAGGCTTGGAAGAAGGGCATGAATCTGTGCGATATTCAGGGGGAGCTGCTCTGAATCCTCTGCAAAAAACTGGGACAGGGTAATGCCAAAATAATTACAGATTTGTACCAGGGTTTCCATGGACGGCTGGATAGACCCGGAGGTAAGCTTATTGATATAGTTATTGCATTTCCCGATGCTTTTGCTTAGGCCGTATTCGGAGATGCCCTTTGCAAGGCGGAGGGAAGTGATTCGATCTCCGATAAAATGATTTGTCATTTCGGATAATCCTCCTGCGAAACAATCGTTTGTGTGTACTATCTGGCAGAGCGCCGGACACAGCCCATGGGAGGGCAGCTGTACCCTTTTAGTATACGGTGAAAACAGGGAGAAATATTCGTTTTATAATCTCTGTTTCAAAGGTGAATAATGACTTAAAAATATCTATTTCTAAACCGGGCAATGATTGTATAGAATTTCATGCATCTGGGAATTGCTAAAATCATATTGAAATAGTAGGATATATGTGGTATAGTTAAATGCGGAAATATCAAGATTTAATGAAGAAAGGCAGATTGTTTTATGAGTGAAGATAAAAGAGTCATTTATTTAGATAATGCAGCGACTACCAAAACCCGCCCGGAGGTGGTGGAGGCGATGCTGCCTTATTTTACAGAATATTATGGAAATCCTTCCTCTGTATATGAGTTTTCCGGTGAGAGCAAGAAGGCTGTAGCTGATGCCAGGAAGATAATTGCAGATTCCATCGGGGCGAAGCCTCAGGAGATTTACTTTACTGCAGGAGGAAGCGAGTCGGATAACTGGGCTCTGAAGGCAGCAGCGGAAGCCATGGAGGAGAAGGGGCTCCATATCATCACCAGCAGGATCGAACATCATGCGGTGCTGCACACCTGCCAGTATCTGGAAAAGCATGGCTTTGAGGTAACGTATCTGGATGTGGACGAGGATGGGGTAGTGAAGCTGGATGAGCTGAAGCGGGCCATCCGTCCGGATACCATCCTGATATCCATTATGTTTGCAAACAATGAGATCGGGACGATCCAGCCGGTGAAGGAGATCGGAGCCATCGCAAGGGAGCATGGAATATGGTTCCACACAGATGCAGTGCAGGCCTACGGCCATCTTCCCATTGATGTGGATGAGTGCCAGATTGATATGCTAAGTGCCAGCGGCCATAAGATTAATGGCCCTAAGGGAATCGGCTTTCTCTATATTCGCACCGGGGTAAAGATTCGCTCCTTTATCCACGGCGGCGCTCAGGAGCGGAAGCGCCGGGCGGGGACGGAGAATGTGCCTGGCATCGTGGGGCTTGGAAAGGCCGCTCAGATCGCGGGGGATACGCTGGCAGAGCGTAAAAAGAAGGAGGAGGAGCTTCGGGATTACCTGATGGAGCAGGTATTGGAACAGGTTCCCTATACCAGGGTGAATGGCCATCGGACCATGCGTCTGCCTAATAATTGTAATTTTGCATTTCAGTTTATAGAGGGAGAATCCCTCCTTATTATGCTGGACATGGCGGGCATCTGCGGATCCAGCGGTTCCGCCTGTACCTCCGGCTCTCTGGATCCTTCTCATGTGCTCCTGGCCATCGGCCTGCCCCATGAGATTGCCCATGGCTCCCTGCGCCTGACTCTTAGTGAGGAGAATACCAAAGAGGAGATGGACTATGTGGCAGGAGAGATTAAACGGATCGTGGATAGGCTTAGGAGCATGTCTCCCCTGTATGAGGACTTTATCCGGAGGGAAGAGAGGAACCATCAGAAGTAGGAAGGGATTGTGTATAAATCATAAATACCATTAAAGATAGAAGGAGATAGAAGCGATGTATTCAGAGAAGGTAATGGACCATTTCCAGAATCCCAGGAATGTAGGAGAGATTGAAAATGCCAGCGGCATGGGAACGGTGGGGAATGCCAAGTGCGGCGATATTATGCGGATTTACCTGGATATCGATGAGAATCAGATCATCCGGGATGTAAAGTTTAAAACCTTTGGCTGCGGTGCGGCTGTGGCTACCAGCAGCATGGCTACCGAGCTGGTAAAGGGAAGGTCCATTCAGGAGGCGATGCAGGTGACCAATAAGGCAGTGATGGAGGCCTTGGACGGCCTGCCTCCGGTAAAGGTACACTGTTCGCTGCTGGCAGAGGAGGCCATCCACGCCGCGCTTTGGGATTATGCTCAGAAGCATCAGATTACCATCGAGGGGCTGGAGCAGCCGAAAAGCGACATCGGCGAGGAAGAGGAAGAAGAGGAGTATTAATTCCAGATGACAGGAGATAACAAGGGGAAGCGAGTGGTGGTAGGTATGTCCGGAGGAGTGGACTCCTCTGTGGCTGCCTGCCTGCTGAAGGAGCAGGGCTGGGACGTGATGGGAGTTACCATGGAGATCTGGCAGAAGGAGCCGGAGGAGCTTTCCCAGGAGAAGGGCGGCTGCTGCGGCTTAAGCGCTGTGGAGGATGCCAGGCGGGTGGCAGAGCAGCTTGGGATTCCCCACTATGTGATGAATTTCCGGCAAGCGTTCCGGGAGCATGTGATAGACTATTTTGTGGACGAATATCTCCAGGGCAGGACACCGAATCCCTGCATTGCCTGCAACCGCTATGTGAAGTGGGAGGCGCTTCTGAACCGGAGCCTGGGACTGGGGGCAGACTACATTGCCACCGGTCATTACGCCCAGATAGCCCGGCTGGAGAATGGCCGGTATGCCTTGAGAACCTCAGCCACTGCGGCCAAGGATCAGACCTACGCCTTATATCAGCTGACCCAGCGTCAGCTGGCCCACACCCTGATGCCGGCAGGAGAATATACAAAGGAGGAGATCCGCGCCATAGCCAGGAGAATAGGCCTTGCCACAGCGGATAAGCCGGACAGCCAGGAGATTTGCTTTATTCCGGATCATGATTACCCAGGCTTTATCAGGAAATATAGCGGGCGCTCCCTTCCTAAGGGAAATTTCGTGGACGTGAATGGGAATATTTTAGGACAGCACGAGGGGATTGACCACTATACCATCGGACAGCGCCGGGGATTAAAGCTGTCTCTGGGGAGGCGGATTTTTGTCCAGGAAATACGGCCGCAGACCAATGAAGTGGTCTTGGGCGAAGGGGAAGATGTGTATGCAGATACACTGGTGTGCGAGAATGTGAACTGGATGGGACTGGATGGCCTCCATGGAAAGGAACTCCAGGCTACGGCGAAGATCCGGTACAGCCATACGGGGGCGCCCTGCGTGCTGAGAGAGGCGGATAGGGGGCAGGTGATGGTAACCTTCCAGCAGCCAGTGCGGGCCATCACTCCGGGGCAGGCAGTGGTATTTTATCTGGGAGATGTGGTAGCAGGAGGCGGAACCATTGTTTCTGCTATTGCTCACAGCAGCTGCCCTGTGGGTTTATCTTAGAATAAAACTGCATGTTTACAAACCTGAACCTTTATAGTAAACTATATAGAAATAGGATGCAAAAGCAGCCCGCCAGGGGCTGCTTTTGCATCTAGGTAAAATTCAGAAGACAAATTTCGAACTTTAAAGGAGGTTTTTCATATGTCCAAAGCGTATGGGAGAAGGATTGTAAGTGTTCTGGCAGCCGTCAGCATGATGGCAGCGGCGGCATCGGGCTGCGGCCAGGGAAAATATGAGAGGATGGAGATAGTATCTGGGGAGACAGCCGGGGAAGCTTTGGAGGCTGGGGAGGATAATCCGGAGGAGGAGCCAGCCGCAGAGATGAGAGAGAAGGCTGGTGAAGAGGCGCAGCCGGAGACCAGCCTTTCTGAACGGGAGAGAGCTATGGCTCCTGCTCCTTCGTTTACAGATGTGTCGGACACCATATACATAAAAGGGAGCCAGGTGCGGCTTCGGACCGCGCCGGATACAGGAAATGATCAGAATATTGCAGCTGTGGTGAACAGCGGAACGGCCCTTACCCGCACCGGGGACAGCGACGACTGGTGCCGCATAAGCTATGAGGGGCAGACCCTGTATGTTTCCAAAAGCCTGGTAAGCAGTGAGAAGCCGCAGGCCATTCCGGCGACAGCGGACGCAAACCAGGCTGCTGCAAGCACTTCCGGCGGTAGCCAGATCAGCCTGGACAATGGATGGAAATATGCAGATTATTCTGCGATAAAATCAGGGACAGCCACCCTTTACCGGTCAGAAAGCGACAGCCGGAAGGGCATAACCGTATGTGTAAATGCAGGCCATGGCACAAAGGGCGGAGGAAATGTAAAGACACAATGCCATCCCGATGGGACGCCTAAGGTGACTGGAGGCACTACGGGGGCAGGGGCAACCAAGGCCGCCGCGGTTTCCAGCGGCATGACCTTCCTGGACGGAACTCCGGAATCAAAGGTGACGCTGGCTCTTGCCAAGGCATTTAAGGAAAAGCTTCTTGCTGCCGGCTATGATGTGCTGATGATTCGGGAGGGTGATGATGTCCAGCTGGATAATATTGCCCGAACGGTTCTGGCGAATAACATGGCGGACTGCCACATTGCCCTTCACTGGGATTCTACAGAGAATAATAAGGGCGCGTTTTTTATGAGTGTTCCGAATGTTGCATCCTACCGGGCTATGGAGCCAGTGGCCTCCAACTGGCAGAAGCATCAGTCTCTTGGTGAGAATCTGGTGGCTGGACTGAAGGGAGCCGGAGTTAAAATCTTTTCCAGCGGCTCTATGGAGATGGATTTGACACAGACCTCCTATTCCACGGTGCCCAGCATTGACATCGAGCTGGGGGATAAGGCGTCGGATCATTCGGCGGGCACGCTGGATGTGCTGGCTTCCGGGCTTTTAGCTGGTGTGAATAGCTACTTTGGCAAGGAATAAAGATAAGAGATATAGTCAGAACAGGAGGAAGATATGGAGTATTCAGAAATCAGAAAGCATTTAGGAATGCTGCCGAAGGCAGATTTAGGCTTCTTTCCCACCCCCTTTTACCGTCTGGATCATCTGTCCAGGGAGCTTGGGGTGAATCTTTACATAAAGCGGGATGATTTTACAGGCATGAATCTGTTCGGCGGGAATAAGGTGCGCAAGCTTCAGTACCTGATTGGAGATGCCCTGCATCGGGGGTGCGATTATGTGTTTACCTTTGGGGCAACCCAGTCAAATCATGCGATGCAGACCGTATCCGTCTGCCGCCGGTGCGGGCTAAAGCCAGTACTTTATTTAGTGGCGATTGTGGAGCCGGATGAGGAGGATTTGCGAGCAAATCTCCTTCTGGATAAGATTATGGGGGCGGAGATCCATATCGTGAGACCTCTTCCGGGAGAGACAGAGGCTGAGGCGGAGGAGCGGTCGGTTCAGATGGCCAGAGAGCACCAGAAGCGCCTGGAGGAGGAAGGGCATAGGTGTTACGAGGTGCCTATGGGGGGAGCCAGTCCCATGGGAAGCATCGGCTTTATAGAGGGCTTTACTGAGCTGATGGAGCAGTCGGAGAAGCTGATGGGAAGACGGCCGGATTATCTCTTTCATGCCACTGGCACTGGAGGAACCATGGCAGGGCTGCTGGCAGGGCGGGCGTTGTGCGGCAGGGATACGGCGATTATTTCTATTAATGTGAGCCATAAGGATGAGACATACCCTGGCAGGTGTGAATGCCTGGCTAATGAAAGCTTAGCGCTTTTAGGGATAGAGCCGCTGGTGAAGCCGGGGCAGGAGGCGTGCACGGATTTAAACTATTATCAGCCTGGCTATGAAATCCCCAATGAAGCGGCATCCCAGGCTATCCGCCTTTTGGCAAGGGAGGAGGGGCTGATGGTGGATCCGGTTTACACAGGCAAGGCCTTTGCAGGAATGCTGGATTACATCCGCTCTGGAAAGGTAGCCCAGGGAAGCGATGTTGTATTTCTCCACACCGGAGGCGCAACCGCTCTCTTCGCAGAAAAGGAAATCCTGGGGGATATTGTTTCTGACTGAGAAGAATAAAGGGATTTATAAATTAGGCGAAAGAGGAAGGAAATCATGAAAAACATGGATATGATCCATGGGCCGCTGCTGGGAAGGATGGTCGCTTATGCCATTCCGCTGGTATTTTCCGGCCTGCTGCAGCTCTTGTTTAATGCTGCGGATATTGCTGTGGTTGGGCGGTTTACCGGGGCGGGCTCTCTGGCAGCAGTAAGTGCGGCAAGCCCGGTGTCTGCGCTGATTGTCACACTCTTTATGGGGCTTTCCACCGGCACAAATGTGGTCTGCGCCCAGTATGCAGGTGCAGGAAAAGAGAAGGATTTTTCTGAAACCCTTCACACAGCGGTAGCGATTTCAGCCGGGGCCGGGATTGGGCTGATGCTTTTAGGGCTGGCGTGTGCAGATGCCTTATTAAAAGCTATGGACACGCCTGGGGAGGTGCTTTTTCTGGCGCGCCGGTATCTGTGGATTTATTTTTTGGGAATTCCTTCCATGCTGCTGTATAACTTTGGCGCAGCAGCGATACGGGCTGTGGGGGACACGAAAAAGCCATTATATTTTCTTACCCTGTCCGGGATCCTGAATGTCTGCCTGAACCTGTTTTTCGTGGTGGTTTTTCACATGGGAGTGGAAGGAGTGGCTATCGCTACCGCTATCTCCCAGACTGCGGCTGCAGGGATGGTGATGCTGGTTTTAACTCGTGCGGAGGGGATGTGCCATTTCCGGCGGAAGGATCTGAAGATCCACAGAGAGAAGCTGAGGGAAATGTTTCGGATCGGTGTGCCTGCAGGGATACAGGGGGCTGCTTTTGCTGTGGCGAATCTGCTGATTCAGTCCTCTGTGAATTCTCTTGGCACGGCAGTGATGGCCGCCAGCACCATAGCCCTGAATGTGGACAGCTTTTGCTTTGTGGCCATCGATGCCCTGGGCCAGGCAGTGATCAGCTTTTCCGGGCAGAATTGGGGTGCTGGTAATCGGAAGCGTGTAGATCGGATCTTTTGGTATGGGCTGGGGCTGGGCTGCATGCTGGGAATTGTGATTGGGGGAGCGTCTATCCTGCTGGCCCCGGAGATCCTTGGGATCTATACCCGGGATCCGGTGGTGACGGAGCGGGGAATGGAGATCATGTTCATCCTTTCTGTGTTCCAGTTTGTTAATTGCACTCTTAATATCCCCTTTCATGTCCTGCGGAGCATGGGGCGGTCCATATTCCCTTTAGTCACTACCATTATCTGTGTGTGCGGATTGCGCATCCTGTGGGTTTATACGGTGTTCCGGTGGCATCCCACAATTGTGGTGCTGTACATGGCGTGGCCGGCGACAAAGGGGGTGGCCTCTATCGCCGGCATCCTTTATTATCTCTGGCTTAGAAATGGTTTTTTGTCAGATGAAAGTGTCACGCCATGATGTCGATGGAGCCTCCGTCGAAGGAGGCAAAATCTCCGCCAGAAAAATCCACGGATTCGGAAAGCTCCGGGGCGATGGCCCCTGCATCGCACATATCTGTAAATGCATCTGAAATCTGACCATTGCTTTCCCTCTCATCCTCAGCCAGCTCCTTGGCTGCATAACGCCGTTCCTCTCGACGGCGTTTTTTTCGTCTGGACTGGATTTCCTCCCGAAGCTTCTGCTCCTTTTCAAGCTCCTGTTTTTTTGCTGCACGTTTTCTCTGCAGCTCCAGCTGCTCTTCCTTGCTTATATTCTTCAGTTTTTTCTGAATCTGCTTCAGCAGCTTTTCCATACGGCGGATTTTCCGCGCGATTTTCTTCGCCTCATCCCCATCACTGGACACGGAAGCCATCTTTAATTCTGCAAGGGCGCGCATGGCCTTGGCAGAAACCTGGTGCACTTCGAACCGATCCTGCGCCCGGGCAAGAAGTGCAGCCAGCTCACCCACAGAGGTCTCCGGATTTGAGGATGACATTTTAAAACGGTCGTCTTTATCATTTTGAGCCTGAGATGTGGATTTCTCCCAGATAGCGCTGGAAGTCAGATCAAATTCCTCTGAAAGCTCAGAGCCGGCCTTTTCACTCCTGTCAGAGGAGCGGGTGCGGGCAGAGGTGCTGTGGCTGGAGCTGTGATAGCCGGAAACGTCGTATTGCCGGCTGTTTGCGGTAACCTTCATGAACGATCCCCCCTTAAAGCTGGTTACGGTTAAAATTCCTTACTGATATAGTATATATCGACTTATTTTGAGAAAAAAATAGAATAGACTTCCCATAATTCTGCCATAATAAAAGGAGGAGCTGGAAAATATATGAAAACATGAAAAGGAGAAAAGGAATGGCAGCAGATTTTAAAAACAGTGAGACAAAGGATAATTTAATGCGCGCCTTTGCCGGTGAGAGCCAGGCCAGAAATCGCTACACCTTTGCAGCAGAAAAGGCAAAGGAGCAGAAGCTGCAGGTGATTGAGGCAGTATTCCGCTATACAGCGGATCAGGAAAAGGAGCATGCGGAGATCTTTTACAATCATCTGAAGGAGCTGGCAGGAGATACCATTCACGTGGATGGCGGTTACCCGGTGGATCTGACGGACAGTATCATCGATCTTCTCAGAAAGGCCTCGCATAATGAATACGAGGAGCATAACCGGGTATACAAGGCCTTTGGAGATAAGGCAAGTGAGGAAGGCTTTCCGGCTGTGGCCAGCTCTTTTTATCTGATCGGAGATATCGAAAAGGTTCATGGAGACCGGTTTGGAGCCTTTGCCCAGCTGATGGAAGAAAATAAACTTTTTATCTCGGATGTGAAGACCGGCTGGATCTGTTTAAACTGCGGCCATGTATTTGAGGGGGAGCGGGCGCCGGAAACCTGTCCGGTGTGCAGCCATGATAAGGGATACTTTATCCGGCTGGAGCTGTCGCCCTTTATGGGAAAAAATCATTAAGAAATTCAGAGCTGCTGTTGCTGGGCACAGCCCCATAAGGTGTGAGCAGTAACAATCCAGAGGCTTTCCTGCCTGACGAAAATGAAAGCAGGAAAGTCTTTTATTATTATTTGGTATTTTATTTTCACTAGTACTTGACATTGCAAGGTAGTTGGTATAATATAGTAATCCAAGGAGTGAGGATATGAATGCACAATTTAAAAAAGGGGTGCTGGAATTAATTGTCCTGGAGTCCGTGCGCAAGCGGGATATGTACGGATATGAACTGGTGGAGGAAGTGTCTAAGGTGATTGATGTAAATGAGGGGACCATCTATCCACTGCTGAAGCGTCTGACTAATGAACACTATTTCGAGACCTACCTTCGAGAGTCAAAGGAGGGACCTCCAAGGAAATATTATCATTTAACGGCTTCCGGCATCCTTTATCGGGATTCTCTCGAGAGAGAATGGATGGAGCTTCAGGAAAGAGTTTGCAAATTTTTAGAGGAACAAGGCGGAGGATTCGAATGAAGAAACAGGAGTTTTTAGAGGAATTAAAGGGGTACCTCAAGGTGCTTCAGGATGAAGAGCAGGAGGACATTCTCGACGAGTATTCCCAGCATATCGAGATGAAGAAGGAGCGGGGATTAAGCGAAGAGGAGGCAATCCGGGATTTCGGACCGGTCCAGCAGCTGGCCGGGGAGATTCTCCAGGCGTATCATGTGAAACCAGAATATGAAAAGGACAGGGAAAAAGGGAAATTTTTAAAGATGCTTCACCATCCAGGCAGAGGAAGGGATGAGATGGAAGAGACTGGAAAAGCCATCCCGTGGAGGGAATGGAAGGAGCGGGGGAAGACCGCTATCCAGAGAATGGGGAGGAAAGGGGGACGGCTTCTTTGCAGCTTGGGAAGACGGATCCTTCACTGCTTGAGGTTGCCTTTTCTTATAGTAGAGAGGGCTGAAAAAAAACGGGAGGAGAGAAGGAAGGTGGATCCAGCACAGACAGAGAAGACTTCCGATTACGCAAAATGCCGGGAAAGGAGAATGATTTTTGGAATAGCAGGCTTCCTGCGGTGTCTGCTTTCCGGCATCTGCTGGTGCTGCCGTCTGGGATGGAACTTCTGCGTGTTGATTGCATCGGTCAGCTTCGTGTGTCTCGGGCTGTTTTTTCTCTTTCTATTTGGAGGCTTGAGCGTTCTATGGATGCGCGGATACCCCTTGGCAGGCTTGGTGTTGGGGTGTCTTGGGGCAGTGCTGTGCTTCGCCGCCTTAAGTATTTTAAGCGGTACCTTTTTCTGGTTCTGCAAAAGGGAGAAAAAGACACGGACCATGGGACAGGAAGTGGCATAAAAGGCCTGATAATCTATAAAGAGCACTCTGAGTATAGAAATGAGGGGAGAAAATGAATAGAAGGAATCAATTAAGAGGAATGGCAGCTGGCGTCTTTTGCATCGGTGTTCTTTTAGGCGGAGTTGGAACGGGAATTGCATTTGCAGATTTTTCAAGCTTTTCTTATCGGGCCATATCCGTATCAGAGGAGGAGCTTGAGACAGAAACCTTTACCTATGAAATTTTACCGAAGGATGAGGGGCTGGTTCGGGTGAGCCGCTGGCTGTGCGATCAGCCCTGTGTGATAAAGGAGCAGGAGGAGGTGCCGGAAAACCTTGTAGAGGTGAAGGTGGTGTATAACCCAAAGCTGTGCAAGCCTCATATGCAGGCTCGCAGAAACGAGGGTGGAGAGACGTATCTTTCTCTTTATATGGATTTCTATGAAAGTGACATAGGAAGGATTATGAAATATAAGGATCAATTTCTGGAAGGAATTCGGGAGGGAGAGCTTCGTGAATTCCGGGAGAATTATGTGGAGCAGGTGGAGTACCGGGTGAATCCAGTGAACCGGGACAAGGTTTGTATGAATTAAACAGGGGGAAACATGAAAGGAACAATGAAAATTATCATATCCCCGGCGAAAAAGATGCGGTTTTGCGATGACTGGAGCGGGGCATGCCGGCTCCCGGTATTCCTGGATAAGGCAGAGATATTAAAAGAATATATCCGTGCCTTATCCTGGGAGGAAGCAGCAGGAATGTGGAAGTGTAATAAAACACTTACGGATTTAAACTATCAGCGTTTTCAGGAAATGGATTTAAAAAGGAATTTAACCCCCGCCCTGCTGGCATATGAGGGAATCCAGTATCAATATATGGCGCCGGCGGTTTTTGAACAGGAGCAGTGGGAGTATGTGAAGCGTCATCTGCGGATTTTATCTGGGTTTTATGGGATTTTGCGCCCGGAAGACGGAGTTGTCAGCTATCGTCTGGAGATGCAGGCCAGGGGAAGGTTTCCGACAGGCGCAAAGGAAGTGTCATCTCTATATGAATACTGGAAGGATGCGATCTATCAGGAATTAGTGAGGGAGGGAAAGGGGGAGGTGGAGATCCTGAATCTGGCATCGAAAGAATATTCAAAGGTCCTGGAGCCCTACCTGAAGGAGAAGGATCGGTTTATCACCTGCGTATTCGGAAGCCTGGAGGAGGTGAAGGGGAAGAAGAGGATCCGGGTGAAGGGGACAGAGGCAAAGATGGCCAGGGGAGAGATGGTGCGCTTCCTGGCTGAACATCAGATAGAGGATTTGAATCAGCTAAAAACATTTAACCGGCTGGGATACCGATACCGGGAGGAGTGGTCCGGAGAAAGGGAAATTGTGTTTTGTAAAGATATAGAAGAATAAATGGAAGAATGCAGCCCAAATATTCCTAAAAATTCAGGAAAATACAGATTAAGAAAAAAATTTAAAAAAAATGAAAAAAACGGTTGACTTTTGTAAAAGGGAGTGATATTATAAGACTCGCGCCGCTGATGAGGCGGCCGAACCCCCCTGAAAATCAAGGATTTTCGGGATTGCTTGGAAAAGTTGAAAAACTTGGAAAAACAGAAAAATTTATCAAAAAATGAAAAAAGTTGTTGACAAACCAGTTGGGATGTGATATCCTAAACAAGTTGCTCGCGAAAAGAAAAAGCGGGCTGACAGCAAAGAGACGAACCTTGAAAATTAAAGACTGAACAATACACAAACCCTGAAAATTCAAGAAAACAAGGCCTGTGGTTTGGCCTTGGATTTGAGAAAAATTC
>CATOJE010000097.1 GCA_951800145.1 uncultured Lachnospiraceae bacterium | reverse complement strand
CGGACAAAAGCTGGGATGTCCATCCGATGTGGAATTCAAGATGAATTTTGGCTTACAAGCAAGCTTGACGCCCCAAATTCATCTCGAATTCCTCGCCGTCTGAACTGTTACATGGAATCGTCGCTGCTGCCGGGCTGTGTCCAGCAATCCTCTTGCATTTCCCATCTAAATGTATTATGATATTCCATAATCACATTTCTGTACCACCCGCATAACACGGATACCATCCGCATAACAAGGAGGACACATACCATGTACTGTTTTAATAATGATTACAGCGAAGGCGCACATCCAAGGATCCTGGAGGCCATCATTCAGGCCAGCCTGACTCAGCATGCAGGCTACAGCCTGGACGCCCATACTGAGCATGCCAAGGAGCTGATCCGTAAGGAAATTAAGAAAAGTGACGCGGACATTCATCTCATCGTCGGAGGGACCCAGACCAATATGCTTACCATCAGCGCCGCACTCCGTCCTCACCAGGCGGTTATCGCCCCGGAGACCGGCCATATTAATGTTCACGAAACCGGCTCCATCGAGTCCACTGGCCACAAGGTATTAACCCAGCCCGCTCCGGACGGGAAGCTGACTCCGGAGCTGATCCAGAAAACTCTGGACTGGCACACAGACGAGCATATGGTACAGCCCAAGATGGTTTATATCTCTAATACCACTGAGATCGGCACCCAGTATACTCTGGCGGAGCTGGAGGCATTGTCTGCCTTCTGCCGGCAGAAGGGGTTGTATCTGTTTTTAGATGGCGCCCGTTTAGGCGCTGCTTTAACCAGCCCGGCCAATGATCTGACCATGGCGGATATCGCCCGGCTGACTGACGTATTCTACATCGGTGGAACAAAAAACGGCGCCTTATTTGGAGAGGCGCTGGTGATCCTTCATCCGGATCTGAAGCCGGATTTCCGGTTTATGATCAAGCAAAAGGGGGCCATGCTGGCCAAGGGCTTTCTCCTGGGAATCCAGTTTGAAGAATTATTTCAGAATGATTTATTTTACGAGATGGCCTCCCATGCCAATGAGATGGCAGCGATATTAAAGAAGACCTTTGAAGAATGCGGATTTTCCTTCTTCTCCCAGTCCTGCACCAACCAGCAGTTTCCTATCCTTCCAAATGCCCTGATCGCCAAGCTCAGAGAGAGCTACGAATTCCAAGATCAGCAGGCTGTGGATCCGGGTCGCACAGCGGTCCGTTTCGTCACCTCCTGGGCCACCAGAGAAGATGCGGTGCAGCAATTCTCCAAGGATTTCCGGGAGCTGGCAGCAAAATTTCAGCCAGAAAGGTCATAGAATCACATAAAAAACGGCTGCGCAAAGCATATGGATATGAAGCCATGGCTTTGCGACAGCCTGTTTCTTTTTTATTTCTCTATTTTTCCTCTGCTTGCTCCAGCACCATTCTCTCTACCACAGAGTCAATATAAAAGCCATTCTGTTTCATTTTAGTCAAAAGTGGATGGACCTTCTCTATCATCCCCAGACGTTTTGCCTTCAATAGAACCCCCAAGGTGCCAGTGACAGTATCCGCTTTCTGCTCTTGTGCGAGAATCATGACCTCTACCTCACCATCATGCAGCTTCGCCTTATACATTTTCTTTTCTGTATTGTCTTTAATTTGTTCTACATAAATCCATCCTTTGGCATCTTTAACTTGTATGCACACCGTGTCTTCTACTGCCATAATTTCATGATATACTGCATTGGGAATGGTGATTTCATGATACAGATTCTGTAATATATCCAGCTGTCCAATTCCACAAAGTGCAATTAATGGTGTAGAATTAACAATCACCTTAGGCATTTCCCACTTCCTCCAAAAATTCTTCTCTATTATCAAAGCAAAAGATAGAGACATGGTTTCTGCCAAGATATTTTATAAATTCTTCCTCCGCCATTCCTGCAATTTGCGCACAGTATCCTATCGATACACCGCTTTGTGTATAGTATCCCAGTGCCACCGCGCACCGCGCAAATTGAATTGCTTGCTTCTCATTCATTTTTGTCTCAAACAATACTTCATTCGGAATATTAATTGCAATCTGACACATAAGTTTCCTCCCTGCAAACCCTACGCCGCCGGCACCATCCTCTCAGCCTTCCCTATTTTTTCCTTCAGCACCTCCACTGCCTTTTCCAGCTGATTATCATACTCCTCTTCCTCTGAGAGCCCTAAGGTATTAGCATTATCCTTTGCCTCATCTTCCTTGCCGTCTGCAGTGTCTCCAGGCGCTTCCTCCTCATCCCTGCCGCTGCTTTCGCTGCCTTCGGTATCTTCTCCATCAGTCCTCTCAAGCTCCTCATCCTTTTGGCCTGGCAAGTCTGACTGGGTCTCCTGCGTCGGCTTCCCATCCTCCTTTTCTGCCTTAGGCAGCTCATAGGCGATCTCCACATCCGGCTCCAGACCGATCCCGTGAAGATCAAAGCCGCTGGGGCTGTAGTAGTGGGCAGTGGTCATCTTCACTGCGGAGCCATCCCCCAGAGGCAGAAGGGTCTGTACAATCCCCTTTCCAAAGGTGGTAGTTCCCACCAGATCCGCCCGGTCATAATCCCGGAGGGCTCCGGAAAATACCTCGGAGGCACTAGCGGAATTGCCGTCGATCAGGATCACCGTGGGGACATCTACACTGTGGCCGTCACTGCAGTAATACTTTTGGCCCTTCTCATTCTTATCTGCCGTGGACACGATCAGCGTTTTTCCCTTTTCCTCCGAATACTGGTCTAAATCATCGGGAAGCATATAATCGATCATCTCCACCGCCGCGTCCAGCACGCCTCCCGGATTTCCTCGCAGATCGATGAGCAGCCCCTCCATGCCCTGGCTTTCCAGATCATCCAGAGCAGTGGCAAACTGGCTTGAAGTAATCTCGTCAAACTGGCTGATGGTGACATAGCCTATCTGATCCGCCATCATCCTCCACTCCACAGTGGGAACCTCGATCTGGCGTCTCACCACATCCATCTCCACAAAGTCCTCCAGAGAAGGACGGTACATCTTCAGATGAACCGTGCTCCCCTCCTCTCCCTTTACATGCTGCTTTACCAGGATATCCAGATCCATATCGGTCGTCACCTCTACCTCATCCACCTGATAGAAGATATCCCCATTCTGCAGTCCTGCCTCATCTGCAGGGGTGCCCTTAAATACCTTGGCGATGGACACTGTACCAGTATTTGGATTTTTGGAAACCATGGCTCCGATTCCGCAGTACTCCCCAGAGGTATCCTCCATTAAATCTGCGAATTCTTCCTTGGTATAGTACACTGAGTAGGGATCCTTTAAGCCTGCCATCAGCCCTTTATAGATAAATTCCTCTACTTCTTCCCTGTCCTCCTCAAATAAAAAGTACTCCTGGACAATGCTCTGGATCCTCTTTGCCTTGGACTCCACCTGTCCCCATTGAATCTCCCCGCTATTCGGTGATTCGCTGCTCTGAGCCTGAACCTGATTGTGAATCATGCTCCGCCCCACTAAAAAGATCCCAGCTGACATTCCCACGATCATCAGGCCTGCAAAGGCTGTTACCAGTGAACCGATTAATATACCCTTCCAAAATTTATTTCCGCTTTCCAATGCTTTTATCTCCTATCTGTCTCTAGCCAATCATTCTTGGTAATTGTTCAGATCCCCCGCCATCTGAACAGTTATGATTCTTGGATTTTCTGTGATTTCACTCCCTAAGGGCTGACATACTGGGACGGATTCACATATGCGCCGCCGCTGCGGATGCCGAAATGCAGATGCGGCCCTGTGGAATAGCCAGTGGAACCGACGGCCCCGATTACCTGCCCCTGCTTCACCGTCTGCCCTGGGGATACATTTAGCTTAGAGCAGTGCATATACACGGTGGAAACTCCGCCGCCGTGGCTGATCATTACATAATTCCCTGCAGAATAGCTGTAGGTGGCGATGGTCACTGTGCCGTCTGCTGCCGCCAGGATATCATTTCCTGTCCCTGCGCCGATGTCGATTCCCTGGTGATTCGTGGAAGCGCCCTCTGTGGGAGAGCTTCGGCTCCCGAAGCCGGAGGTGATCCTGGAGCTGGAAGGACAGGGCCATATAAACTTAATATTCCCTAAATTGGCCGTAGTATACGATTTTCCCGCTTCCTGGGCGCGCTTCCTTTCTTCCTCCTCTTTTCGCCGGATTTCCTCCTCCAGCTGCTTGATCTTCGCCTCCTGGGCCGCCAAATCCTTTTGATATTGATCGATCTGTACCTGGGCGGAAGCAATCCTTGCCTCATAATTTTTCAGCTCCTGCTCCTTAGCCGCCAGAAGCTGCTCCACCGAAGCCTGCTTCGCCTGAGCCGCTTCCTCCAGGGCTAAAAGCTCCTGATGCTCCGCCTCCAAAACCCGCTCATGCTCTGCGATGGCCTCCTTTGTGGCCACGTAAAGGTCCAGCTGCTCCCGGTCATACTCAGATATCTTGCTCACATACTCCGCCCGGTTCAGCAGCTCTGCAAAATCCCTGGACTCCATCAAAAGATCCAGGAAGCTGGTGTCGCCCTTTTCATACATGTATTTTATGCGCAGCTTCATCGAAGCATACTGCTGCTCCTCAGTCTGGCGCGCCTCCTCAAGCTTCGCCTGGGTGGCCTGAATCTCCTCCTCCTTGGAAGCCCTCTGACCGCCTAAAAGCTCCAGCTCCTGACTGATAGCCTCCAGGCTTCCATCCAGCTGCCGCACATACTCTGCCGTGTCCGCCTTCTGTCCCTCCAGGCTTTTCAGGGTCTGCTCTACCCGCTCCTTCTCCTCCTCCATAGCAGAGGCTTCCTTTTTTGCTGTGTCCACATCCTGCTTCGTGCCATAGGCAGGAAAGGTAAAAAGCACAAAAAGCAGGCACACTGCCCCGGCGGCCCTGATTCCCTTCCGGGCTATCCTTTGTTTCTCTGCCAATGCTCCATGCCTCCCTCTTTTTTTCCTCCTGCCCTTCCCAGTATACTGGCTTAAACCCCACTGCCGCTGGCAGCCTATAGCTTCAAGTGCTTCTGTATGGTAAAAAAGCTGACGAAGAATCCTACGCCGCCTCCCAGCGCAAATGCGGTCCCGGCCATAACCGGGAATAACGTCTCGATGGGAATGGGAGTAAAAATTCCGCTCATAATCACATAATGCCCCATAACATACTCTGCTGCCTTCTGATACAGAAAATAAATCCCCGCCAGAGGCACCGCCGCTCCTACAATACCCAGAAAAAGCCCCTCCACCAGAAAGGGCGCCCGGACAATGCTGTTGGTGGCGCCAATCAGCATCATAATGCGGTTTTCACTTTTCCGAAAGGCGGCAGCTACCGAGATGGTATTGCTGATGAGGAAAATCGCCACTGCCAGCAGCACTGCGATAATCAGGATGGATACCATGCCGATCATCTGGTTCATATTTTCCAGTCCCTCCGCCACCGAATTAGAATAATTCACCTTCCGCACTCCCTGGAGAGAGGAAAGGTATTCTACCATCTCCTCCTGGGTGCTGATGTCATGTAAAAAGATCTCAAAGGAGGCGGATCCGGCCAGAGGATTATCATCTGCAAACCCTTCTGCCAGCTCCTCCATCCCTGCAAAGTATTCCATCTGGAAGCTCTCCCAGGCTGCCTCCTCCGAGATAAAGTCCATCTCCCTCACCTCCGGCCTGGCCGCGATCACATCCCCCACCTGCCAGATCTGCTCCTCTGTATAATTTTCATCGAAAAATACGGTAATCCCCACCGTAGTCTCCGCTGACTGGGCGAAATGCCTCACATTTCCGATGATGGCAAAGAAAAGACAGAATAAAAAAATACACGCAGAAATCGTAGCCGCGGAAGCCAGCGAATGAAGGAAATTTCTGCGTATATTGATTAGGCCTTGCTTCAGGCAATAAATAAATGTACTGAATCTCATAGGGATACCGCCTTTTACCTTGGTAAAGTTCTTCGATGAGACCGCCTGGCTGAAATCCTGGGCTCCTGGACCGGATTAGTGTCGTCCACCACCCGCCCCCGATCCATGGTAATCACCCGCTTCTTCATGGCGTCCACCATGTCCTGGCTGTGGGTGACCACGATCACCGTGGTCCCCTGCCGGTTGATTTCCTCCAAAAGCTTCATGATCTCCCCTGCATGGAACGCGTCCAGATTCCCGGTGGGCTCATCAGCCAGAAGCACCTCCGGCCGGTTGATCAGCGCCCTGGCAATGGCTACCCGCTGCTGCTCTCCGCCGGAAAGCTGCCTGGGATACACCTTATATTTGGAGGATAGGCCCACCAGTCCCAGCATCCTGGGAACCGACTCCTTTATGGCGCGGTTGGGCTCTCCGATAACCCGCTGGGCGAACGCCACATTCTCAAAGACGGTCCGATCCTTCAGCAGCCGGAAATCCTGGAAAACCACCCCCAGGCTTCTCCTGTAACGGGGGATATGCCGCCGCTTCATCCGGCCTAATTCCACGTCATTCACCACGATCCGGCCGGAGCTTGGCTCCATCTCCTTTAGAAGAAGCTTTAAAAGGGTGGTCTTACCGGAGCCGCTCCGCCCCACGATAAAGACGAATTCCCCATCCTTAATGGTCAAGGTAACCCCTCGCAGGGCCTTATTCCCTGTCTCATAAACCTTGCTCACATTGGTCAGGCGTATCATGCCTTAATATTCCTGGCTTTCCATATATTTCATATATTTTACCACCATAAGAGCAATCTTAAAGGTAATGGCGTCCTCAAATACCCGAAGATCCAGTCCAGTGCTCTTCTGCAGCTTGTCCAGGCGGTATACCAGCGTATTCCGGTGGATATACAGCTGTCTGGAGGTCTCAGATACATTCAGGCTGTTCTCGAAAAATTTATTAATGGTGGTCAAGGTCTCCTCGTCAAAGTCGTCCGGAGACTTATTATCGAAGATTTCCTTGATAAACATCCGGCACAAAGGCAGGGGAAGCTGATAAATCAGGCGGCCGATGCCCAGGTGAGAGTAAGCCACCACATTTTTATTACTGTAGAAGATTTTCCCCACATCCAGGGCCATCTTCGCTTCCTTATAAGAGCGGGATACCTCTTTGATCTCATTGACAATGGTGCCGAAGGCCACATGCACCTTGGTCATGGCCTCAGTATTCAGCATGTCCAGAATGGTGCTTGCCGTCTTTTCCAGATCCTCATAGCCCTCTCCCGGCTTTACCTCCTTCACCAGGATGATGTTCTTCTCGTCCACCGCTGTGATAAAGTCCTTGGTCTTTGCCGCAAAAAGGCTGCGCACGGTCTCTAAGGCATTCACATCCTTCTCATGCTGGGTTTCGATTAGATAAACCACCCGCTTCACATTCGTCTCGATATGAAGCTTCTTCGCCCGGTTATAAATATCCACTAAAAGCAGGTTATCTAACAGCAGGTTCTTAATGAAGTTATCCTTGTCAAACCGCTCCTTGTAGGCGATCAGCAGGTTCTGAACCTGAAATGCCGCCAGCTTTCCCACCATATAAACATCTTCACTGCCGCCCTTAGCCAGCAGGATATACTCCAGCTGATGCTCATCAAAAACCTTAAAAAACTGATATCCCTGTATCACCTGGCTGTCTGCAGGAGAGTCTACAAATGCCAGGATCGAGCTTTCATATTCTTCCGCATCATTGAAGGTGGTGGCCAGCATTTTGCCTTCAGTATCACAAATGCATAGATCAATTCTGGTGATTCCCTTTAATCCCTCTATGGTTGTTTGAAGTATTTGATTTGAAATCATGCCAATTCTCTCCTTCTTTCTCAAGATTATCGCAGCAAACCCATGAGCTGCTCATGGTCTGCTTTTCCTGTTTGCTGTCCTTCTTCTATATTAATGCATACAGGGAAAAAAAGCAAGCGGCTATCACGCCGCCTGCTTAATTTCACATATTTTTCAGAAATATATTCTGGATTAGTTTAATACTACCTTCTCAGTCTCTTTGTCAAATACATGAATCTTGGTTAAATCCATAGCCAGCTTCACTGTATCGCCAGGTCTTGCTGTGGTGCGCGGATTTACACGTGCAGTACAGCTGGTGTCGTCAATATCAAAGTATAAGAATACCTCTGCACCTAACATCTCGTAAACACGGATGGTAGTGGTGAGCACTGCATTGGGGTTCGCTGCTAACCAGGCGTCGTCATCATGAAGATCCTCAGGACGGATACCCATGGTAACAGTCTTTCCAATATAGTTTCCAGCCTCCAGCTTCTTAGCCTTGTCTGCAGGCAGAGTGATGGTATTGCTTCCGCCAAAGGTTAAGGTCACGTCGGAACCGCTCTTTCCAACGGTTGCGTCGATTAAGTTCATCTGAGGAGCTCCGATAAATCCGGCAACGAACTTGTTCGCTGGCTTGTCATATAAGTTCTGCGGAGAATCAACCTGCTGTACGATACCATCCTTCATAACAACGATTCTGGTACCTAAGGTCATAGCCTCAGTCTGATCATGGGTTACATAGATGATGGTAGCTTCCAGTCTCTGATGAAGCTTGGAGATCTCGATTCTCATCTGTCCTCTCAGCTTCGCATCCAGGTTGGACAGCGGCTCATCCATCAGGAATACCTTGGGGCTGCGGACGATGGCACGGCCCATGGCCACACGCTGTCTCTGGCCGCCGGATAATGCCTTCGGCTTTCTGTCTAATAAGTGGGAAAGGTCGAGGATTCTGGCTGCTTCCTGAACCAGCTTGTCGATCTCATCCTTGGGAGTCTTGCGCAGCTTCAGGCCGAATGCCATATTGTCATATACGGACATATGAGGATACAGAGCGTAGTTCTGGAATACCATGGCGATATCGCGATCCTTAGGCTCCACATCGTTCACAAGCTTTCCATCAATGTATAATTCACCGGAGGAGATATCTTCCAGACCTGCAATCATACGAAGGGTGGTAGACTTACCACATCCGGAAGGACCTACGAAAATGATGAATTCCTTATCTGCGATCTCCAGATTAAAGTCCTTTACTGCAACGAAACCATTAGGATACTTTTTCTCCACGTGTTTTAAAGACAAACTTGCCATAACAAATCCTCCTGCTTTTTCATGAAATTTGTTTCAATACATAATCAAATGATTAACCGCAACACACAACAAAACGGTTAACGTGTTACCTGTTGTAATCATACTTGATTTTTCTTTTTTTTACTATCCTTGAAATAGACAAAAAGAAATTTCTTCTTTTGGCTAATCTGTATATTCAAAATAAAAACTATCCGAAATGTCAAATTTTCGTTTCAAAGCTTCACAAGAGGTTGTCAATAGTTACTATTCAAAATTTAATCCTCAATAAATCCTTCTCCCAGCACCTCCCTGACATCACTGACGATGACAAATGCCCTCCTGTCATGCTCCCGCACCAGCTCCTTCAGCTGGCTGATCTCCTTTTTTGAGACCACACAGTAGATCATCTGGCGGCGCTTTCCCGAGTACATGCCAGTCGCATCCAGCCCGGTGACCCCACGGCTCATCTCATTCATAATCCCGTTGGCGATGGCTTCACACTGTCCGGAAATAATAAATACCATTTTAGAAAATTTCAGGCCCTCCAGCATTCCATCCGATACCCGGGCCAGGCCATAGATGGCAATCAGGGCATATAAGGCCGGCCGGATCCCAAAGACAGCGGCGCCTGCCAGCACAACTAAAGCATCCAATACCTGCATAATCTGAGATATGGAGTAATGGGGCATGGATTTCTGCATCAGTGCCGCCAGCATATCCGTCCCCCCAGTGGTGGACTGGGCCATAAATACCAGCCCGGTTCCCACTCCGCTGATCAGGCCGCCAAATAAAGCGGTAAGCAGCATATCATCCTTAGGCATCAGGGCCATCTCCGGAATCACATACAGAGAAACCGACAGCGCTGCCGTAGCCACAAAGGTGCGCTTGATGAATTTCCACCCTTTCATCTTAAGGGATGCCAAAAACAGGGGAATATTCAGCATGGTGTTAGTGCACCACAGCGGAATCCCTGCCATATCCTTTAAAATAATGGCTACGCCCGATACCCCTCCGGTTACCAGGCCTGCCGGGTCATAAATATTTTTAATGGCAAACCCCATGATAAAGGAGCCTGCCACCATAAGAATGTAGTCCATTGCCGGTGTTCTTCTGTTCATATTCTCCTCCTGTTTCTTCTAGTGGCTTGTCTGGATTATATTCAGTCAAAACACTAGCGCCTCTCTCTTATAGTATCCCATATTTTCAGAATTAATCTTCCAGCCCAAATGTGATCCAAAGCAGAGCGCTATCATTTCATACTCATAGGACGCAGCTTCTTATAATAAAAGAATCCCGCTCCGCCTGCTGCGGGCCGCATAAGCGGCAAATATGAAAAAGGCAGCGCAAACGCCGCGACTGCCTTTATAATAGGAATCTCTTCCGCTTCTATCAGTTACCGCTTTCTGGCTAATACATTAATCCAGCGGGTGTCAGGATGGTTTTCCCTGATATCCTTGGACACCCATTCCTTTTCCACCCGAAAAAGCCGGTCCTCTTCTAATAATGTACACAGTTCCCTCTCTGAGAATGCGTTAAAATACCGCTCTCCCCGAAAGCCGTCAGAATCTCCCAGCCGCATGGAAAGAAAGAACACGCCATCCTCCTCCAGCGCCTTTGCCACCCGTGAAAAGATCTGAGGCAGCTCCGCCTTTGGAATATGAATCAAAGCATTATAAGCCCAGATTCCGTCGAAGGCGCCATCAAAGTTCATCTCCTCGTAGGTCATCTGAAGCACATCCAGTCCGGTATGAACCTCAGCCAGCCTGCACATCTCTTCCGCACCATCCAAAGGCGTCACATCATATCCCAGCTCATAAAAGGTAAGGCTGTCCCGTCCGGAGCCGCACCCCATATCCAGGATCGTATCTCCCTCCTCCAGCAAAGCCAAAAATTCCCTGATGACATCTTCCGTATCCAAATCCACCGTATCCTCAAACACTTTTGCCGCGTACTTATTATAATAATCTATCGGGTCCACTTTTTCCTCCTACTTACAACCGCTCTATGCTTTTTTCTGTAATACGAATCCTGTTTTCCTTCAAAAGCCGCCCCACAGCCCGCTTAAATGCATTCTTGCTCATATGGAACTCCCGCTTAATGGTTTCCGGGCTGGCCTTGTCATTAAAGGGCAAAACGCCGTCAAACTCGTCGATAACCTTCAGGATCTCTTCTGCATCATCATTCATCTGAAGATACGCCTTCTTCCTGGGACTAAGATCCAGCTTGCCATCCTCGCGAACCTTCATGACACGGCATATCACCTCATCTCCCTCCCGGTAATCCCCGAACAGCTCCTTTTTCGGAATCAGTCCGTAATACCGGTAATCGACAGCCACAAATGCGCCCAGATGGTCATTCAGCTCATAGATCCTTCCGGAAACCTCATCGTCCGGCCCATAGGGCGACTGATTGCTCATATGAGAATACACCTTCATGGTAGCAGCCAGCCTCTGGCTCTTGTCCACATACAGCGCTACCAGACACGCTTCCCCCTTTCGAACCGGATGGCTCTGCTCCTTAAACGGAAGAAGCAAATCCTTCTCCAGCCCCATATCCAGAAAGGCTCCGATCTTCGAAATCTCCTTTACCTCCAGCACACCGCACTGTCCCACCTGAAGCTTAGGCTGACTGGTGGTGGCAATCAGGCGATCCTCTGAATCCTTATAAATAAACACCGTCAGCCGGTCGCCTACCCCGCATCCCGGGGGAACCTGCTTCCTGGGTAGCAGCACACTGCTTTCACCGGAGGCATCCTCACTTAAGTAAACACCGAATGTCTTGATCCGGGCTACGGTTAATTCCTGCACTTTCCCTAACTCAATCATCCTTTTCCTCTCTCGCTTTCTCCATCCGGATCACTGCGTCGGGCCTGCCGGTGGCATTGCACAGAGCCACTGTGACTCCCTGCTCATCCCGGCTGATCCTGGGCGCCAGCACATCCCCCAGCACCGCCGCCTTTTTATACTCAGCCCTGAGCCACCGGATGGGACCCTTGATCATGGCCGCCTCTCTGGCGATCTCCACATACTGAGCATTATTCACATGGTGGTTCGTATCAATATGATGGGCGCTGATGGTCACCGGACTTCCCATCTCATATTCTGGCGGGAGAAGGATCTTTCCCTGCCTCTCTCCCAGTGATAAGGAAGGCCCTGATTCTCCATAAGGGGCTAATTCTGCTTCCTCTATCTTCTGAGGCAGGCCATCCTCCAGACAGACCAGAACCCACACAGAATCTGCTTCCACCAGGCAATTCCCCCGGGCATCCTCCATCTGGTAATTACGAAAAGCATAAATCCCCTTATACCCATAAGGCCAGGTGCTCACAGTAATCTCTTCTCCAAATTCCGGATATCGGTGAAGCAATATGCGCCAGGAGGACAGCATCCAGGCTCTCCTGGTTTGATCCAGATAATGGATCCCCACACCACAGTCCTCTGAGTGAAAGGTGCTGCAATCCTGTAAGTAATTAATGACGCCGGTCAGGCTGAGGCATCCATCCTCCCCAATCTCGCTGTAACGAATCCGGCTCTTCAACTGGTACATAGTTCAAACACACTCCTGCTGCACAACAAAATCAGTATCATTATAAATGATTCCAGGCAGATTGTCCAGCTAAGATATCATCAGAAGCTTTACTTTCCTTCCTTTTTTTGCTATGATTACCCCAGACAAAGGATGGAGAGAACGCATGAAACCAAAAAGCAGCTTAAAATCAATCGTATATCAGGAAACCCTGGATGCCATCATCCGTGGTGAATATAAGGCTAACCAGATTCTTAATGAGCAGGAGCTGGTAGATAAATTCGGCTTCAGCAAGGCGCCCATCCGGGAAGCCCTGCTGGCCCTGTGCAATGAAGGCGTCCTTCACAACATTCCCAGATACGGATATGAAGTCATCCGCCTCACCAGTGAAGACGCAGCCCAGATTCTCCGCTACCGTTTTCATCTGGAGGGCAGCTTCCTGGCGGACTGCTATCAGCGGATTTCCGAGCCTCAGCTCCAGGAGCTGGCCCGCCTCGACGAGCTGTGCAATATCTCCAATGGGGATCTGTGGATTCACTGGGAGCACAACACTAATTTTCATTTAGGGCTCATGGCCTGCTCTGGGAATGAGTATGCCTGCCGGGAGCTGAAACGATCCATGGACATCTTAAAGCGCGCTTATGCCCAGACCTACTGGAACCGTTGGGACAGACTCTGCCAGCCTCTGGACATACGCTACCACAAGCAGCTCCTCTCCAGTATCCGCAGTAAAAATATTGAAGAAGCCCTTCATTTCCTAGAATTGGATTTAAAGGACTTCGGCTGTATGTAATAATTAAATTTTATCCATATCCACACGGTCAATCATAATATTCAAAATCTCGGTGTCTGTCAGCTTCATGCCCACACGCCCGATATAGCCCATGCTCTTGATGGTATCCTCCAAGTCCTCCTGGACAATTCCCTCTCCAGGCTGGAAGGACACATGCTTCATAGCCATGTAATGGGCCAGAATCGCTGCATCCACCGCGGAAGCGATCTTAGCCGCACAGGAGGACTTGGCCCCGTCACAGACGATGCCCCCCACATTCCCGATGGTATTGATGATGGTCAAACCCACCTCTTCATAAGTGCCGCCCCGAAGATATGTAATCGCCGCACCTGCGCCACAGGCCGCGCTCACTGCCCCGCAGTAGGCAGACAGGCTGCCGATATATTTTTTCTGATGGATGGAGATCAGGTTCGCCACCACCAGCGCCCGGTACAGCTGATCCTTCGTTGCTTCGTATTCCTTCGCATACTCAATCACAGGAAGGGATACCGTCATCCCCTGATTCCCGCTGCCAGAATTAATCACCACCGGCATGGAACAGCCGCCCATCCTGGCATCAGATCCCGCTGCCGCCTTCGCCCTGGCCCTGGTCCGCACATCATTGCCAAACACGTCCAGCAGCGTCCTTCCAATCTGTGCACCATAGGGATGGATCACACCCTCCTGGGAAATCGCCGTGTTCTTCTCAATCTGCTCCCGGATCACTTCCTCCACATCTGCAAGCTCCACCACATCTGCAAAGTTCAGGATATCCTTTACATTCAGCAGAGACTTATCCCCCTTTTCCGAAGCGCTCTCGCTGATCTTATGCTCATAAATAACCTCCCCGTCCTTCACAATCTTGGTAATCAAGGTATGTCGGTTAATAATGGTCACCTCAGCACTGTGCTCCCCGGAAAATACCTTGGCCACGATGTAGAGATTCTCCACCCCTTCCTGAAGCGTACACCGGCAAAACCCTGACGCAAGCAGCTCCCTGGTCCTTTGAATCTGCGCCTCTGTAACCGACTCTAAAACCTCCAGTTCCTTCCCTGCATTTCCTCCCACCACCCCTAAGATGGCAGCCACATCGATCCCCTTTAAGCCGCCTGCATTGGGGACAGCCACGCCCTTTACATTCTTAATAATGTTCCCGCTGCAGCACATCTCAATGGACTCCGGCATCTCCCCCAGAACCTCTCTGGCCTTCGCCGCAGCATAGGCAATGGCAATCGGCTCCGTACACCCCAGAGCCGGAACCAGCTCATCCTTTAAAATCGCAACGTAGTTATCGTACACTCTCTGTTCCAATCCTTTGTTCATTTCCATCCCCCAATTCTTTCGTTTCCTGATTTATTTACTGCTGGATTTGCGTTCGGGTTGTTCATATCAGTAATCATATCAGCAAAGTTGGGAGACGTCAAGAACGAAAAAATTTGCTATTTAGGTGAGTCGCGGATGCTTAGGAGATCTCTAGCTAAGTGTACTACCAAACCTTTTAGGAATCTCTAGCCAAGTGTACTGCCAAACCTTCTGGGAATCTCTAGCCAAGTGTTTTGCAGCCCGTTAGGAGTCACAAGAGGCGGGGGAAGGTGCAGGCGCATATTCGCCAGGAGGCTACGCCCGCATCAGGCCGGGTCCCAACGTCACCGCGCTCTCGCTCCGCCGAAAGCGTAGCGGT
>CATOJE010000096.1 GCA_951800145.1 uncultured Lachnospiraceae bacterium | reverse complement strand
GTGCTTAGGTACGGTCTCTCACGGACCTTACGCACCGTTACGCTTTCGGCGGAGCGAGAGCGCGGTGACGTTGGGACCTGCCTGCTGGGGCGCGTAGCTTCCTGGCGAATATGCGCCTGCACCCATACCCCGAAAACTTGGCTTCCCTAACGGGTAACGACACACACTCGGCTGACGAATCCTATCGGATTGCGACACGCACTTGGCTAGCGATTCCTCAGACTTTCGCGATCCCAGAGACTAAAGTAAATAGCAATTTCATTTATTATACAAACATAGAAAAACCGTCCTCCAAATAAGTCAATAACATTGGTTCACAGAATATCTCCAAGCAAGTGATACTGCGATAAACTTCTGGAAATTCAATGGGAAATATGGCATACTATACAAGATAACGGTACAAGGGAGGGGTGAGGGGGATAAAAACGCGATTTACAGACAAACTTATAAACAGATTATCCAGCTTTTTCATAAAGATGTTTCTTTTAATCGTCATCTGTGTGGTGCTTCCTCTGTCGGCTGCCAGCATTTATGTGGAAAAATCCATGGAATCGGTGCTTCAGAGCAAGATCAGCGATCGGATTCTTCAGAATTTGTCCCGAAGCGAGCGGGAGATTGTCAATATGCTTCAGAATATGGCGATGCTTTCTAATACCTTTGTTTTGGACGAGGAGCTTTTGAAGCGGATGCAGGATGCGTCTTATACAGAATTTGAGAATGTCCGGTATTTTGACCAGATTATGGATAAGCGGATTGTCACCTCCACAGATAATCTGGCGGACTCGGCAAGAATCCTTATCTTTGATCCCTTTGGACGGGTGTATTCAAACTGGAGCCTGAACTACCAGGATTATGCCTATCTTTTGGAGATGGAATGGGTAAAGGAGGCACGGGAGGCCAAAGGGTATATGTCCTGGTCCATGTTCAGCCCGGTGTATACCAGCGGGACCGGCGGACAAGGAAA
This sequence comes from uncultured Lachnospiraceae bacterium, assembly GCA_951800145.1. Lineage (GTDB taxonomy): Bacteria > Bacillota > Clostridia > Lachnospirales > Lachnospiraceae > Caccovicinus. The sequence continues at coordinate 14,665 of CATOJE010000096.1, read as the reverse complement.
GAATTACGTCTCACTGGCCAGAGCGGTGTTAGAGCAGGGAACCGTGGGGGAGCCGGTTGGCATGCTGATTCTCAGCATCGAGCAGTCCAGCTTTTCCAGTTTGTTGAAGGCTTATATTGGCCTTGAGGATGAAGCCTTTGTATGCATCCGGGAGGGAGAAATGCTGTTTTCCACCAGTCAGCAGAACCGGATTAGCAGAGAGCAGCTGAAGGAGGTTTACAGACAGGTGGAGCAAGAGGCCTTTGGCAGCCGGAAGCAGAAGCTGGGGGGAGAGGAGTATCTGATTAGCTATTACACCATCCCGGAGCCATGGCTTTTTGATGATGAACCCATGAAGGTATTTATTTTCACCAACTACAAGGAGGTGCTCAATGATATCAAAACATTGACAGACCGGATGAAGGCGGTGATTCTTGCGGCGGTGATTCTGGTTGTGGTTCTGGCCTATGTCTCGGTAAAAATGCTGGTCAGGCCCATGGGCCTTTTGACAGAAAAAATGAAGGAATATACCCTGGAGCAGGAGATTACCGGCATCGATACGGCGAGAAGGGATGAGATTGGACATCTGAACCGGGCATTTGTCCGTATGTCTGACAATATCCGAAATCTGTTTGCAAAGCTTAATCAGGAGAGCCGGGAGAAGGAGCAGTACCGCTATGAATCCCTGAGAGCGCAGCTGAATCCCCATTTTCTGTTTAATACCCTCACCTCCATCCGCTGGATGGCCATGATTCGCGGTGCAGATAATATTGTGGACAGCATTGACGCGCTGGCCAGCGTATTAAAATACAGCTTAAGCTACCGCGACGAGGAAGCAACCTTGAAGGAGGAGCTGGAAAATATCCGGAGCTTTATCTACATCCATAATCTGCGCTATCAGGACCAGTGTGTGCTGAAGATAGACATCATGGAGGAGATGGAGGATTTGAAGGTTATGAAGTTTATTCTTCAGCCCATTGTGGAAAACTCTATTATCCATGGTATGGACAAGGCGAAGAAGGAGCTGAATATTCTGGTGTACGGATACACGGAAGAGGATTGCCTGCTGCTTTTTGTTGAGGATGACGGAATCGGGATTACGAAAGAAGCGGTGGAGAATTTCAGCTCAGCCAGAAGCGGGGGGAAAATGACAGGTATTGGCTTAAAGAATGTAGATGCCTGCATCCGGATGACTTACGGAGAGTCCTATGGACTGACAATCGAGGGTATGAAGACAGGCGGAACCTGTGTCACCTATCGCCTGCCTGTGCGAAAAGGGGGAGCCGAAGTTGAAAAAGATTATGATTGTGGATGATGAAACCTTGGTGCGCATCGGGATTAAGTCCCTGGTGGTGTGGGAAAATTATGGCTACCAGGTGGTGGGGGATGCTCAGAACGGGGAAGAGGCCTGGGAAAAGATAAAGGAATCTCAGCCTCACATCGTGCTGACGGATTTGAAAATGAGTCCGGGAGATGGCTTTGAGCTGATGGAACGATGCCGCAGGGCCTACCCGGATATCCGGTTTATCGTTTTAAGCAATTACAATGATTTTGAAAATGTGCGCCGGGCTATGAAGGAGGGGGCCTCAGACTACATCTTTAAGCTGACAGTCAAGGCGGATGAGCTTCTGAAGATTCTGGATGAGGTGTCCAGCAGGCTGCCGGACAAGGAAGAAAAAAACAGTCGCGGCCATCATTCAGCTGAAAACCGAAGGGCCATCAAAGACAGCTTAATCCGCCAGGCCCTCAGCGAGGAGCCGGTGTTATTATCAAATATTTGGGAACGGCTGAAACGACTTTCTCTGGAAGTGGATATGTCAAAGGTCTATTTTGTCATCTCCATCCGGATTGATAATTACCGGGTGATACGGAGGCAGGGAGATTTTCTGGAAAAGGATCTGCTGGTGTTTGCCATGACCAATATGATGGAGGAAATATTTAAGAAGGATCTGAAGGCGGAAATTTTCCATGAATCGGACAGCCGTTTCCTGATTCTGGTGGAGGATCAGACCAGGGCAAGGAAGGCGGTGGAAAAAGCCTTTGACCTGCTGGTTCAGTCGTCAAGGCAGTATTACGGGCTGGGAATCAGCGGAGCCGTCAGCACAACCGGGCGGGGATTTAGCTGGCTGAAAAAGGGCTGGATGGAGAATTGCCTGACGCTGGAGGGGCGTTTTTACAGCGTGTCCGGAAAAATAAGCTGGTATCAGGAAAAAGAGTGGAGGAAGATGGAGCTGCCGGATTCCCTGCGGACGGTGGTTTTTGGAAATTTGCTGGAGCGGCTGGACTTTCTCCAGGCGGAGGCCTATGTGAGGGAGCTGCTGGAACACATGGAGCGGATGGAATACCATCCCAGAGAGGTGAGAAGGAAGCTGAGCCGTCTCCACAGCCTGATGATCCTTTATCTGGAACGGCATGAGCTTCAGACCGCGGAAATCTGCGACAGCCGGGGGGTAGAGCTGGATACTTTGGCGGAGGAGTATGATTTTTTCCAGGAGCTGAAGCGGTCGGAGCTGGAGCTTATCCGGGCCTGCAGGGAGGTATTTCAGCATGGGGAGCCGGAGCTGGGAAAGCATGGCCAGCTGCTCAGGCAGGTAAAGCAGTATGCGGAAATGAACCTGGCGCAGGAGCTTACGGTCTCAAAGGCAGCGGCCCTCTCCAATATGAGCGAAAGCCACTTCTCCCATATTTTTAAAAGTGAGGAGGGGGTCAGCTATATGGAGTATATAAATGCCTGCCGGATTCAGAAGGCCACGGTGCTGCTGGAAAATACGGATCTGATGATCAGCGAGATTGCGGAGAAGGTGGGAATCGAAAATCCCAACTATTTCAGCGCGCAGTACAAAAAGCGCACAGGGAAATCTCCCAGCGAGTTCCGAAAAATGCTGGAGGACCGGAAAACGCAGAATTTGGAAACGGTTCAGACGGCGGGGGATTTGAGATGAATCTTGGGCGTCAAGCTTGCTTGTAAGCCAAAATTCATCTCGAATTCCACATCGGATGGACATCCGCATCTTCTTGTCCGGCGCAGACGGGCAAGAAGATGACCCGTCTGAACTGTTACAGAATTTGAAAGATGAATCGCAGGATTTGAAAGACGGATATTGACCCTGGATTGAAAAACGCAGAAATTGAAAGAAAGACAGCAGACAGAGGCATGGCCTTTGTCTGCTGTCTTTGTTATAGTAGGGGCACAAAGTAAATCGATAGCTCATGAAAAATAAGGAGGAGAAGCTTATGAAGCATAGGAAAAAAGCAGCAGCAGTGATGTTAGCGTCGGTTATGGCCATGTCCGCCTTAAGCGGATGCTCTAAGGCTCCCGGGGGGACGGAGACGTCGGCCACAGCGGGTGCAGGAACACAAAGCCCGGGGGGAGAATCCCAGGCGGTTTCCCAGGACGCTCCCAAGGAGGCGGTGACCCTGAGAATGTGGGGCGGCGTACCGGCGGAGGCAGGCCCTCAGAAGGTCTGTGATAATTTTAATGAGCTGTATAAGGACAAGGGGATTCAGGTGGAGTATGAGCGGTTCGTAAATGATGACACCGGAAACCTGAAGCTGGAGACAAACCTGCTGTCCGGAACCGGCGTGGACCTGTACATGACGTATACCACGGATGTGCTGGTAAAGCGGGCCAGCGGCAACATGGCCCTGGATCTGTCCCAGCTGATGGAGCGGGACGGATTTGAGCTGACAAATTATTTTGGTTCCATGGCAGAGGCATATTATGTAGACGGAAAGCCCTATTCCATTCCCACAAAACTGGATAAATACGGCATCGTAATCAATAAGGATATGTTTGACGCGGCCGGAATCCCGGTTCCCACCGAGTGGACCTTCGAGGAGTTCCGGGAGATTGCGAAGACCCTGACCCATGGAGAAGGCCAGGATAAGGTTTACGGAATGTTCTGGAATTCCCAGCAGGATTTGACCTACCTGTTCCAGTATCTGGTAGCCCAGACCAATGGAGGCGATCCCATGTATCTGAGCGAGACAGAGAGCAGCTTTCAGGATCCGGTTGTGCTAAAGACGGTGGAGCTTTTGAATAATATGATGAACGTGGACATGACCTCCCCCACCCACACCGATTCTATGACCCAGAAGCTGTCCCAGGAGGGCATGTTCTTAACCGGCAAGTCGGCTATGACCGTGGGCCCCTGGATTGTAAGAAGCATTAAGGATACCGCTACCTATCCCCATGATTTCACCACGGCGTTCGCACCTTATCCGGTGGTGGAGGAAGGGAAGAGAAATTACACTCAGGGCGGCTATGGCGATCACCTGTGCATTAACCCCAAGTCCGAGCATGTTGAGGAGGCATGGGAGTTTGCAAAATGGTATGCCACCGAGGGCATGCTTCCCGTGGTAGAGGGCGGACGTGTTCCGGCATCTAATACTTATGACGCAGAGGAGGTTACCAAGGCCTTCTTAAGCGGCGCGGAGGATCACATGGATTCGGAAAGCACCATGGCTGTTCTCATCGCGCCGGCGGATAACTATGCGGTGCCCTCCATCACCAACCACGCGGCGGAGGTTAAGAAGGTGGCTGTGGAGGAGCTGGAAAAGATTTTCATCGGACAGCAGACCGTGGAGGAAGGAATGGCAGCTGCCAAGGAGCGGGCAGATGAGATCTTAAAGCAGTAGGTTGAAACAAGAGCAGGCAGGCCAAAGCCGGCAGACAAGAGCGGGCGGGCCAAAGCCGACAGACAAAAGCCGGCAGGCTAAAGCCGACAGACAAGAGCCGGCCGCCCGGCTCTGTCTGTCCGCAGAAAACAAGAAAGGGGGCGTATGAGAAATGAAATGGAAGCTGTCAAAGCAGATGAAAACAGATTTGGTGGGATATTCCTTTATTCTCCCGAACATTCTGGGCGTGCTGCTGTTTACCCTGTTCCCCATGCTCTTTTCCCTGATTATCAGTTTTACAGACTGGGATTATACCCAGGGCTTTGGTAACTGGAACGTTGTAGGAGTTGAGAATTTCATCCGCATGTGGAGTGATGAGTGGTTTACCAGTTCTCTGATTAATACGCTTATTTTTGCGGTTACCGTGGTGCCGCTTACCGTATTTTTCGCATTGGTGCTGGCGGTAATCATTGACAAGTATTGCTTTGCAAAATTGCCCATCCGTCTGGCTTTTTTTATGCCCTATATCTCTAATGTGGTGGCGGTAGCTATCGTCTGGGTGATGATGTATTCCCCGTGGGGCCCCGTCACCCAGCTGGTGCAGGCCTTCGGGGTGGAAAACCCGCCTCAGTGGCTGGGGGACCCGAAATGGGCACTGGCAGCAATTATTCTCATGACCATTTGGTCGGGGGTGGGCTATGCAAACATGATTTACACCTCGGCGATTCAGGGGCTTCCAAGGGATGTGTATGAGGCCGCGGACATAGACGGCGCTAATGAAATCACGAAGTTTTTTAAGCTGACGGTGCCCTTTTTGTCGCCGACTACATTTTTCCTGATTATTACCACCTTTGTCACCTCGTTTCAGGTGTTCGCACCGATTCAGATTATGACAAGAGGGGGTCCGGGAACATCCACCAATGTGCTGGTGTACTACATTTACACCTCGGCGTTTACTTTCTATAAGATGGGCTATGCGTCATCTATGGCCTGGATTTTATTTATCATCCTGTTTGTCATCACCATAATCCAGTGGAGAGGGCAGAAAAAATGGGTGAGCTATTAGGAATGGGGGCGGGATTATGAAAATCATGAAAAACTGCAGAAAAGAGGTCATTCAAAAGCTCATTCCCCGGATTCTGTTTACGATTCTTATAGGAGCGGCGGCCATCTCTATGGTGACGCCATTTCTCTGGATGCTGTCCGCTTCCATGAAGCTGCCGCTGGATGTAATGAAGCTGCCCATTGAGTGGATTCCCGATTATTTTTACCCGGATAATTACAAGAAGGTCTGGAATATCGGCGGAATCGCCGCCAGGGATTATCATTTCGCACTGGCCTATTATAACTCGATTAAAATCGCGGTCATTAATCTGGCTGGCTCTGTGCTTACCAGCACCCTGGCCGGCTATGCATTCGCAAAGATTAAATTCAGGGGAAGTAATGTGCTGTTTCTCCTGTATCTGGCGACGATGATGATTCCAAGCCAGATTACCCTGATTCCCAAATTTGTTATGTTTAACAAAATGGGTCTGACCGGCACCCATCTGACCTTGATTCTTCCGGGCCTGATTACAATTACGGGAACATTCCTGATGCGCCAGTATTTTATGCAGATACCAGACGAGCTGAGGGAGTCGGCCAGAGTGGACGGAGCCAATGAGTATATGATCTGGGCGCGGATTATGGTGCCCATAGCAAAGCCCAGCATGGCGTCTCTGGCCATGGTCGTATTTTTATGGAACTGGAACAGCTATCTGGAGCCGCTGGTATTTTTAAGCGACTGGAGGCTTTACACCATCCCCATTGCCCTGACCAACTTTATCGAGGAAAGCGTGACCGAATACAATCTGGTCATGGCAGCGGCAGCGTCGGCCCTGATTCCGGCATTCCTGGTATTCTTATTTGGCCAGAAATTCCTGGTAAAGGGTCTGGTAAGCGGAGCAGTGAAGGGATGATATAGAGAATCTTACAGGAGGAATGAGAGAAACATGACAGGGAAACCCTCTTTATTGATCGGAATGGGAGATTTTAAAGATTACGGGGGATGGAGATTGGATACCCAATTTATGCATCAGATGGGCGTCCCGTATCTTCTGGCCCACGGCATTGGAACCCCGGTTTTGGATGCGGTGGCCCAGGTGGAATTTTCGGAGACCGGCCTTTACTATATCAGCGTGTACACCTACGACTGGACCGGCCCCTGGAAGCCGGAGCTGCCAAAGGATCAGAAGCCGGGGCGTTTTCAAATCAAGGTGGGGGAGGAGACGCTGCCGGCTGTGTTTGGCACAGAGGGGACGAGCTGGGGATGGCAGGAGGGAGGCACGGTTTTTATCCGGGAGAAAGAGACCACTGTGGCGCTCCATGACCTGACCGGATTTGAAGGAAGGTGCGGGCTGATTTATTTTTCCAGGGAAAAGGGAGACCGGCTTCCTGCCGGCGCTGAGAATGTGCGCAGATTTTACCGGGAAATGTCAGGGAGAGAAGACAGGGAGGAAAAGGAACCATATGAGCTTGTGGTGTGCGGAGGGGGAATTTCGGGGATGTGCGCGGCTCTCTCCGCCGCCCGCCGCGGCTTAAGGACTGCCCTGGTGCAGGATCGCCCGGTCCTTGGAGGAAATAACAGCTCTGAGGTGCGGGTGTGGCTGGGCGGTGAGACGAATTTTGACCCGTATCCCGGCATCGGGAATCTGGTCAATGAGCTGGAGCAGGAGCGGACCGGCCACTATGGGAATACTAACACCGGCGAGATTTATGAGGATGACAGGAAGGAGCAGCTTTTAAGGGAGGAAGAGAAGATAACCCTTTATATGGGCCATGTGCTGACGGATGTGATCGGGAAGGATGGCCGGATTGACGGGGTGGAGCTGTATGATGTGAAGCAGAATCAATACTGCCGGATATTCGGGGCTCTGTTTGTGGACGCTACCGGGGACGGGACGCTGGGGTATCTGAGCGGGGCGGACTACGAGGTCACCACAAATGGCCATCAGGGCATGACGAACATGTGGTATGTGGAGGATACGGGGGCTCCCACAGAATTTCCGGAGTGCCCGTGGGCCATTGATTTAAAAGGCGTGGATATCCCGGGACGCAGGGGCGTGAAGGATGTTTACGGGAACGAGGGGGAAGCATCCCTAGGCTGCTGGTTCTGGGAAAGCGGGAATGAGCTGGATCCCATAGAAAAAGCGGAGTATGCCAGAGATACGAATTTCCGGGCCATGTACGGCGCCTGGGACGCGCTGAAGCATGAGGACGGGAGTTATCCCAACCACAGAATCGGCTTTGCCGCTTATATCGGGGGAAAGCGGGAGTCCAGAAGGCTCTTCGGGGATGTGGTGCTGACAAAATGCGAGGTTTCCAAGGGCGTGGATTATGAGGACGGCTGCGTTCCCTCCACCTGGAATTTTGACGTGCATTATCCGGATAAACGTTTCTATGAAGCCTTCCGGGAGGGGGACGGCTTTCTGACCAAGGATTATCACGAGCCCTTTGACCGTCCCTACTGGATTCCCTACCGGTGTCTGTATTCCAGGAATGTAGAGAATCTGTTTATGGCCGGACGGGACATCAGCGTATCCCATGACGCCCTTGGCACGGCCCGGGTGATGAGAACCGGCGGGATGATGGGGGAGGTAATCGGAATCGCAGCCCAAATCTGCAGAAGGCACCAGATACTACCCAGACAGGTGTATACCGGGTATCTGCAGGAGTTCCTGCAGGAATTAAGGAGCATAAAAAAGGATATGAAAAAACCGCTGCGCTCGAATATCCATCCGGATAACTGAGTCTGAAAATGACAAAGTACCTACTATCTCCACAGGCGTTAATTCGGGCAGTCCCTGCCCTACATGCAAAATATGCTCTAAATGACTTCCTAATCACGAGATTTTCTCATGGCTAGTGAAGAACACATTTAGGGCATATTTTGGAAGGAGGCAGATGCTATGACAAAAACCAAAATCACTCCATTATACGAGAGATTGAACCGTGATAATGAATTATTTGTGCGAAAGCTTTACGTTAATGGAGAAGAAGCAGGTGTTCGGTATGCGAAATAGGGAAGCAAAAAATCACTCATTTTAATGATTATAAAATGGGTGATTTTTGTATAGGAATGGCGATTGTTATTGTAATGCCAATCGCAATCAGCTATACTAAGAGCAGATGGATTGATTGCAGGAAAGACAGGGAATAGCCAGAAAGGGGGGCAGACATGCCAAGGACAGTGGGCATCGGATGTCAGGATTTTGAGACGATTAGAAGGGAAAACTATTTTTACATCGATAAATCGTGCTTCATAAAGGAATGGTGGGAAAGGGGAGACAGTGTGACATTGATTACCCGTCCCAGGCGTTTCGGGAAGACGCTGACCATGAGCATGGTCGAGAAGTTCCTTTCTGTGGAATATGCAGGCAGAGGAGATTTGTTTGCAGGGCTGGATGTCTGGAGAGAGGAGAGGTTCCGTAAGCTACAGGGGACATATCCGGTGATTATGCTCAGCTTTGCGGACATCAAGGAGACATCTTTTGAGCAGGCAAGGAAAGCGATATGCCGTGTAATCAAGGCGCTTTATGACAGATTCAGTTTCCTGCTGGAGGATGGCCTGCTGAGCGAAAGCGAGAAGAGGGACTTCAGGGAGATATCGGCAGATATGGAGGATAGCGCGGTGTCTTTCTCCCTGAAGATGCTGTCCTGCTATCTGTCCCGTTACTATGGAAAAAAGGTGGTCATCCTGTTAGATGAATATGATACGCCCATGCAGGAAGCTTATGTGAACGGATTTTGGAAGGAGATGGTTGCCTTTACCAGAAGCCTGTTCAATGCCACCTTTAAAACAAATCCATATATGGAACGGGCCATCATGACAGGGATTACCAGAGTGAGCAGAGAGTCCATGTTTTCGGATTTGAATAACTTAAAGGTGATAACGGTGACCTCGGAGGAATATGGGGACTGCTTTGGCTTCACAGAAGAGGAAGTATTTGCCTCCATGGATGAATTCGGACTAGACGAAAAAGAAAAAGTACGAGCATGGTACGATGGCTTTACATTTGGAGGTGCACGGAACATATACAATCCCTGGTCTATCATCAATTACCTGGACAGGCGGCAGTTCGAGCCTTACTGGGCGAACACCAGCTCTAACAGCATGGTCGGAAAGCTGATTCAAGAGGGTATACCGGATTTAAAAATCATCATGGAGGATTTACTGCAGGGAAAATCTTTCCATACGACAATTGATGAACAGATCATATTTAATCAGCTTGACCATAACATAAAGGCCATCTGGAGCTTGCTGTTGGCCAGCGGCTATCTGAAAGTGGAGCAGATTGCGTATGATGAACGCGGAAAAGCGGATTATGAGCTGCGGCTGACAAACTGGGAAGTGCGAATGATGTTCGAACGTATGATTGACGGCTGGTTGGCTGAATACACCCCGGACTATAATGCCTTTGTTAAGGCCTTGCTGCTGGGCGACAAAAAGGCGATGAACATCTATATGAACAGGACGGCCCTTGCCACTTTCAGCTGCTTTGACTCGGGGAACAGGCCTTCTGAGGCTTCGGAGCCTGAGAGGTTCTACCATGGCTTCGTGCTGGGGCTGATGGTTGACCTGGCAGACAGGTACAGCATCACATCCAACAGAGAAAGTGGATTCGGGCGGTATGATGTCATGCTGGAGCCAAGGGACAAGGCTGATGATGCTTTCGTCCTTGAGTTCAAGGTACATGATCCAGAGGAGGAGCACAGCTTGGAGGACACCGTGACTGCAGCCTTGAAGCAGATTGAGGAAAAGCGTTACACCTATGCATTGGAAGAGAAAGGGATTCCGATAGACAAAATCCGGAAATATGGCTTTGCTTTTGAAGGAAAGAAAGTGCTGATCGGCTAAGCCAGCGAGGACCGCGGGAAAGGTTACTGTTCACAGCAACTGGCAAAAATCCATGAAAATCGCCTACGGCGATGGGATTTTTGCCCGCCAGCCCAAGTTATCATACGGTCAGCGCAGCAAGTGCGCAGACCCACATATGATGGGGAAAGATTTTATTATGCGCAGGCCCCGATATTGCCTTTGGATGGTGGGAGCCAATCCTGCTGTAATCAATCAATGCCGGGCTGTGAAACAGCGTATTGAGGAAGTTCGGAAGTATCGTTTAGCCAGCCCAAAGGAGGCAACAAGAAGGAAATCGGAAACGCCGATGCTCTTTGATGAAGTGCGGGAGTGTGCGACAGATTATGTTGCTATTCCAAAAGTTTCTTCAGAAAATCGTCGTTACATTCCAATGGATTACCTTTCAGCTAAAATAATTCCTGGCAATAAACTATTTATGATGCAGGGCGCGTCTCATTATTCGTTTGGCATTTTAATGTCAAACGTCCATATGGCTTGGATGAGAGCGGTATGTGGGCGTTTGAAAAGCGACTACAGTTATTCAAACACGATTGTCTACAACAATTTCCCCTGGCCCACGCCTACGGACGCGCAAAAGGCCAAAATCGAGCAGACTGCCCAGGCTATTCTGGATGCCCGCGCCCTGTACCCGGACAGCAGTCTTGCCGACCTCTATGACGAGTTGACTATGCCGCCCAAGCTGCGGAAAGCCCACCAGGAGAATGACCGGGCTGTCATGCAGGCATATGGGTTTTCCGTCAGGGACATGACCGAGAGCAAATGTGTGGCGGAGCTGATGAAGATATACCAAAGGCTTGCGGAGAAGTCAGAAAAGTAACCGATGTTTGCCATTGCTTTTGGCAATGAAGCATCATTCACTGCATTATGGGAGGACAAAAGAAATTGACAAGAACCATCAGCACATTTGGAAAAACCGCTCATCCCCTGAGGGCCCAAAGCCTTTGTCTGGATTCCCGCCTGGAGCGGCGGCGGAGGCGCTGGCAGCGCAGGGCGGGGCAGGGAAAGAGGCGGTGGTTTCTGGCCGCGCTCCGGCAGAGGGGGCCGGGGAAGATGTGGGGAGGAAGGAACAGGCCCTTGGGGAATCCGGCAGGGAGCGGAAAAGGCCTCCTGGCGTCATTGCTCTGGATGGCTGGTTTTCTGGCGGTTCTCGGGCTCAGCACCTTTCTTTTGCTGCAGACAGGCAGAGGCAGCGTCAGCAGAGTGGAGGAGGTTTCCATCGGCACAGCAGAGGAAGAGGGCTGGGAGCGGGAGTTTTTTGGCCTCCGGTTCCGGATTCAGGATGGGGAAATCCTGATTTTTCAGGAAAAAGAAGAGAGAAAACGGAAAAAATAGCGGGAAAAGTGCTTGAAATGTAAAAAATAAAGGGCAGCGGGAAAAAGATATTGTAATTGGCAACCCTTTATATTATAATTTCCCTGGAATCGTGTTCTTTTTATATGACCTTACATATTTGTAAAACTTTAAAGGAAAGGATAAGGACCATGGAGAAGAAGGAGCTGCTGTACGAAGGAAAGGCGAAAAAGGTTTTTACCACAGAGGACCCGGATGTATTAATTGTTTCCTACAAGGACGATGCCACGGCATTTAATGGCTTGAAAAAGGGAACTATCGTGGGAAAGGGCGCCATCAATAACCGTATGACCAATTATATTTTCAGAAAGCTGGAGGAGAAGGGGGTTCCCACCCACCTGGTTGAGGAGTTAAATGACCGGGAGACCGCGGTGAAAAAGGTGGAGATCGTTCCCCTGGAGGTGATTATCCGTAATTTCTCCGCCGGAAGCTTTGCCAAGAAAATGGGCATGGAGGAGGGGGTAAAATTCCGCTGCCCCACCTTAGAGTTCAGCTATAAGAACGATGATTTAGGGGATCCCTTTATTAATAAGTATTATGCCCTGGCCTTAGGGCTGGCTACCGAGGAGGAGATCGAGGCCATCACCAAGTATGCCTTCCAGGTGAATGAGGTGATGCAGGAGTATTTTGCCTCCTTAAAGATTGAGCTGATTGACTTTAAGATTGAGTTCGGCCGTTATCATGGGCAGATTATCCTGGCGGATGAGGTTTCTCCCGACACCTGCCGCCTGTGGGATATGGATACCCATGAAAAGCTGGATAAGGACCGCTTCCGCCGCGACCTGGGGAATGTGGAGGATGCTTATCAGGAAGTATTTAAGCGCTTAGGGATTGAGAAATAAACCTTAACCCGGCAGCTTGCAGACCTGTCCAAGGATGGACAGCTGTGGGCTGCCGGGTTATTCACTTTAAATGATAGAAAGGCGTAAGAGATGTTTGACATGGATTTTGAAAGGCAGGAGACGGATGGCGATACGGTTCACGAGGAATGCGGCGTCTTCGGCATGTACGATCTGGAGGGGCAGGATGTGGCCTCCACCATTTATTACGGGTTATTTGCCCTCCAGCACAGGGGCCAGGAGAGCTGCGGCATCGCCGTAAGCGATACCAGAGGGCCTAAGGGCAGGGTAAATGTCCACAAGGGGATGGGCCTGTGCAATGAGGTATTTACCCCCCGGGAGCTGGAAGGGCTGAAGGGAAATATCGGGGTGGGCCATGTGCGCTACTCCACCACAGGCAGCTCTACCAGGGAGAATGCCCAGCCTCTGGTGTTAAATTATATTAAGGGAACCCTGGCCATGGCCCATAATGGGAACCTGGTGAATGCGCCCCAGCTCCGCCATGAGCTGGAATATTCCGGCGCTATTTTCCAGACCACCATTGATTCAGAGGTGATCGCCTACCACATTGCCAGGGAGCGGGTGCATACTAAAAGCGTGGAGGAGGCGGTGGCCAATGCCATGAAGAAGCTGAAAGGCGCCTATTCTCTGGTAATCATGAGTCCCAGGAAGCTGATTGGGGCCAGGGATCCCTTTGGCTTTAAGCCTCTTTGCATCGGAAGGCGGGATCAGGCCTATATCCTGGCCTCTGAGACCTGCGCCCTGGATACCATCGGTGCGGAGTTTGTGCGGGATGTGGAGCCGGGGGAGATCGTGGCCATTACTACGGAGGGGATCCGTTCGGACCGCTCCATGTGCTTTGCGGATGCTGGAAGGCAGGCCAGATGTGTGTTTGAGTATATTTATTTTGCCAGGCCGGACAGCTTTTTTGACGGGGTCAGTGTGTATCACTCCAGGCTGTTTGCCGGGCGGTGCCTGGCCAAGGACTCCCCGGTGGAGGCGGACCTGGTGGTAGGGGTGCCGGAGTCGGGCAATGGCGCGGCATTAGGCTATTCCATGGAATCCAATATTCCTTACGGGACTGCATTTGTAAAAAATTCCTATGTGGGAAGAACCTTTATTAAGCCAAAGCAGAAAAGCCGGGAATCATCGGTGCGGATTAAGCTGAATGTGTTAAAGGAGGCGGTGGCCGGAAAAAGGGTAATCATGATTGACGACTCCATCGTCCGGGGAACCACCAGCGCCCGGATTGTTTCCATGCTCCGGGAGGCGGGGGCCAGGGAGGTTCATGTCCGGATCAGCGCCCCGCCCTTCCTCCATCCCTGCTATTTTGGGACGGACATTCCCTCAGAGGATCAGCTCATCGCCCACGGGAGGACGGTGGAGGAGATCCGCCAGAGGATCGGCGCGGATTCCCTGGCTTTTTTAGATGAGAAGCGGCTGCCTCAGATGGCGGAGGGGCTTCCGGTCTGCACCGCCTGCTTTACAGGGAATTACCCGGTGGATCCGCCCACGGAGGATATCCGGGGGGAGCAGAGCTGATAGCCGCCGGGCACAGCAGGGCCGGGAACCAATGTCATTAACTTAGTTTTTGGGATAGTTTTTCTATGTTTGTATAAAAAGTGAAATTGCTATTTACTTTAGTCTCTGTGAACGCGAAAGTCTGAGGAATCGCTGGCTGAGTGGGTGTCGCAGCCCGGTAGGATTCGCTGGCCAAGAGGGTGTCGTTACCCGTTAGGAAGCGCCAGCCGAGTATACGTCGCTACCCGTTAGGGAAACCAAGCTTTCGGGGTATGGGTGCGGGCACATATTCGCCGAGAAGCCACGCGCCCCAGCAGCCGTGTAGTCGTGGGCGGGCTTGCGCTCTTAAGATACGGTCGCTGACTTGGTCTGCCTGCCCATCCGTAGAATCCCGCCGCCAGACTCCTGACGGGGACCGCTCGCGCTATCGTGGGAACGCAGC
>CATOJE010000095.1 GCA_951800145.1 uncultured Lachnospiraceae bacterium | reverse complement strand
AAGGAACCCCTCCGAAACCGTCGGCGCTTAGGTCCGGTCTTCCACGGACCTTATGCGTCCGCTACGCTTTCGGCGGAGCGAGAGCGCGGTGACGTTGGGCCCCGGCCTGACGCGGGCGTAGCATCCTGGCGAATATGCGCCTGCACCTTTTATCACGGCCTATGGCTCCTAACGGGCTGCAAAATACTTAGCCAGAGATCCCCAGGCTATCTGCGACTCACTTAAATAGCAATACTCATTCCTAATTATAGTCCCTTTTTCTAAAATGAAAAGCACATTTTTCCCTCATCTTCCCGAGGTTTTATAATTATACACTCAAAATGAATAATATGCAATATCTCCCGTGATTTTTTTATTTTTGTATAATTATAACTAAAATATTATTAAAACCATATTCCCTCTTGCATTTTTTCCCGTTCTGTTGTATATTTATGAAAGTCCATTGAGACAGACGCGATACAGATGTATTTTCAGGAGGAAATTAAGATGAAGGAGAAAGTAATTTTAGCATATTCCGGTGGTTTGGATACTACCGCGATTATTCCCTGGTTAAAGGAGCATTTTGATTATGAGGTAATCTGCTGCTGCATCGACTGCGGTCAGGGAAATGAACTGGATGGCTTGGAGGAGCGGGCAAAATTGTCTGGCGCTTCCAAATTGTATATTGAGGATTTGACAGACGATTTCTGTGATAATTATATTATGCCTTGTGTGAAGGCGAATGCAGTTTATGAGAACAAGTATTTATTAGGAACCTCCATGGCCCGTCCGGCCATTGCTAAGAGGCTGGTGGAGGTTGCCAGGAAGGAAGGGGCTTCGGCCATCTGTCATGGCGCTACTGGTAAGGGGAACGACCAGATCCGTTTTGAGCTGGGGATCAAGGCCTTAGCGCCGGATCTTAAGATTATAGCTCCATGGAGGATGACTGATATCTGGACCTTCCAGTCCCGTGAGGATGAGATGGCCTACTGTAAGGAAAAGGGAATCGATCTCCCCTTCTCTGCAGACAGCAGCTACAGCCGTGACCGGAATTTATGGCATATCAGTCATGAAGGCCTGGAGCTGGAGGATCCGGCCAGCGAGCCGAATTTTAAGCACATGTTAGTGCTGGGGGTAACACCAGAGGAAGCTCCGGATGAAGGCGAGTACGTTACCATGACCTTTGAGAAAGGTGTTCCCGTCAGTGTGAATGGCGAGAAGATGAAGGTTTCTGACATTATCCGCAAACTAAATGCGCTGGGGGGCAAGCATGGCATCGGTATCGTGGATATTGTGGAAAACCGGGTGGTAGGTATGAAATCCAGGGGTGTTTATGAAACTCCGGGCGGAACTATATTGATGGAGGCTCATCAGCAGCTGGAGGAGCTGGTGTTAGACCGTGCTACCATGGATGTGAAGAAGGATATGGGAAATAAGATGGCCCAGATCGTGTATGAGGGCAAGTGGTTCACACCCCTTCGTGAGGCGGTACAGGCCTTTGTGGAATCTACCCAGGAGTATGTGACTGGCGAGGTAAAGTTTAAGCTTTATAAGGGTAATATTATTAAAGCCGGAACTACCTCACCCTATTCCCTGTACAGCGAGTCCCTGGCTTCCTTTACCACGGGTGAGCTCTATGATCACCACGATGCCAGCGGATTTATTACTCTTTTCGGGCTGCCCTTAAAGGTCCGGGCTATGAAGCTGGCGGAGGCTGATGGTCAGAAATAGTACTGGTAAGAACACTGGTAAGGCTTAATCCCAGTATACCGTATTGTTCACTAGGGGAGAATCGGATGGCATGAAATGGTTAAAAAGGATTGGGGGGATCGTCTTATTTTTACCGATTTTGCTAATTGTAGCGTTTATTTTGTATGAAGTTTTTGGAATGTGTGTGAATCACAGGGCTACGGATCAGCAGACAGATACCTTGCAAACTCGTTTAGAAAGTAAGATTCCTGATATAGAAATTGTGGATATATATTCGGAAACCGGGAATACCTCTGGAACCGGAAATCATGTGGATTGTCTGTCCTCCATAACCTTTTCAACCGATCTGCAGATAGAGGAGGTAGAAAAAATCATGGCAGAATATTATACCTTTGACCAGATTGATTGCTATTTAAAGGAAACAGAGGAAGGGTATTATTTGATCTATCTAAATACCTCAGCTCCCTTTGCAGATAATATAGAAGGACATTAATCCATAATGCCCATGCAAATATTACAACAGGATGATCCGGCAAGCTTTGCCTGACCATCCTGTTTTTCATGGCACTAGAATTCTCGCAAAACATGGATTTCTAGGGTTGCATCCGGCACTGTGTATTCGTCGATGCTGGCTTCTTACAAGCCATATATTGTTCAAATTCTTCCTTTGAATATGTATGAACTTCCCGGAAATATAATTTTTTAAAACGATCCAAATCAAAACGAATAAGTTCCTCCCCGCCCTTTTGCATAAAGTATTTCCCTATTGTTGTACGGGATTGGGATTCCTGCACCCTTCCTTTCAGAAACTGATTTGGAAAAGGGTTTTTTCAATATTGTAAACCAGGATAAAATCCATCGCTTTCCGTGTTTCTGCAATCCTCATCTCTGTAATATCGCAAAAAAGCAGCAAGCTATCTCTAATTTTATCTTTTACTCTTCGCTTTTCACTTTTCATATCTCCATTTTTGAACTCAATAATGGTCCAGCTGCCTATCCATATGCCGTCTGCTGATTCTTTGCAGCCTCCATTTACAGGCATCGGGCTCTGTAGGTTGAACACTGGCAGGCCGGCCTGTAAGCAGCAAAAAACAGCGGCAGCACTTGTGGGGGAGGGGATTCGCTGCCGCTGTTTTATATTATATTTTATCATCTATGCACAGAGATACTCTGCCAGCTGGTGAACCAGGTGGTCACAGTCACTGGAGTGTACCACCATCTCCAGCGTCTTCTTCCCTGTCATACAAATCGCTCCCATCAGGGATTTTGCATCAATAATCACGCTTCCGCTTCGCAAGTCCACATCGCCGTCAAAGGTATTTACAATCTTTACAAAATTCAACACATCCTCTGTCTTTCGTAAATTTACCGGATAGGTTTTCATGTTCTTACACCTCCTTACGAGCTTTTCGATTATTATTTCCCCTCGGGCACTATAATATACCAGTCCTGCCAAGATTTCCATAGTCATTTTAGATGAAAATCAATAATATTTTACTGCACTTTGTATGATACCTGTTGTAATGAGATTCTATTACCTCTAAATGTATACAAAAAAAGAAAATTCCTCCAATCCACTTTTGAAATTGAAGGAATTTAATCAATTATCTGATTTTTATATGCAATTTAATTTTCCATTTCTTTATTGATGGAGGCTTCGCAGGAGCGCATGGCTTCGATGGTTTTGGCAAATAAGGTATCCAGCTCCCAGCCTAAGCGCTGGCAGCCCTCCCGAATCACGTCCCTGGAGCAGCCGGCGGCGAACCGCTTATCTTTAAATTTCTTTTTCAAGCTGGAAACCTCCATGTCCATCACGCTTTTAGAGGGGCGCATCCTGGCGGCAGCGCCGATTAATCCGGCTAATTCGTCAGCTGCAAAAAGCACCTTCTCCATCTCATGCTCTGGGCATACATCACTGCACAGGCCATAGCCGTGGCTGCAGATGGAATGAATCATATCCGCCCCCACCCCGGCTTCCTCCAAAAGCTCCGGGGCCTTCTTGCAGTGCTCCTCCGGCCATTTTTCAAAGTCAATGTCATGAAGAAGTCCGGTGATTGCCCAGTACTCTTCCTCCTCCTCATAGCCCAGATCCTTCGCATACCAGCGCATCACACCCTCTACAGTCAGTCCGTGAAGAATATGAAAGGGCTCCTGGTTATATTTTTTCAGCAGCTCCAGGGCTTCCTGCCTTGTCAATTTACTTGTCATTTCCTGTTTCCTCCTCCAGCATTTTTTTATATGTTTGAATCACCTGCTTCATGGCCTCCTGACCCGGCGCGCCAATGGTTGTCCGTTTTTCCACACAGGTCTTCATGCTGATCGCCTCATAGATGTCCTCCTGGAATACCGGGCTGATGGCCTGGAACTCCTCCAAGGTCATATCATCCAGTGCTATCCCCTTATCCAGGCAGAACAGCACCAGCCGGCCCACGATGCCATGGGCATCCCGGAAGGGCACGCCGTGCTTTACCAGATAATCTGCCGCATCGGTAGCATTGGTAAATCCGTTTTTGGCGCTCCTTTCCATCACATCCTTGCGAAAGGTCATGGTTGAAATCATCCCTGTGAACAGCTGAATACAGCCTTTTACTGTATCGATGGCGTCAAAGGTCAGTTCCTTATCCTCCTGCATGTCCTTATTATAGGCCAGGGGAAGCCCCTTCATAGTGGTCAGCAGAGAAATCATCGCGCCATACACCCTTCCGGTTTTTCCCCGGATCAGCTCTGCTATGTCTGGATTCTTCTTCTGAGGCATGATGCTGCTGCCGGTAGAATAGGAATCATCAATTTCTACAAACCGGTATTCATTGGTATTCCAGATGATAATCTCCTCACAGAACCGGCTTAAATGCATGGCAATGATGGACATCGCGCTTAAGAGCTCCAGAAGATAATCCCGATCCGCCACCGAATCCATAGAATTAAGTGTGGGCCCATAAAAGCCTAGCAGCTCTGCCGTGTAAGCCCGGTCCAGATTATAGGTGGTTCCAGCCAAAGCTCCGGAGCCTAAGGGGCAATAATTCATCCGCTCCCAGATATCATGGAGACGGCTTTTGTCCCTGGAAAACATTTCGAAGTATGCCCCCACATGATGGGCCAGAGTAATGGGCTGCGCCTTCTGCAGATGTGTAAAGCCCGGCATAAAGGTATCGATATGCTCCTCCATAATCGTTAAAAGCTCCTTGAGCAGCTGGTGCAAAAGCTCCTTAAGCTCCAGGATCTGATCCCTGGTATAAAGCTTCATATCTAACGCCACCTGATCATTGCGGCTCCTTCCTGTATGAAGGCGCTTTCCCGCCTCTCCTATGCGCTGGGTCAGCGTCTCCTCTACAAATGAGTGGATATCCTCTGCCCCGGAGCCGATGGCAAGCCTTCCCTCCTGGATATCATCCAGGATTCCGGAAAGCCCGTTAATAATCGCTTCCTCATCCTCCCTGCTTAAAATCCCCTGCCTTGCCAGCATTTTCACATGGGCGATACTGCCCTGGATATCCTGGCGGTAAAATTTCTGATCAAAGGACAGGGACTCATTAAAATTATGCACCAACTGATTGGTTTCCTTTGTAAAACGTCCGCCCCAAAGCTTCATAATTTATTCTCCTTCCCGCTCATTACGGCTTTCTTCATTTTTCCGGAGCCATTCCTCCCATTCCGGATCCTCTTCCATATCCTCATCCAGCCAGTCGATTCCCTGAAACGGATCCTCATCTTCCTGGCCCTGAGCTTCCGTTTCCCGGTCCTGGCTCTCATCCTGCGCCTCTTCTTCTCCAGCTGGAATTAAGGAGCTCCACAGCCCTTCTGACAGCTCATAGGAGGGAACATACCAGTACATCCTGGCGTCACTCTCCGCTCCCATGCCGGCAGGCTCCCCGGGACTCTCCAGCTCCTCCTCCAAATCATCCCATATTTCATCTGGTTCCAGATCCCACTCTCTTCCTCTTCCCAGCCAGGCTGCAAGACCGAATAAAAGCAGGCTTCCTATACTGATCCAAATCCCCATCTTTAAGCCGGGTGGCTGATACCTCAGGGAGATCTGATGCTGGCCCTGGGGAAGGTCTATGCCCAGAAATGCCCCCATCACCTTTCTTCCTTTGATCTCCTGGCCATCTGCCAGAATGGTCCATCCCTTATCGTAAGGAATACTGGTAAAGAAAAGCCCCGGCTCCTCTGCATAGACCACTCCCTCCAGGGCAGTGTCCTCCCACAGGGTTACGGTCATGCCTCCTGGCTCCAGCTGATAGTAAAGCTCCTCTAAAGCGCTTTCCTCAAACCGGTAGGCCCTGGCATCCATAATCTCATTGCCAGAGCAGGTAACGGTAATCTCCTGCCCGGCCAGACACCAGCCTAGCTCCAGAAAAAAGCCGCGGTTTACATGGTCGAATTTTTTGCTCTCATCTGGCAGGTTTACCGTCACCTCTTCAATATTTTTATTAATCACATAAACATAGTAATCCCCATCCCACTCTGGAGTAAAGCAGAAGGTCTGTCCATTTACCTCTCCCCAGGCATCTCTTAAAACAGGCTCCCCTCCCAGGATGCCGGCCAGCCGGTTCTGCACCTCTGCCGGCATACCGCTCTCTGGGTTAAGCTCTGTCTCCAGCGCCTGAGGCGCCATAAAGCCCACTGGCAGCGTGTACGCATTCTCATAGAGAACCGTCCCCCCCGACTCTCCTATATAGCTCAGCAGGGGGAATTCGTCTCCATAGCCAGTGTACAAGCCATAGCGGACCGAAAAGAGTGAATTAACGAACGGCGTGCTGCCGGTAATGCTGTAAGCATTGGTGGAGCTTTCACAGCCCAGCTCTTTAAATAGCTTGGACAGATCCGCGCTGGCTACAGAGGAAAACAGGGAAACCGAAGGAAAATTCATCCAGGCCCCGTCATTTTTTGTTTTCCTGGTCATCTTTTCCACCCGGTAAAAGGTATCCTTAGGGATAAAGTCCTTGAGAAGCTCCACCTCCTCATTGTCCTTCACATAGCTGGTCCGGCTGGTAATCGTAACGCTGGTAACGGTAGTATTAATGGCCGCCTCCAGAGATACCAGCCCCAGGGCTAAAAGGGCCAGCACATTCCGGTTCACCTTTTTCTTATACAGGTAAAGCAGCCCCAGATAGAGGGCCAAAAATAAAATGGCCACATAAAACACAATAAAGTGAAAGTCCTCCTCTGTCACCAGCTTTTCTGCAAGAAGCACAAAGCCGCAGGAGGCCCAAAAAGCCAGCACAATATGCTTCCAGGGAATCCGCGGCAGATTCAGATAGCCATGGCAGCATAGGCTCAGCATCAGTAAAATGTAGATAAAGGATTGCCTGCAGGGAAGACTGTTGGGATAGTGAAATCCATGCCATAAAAAATTCAGCACATTAACGGAAAAGCTTAAGTAAAAAATAAGCAGAAGGCTGCAGTAAACCGCCTTTTCCTTTACCGGGATTCTCCTGCAGCCTAAATACAGCAGAAAGAACATAAGCACCGCCACCCCGCAGTATACATTGGGCCAGTGATCCAGGCCTATCTCCACCTCTACATTGCCGATATGTCTGGCAATCATATCCAGGATAGAAAAATACGAGCTGAATGTCTTAGGGAAGGTAGAGCTTCCTGATGCCGTGGTCTGGAGTGCCAGTATCTCCGGAATCAGCACCAGGCCTGCCAGGCCTCCTGCCAGCAGAGAGGCCAGGGAAAACTGCCCGATATTTACCAAAAGATCGCTCCAGGGGCGCCTTCCCTCTAAGATCAGCAGCGCGCCAAAATAAATCACCATAAAAATGCAGATCATGATGGAGATATAGTAATTAGACAAAATCGACAGCCCCAGGCTGATACAGTACAGCCCCCATCGCTTTCGGCGAACCAGACGCTCCAGCCCCAGCATAATACTCGGGAACAGAAAAATACAGTCCAGCCACATGATATTCCAGCTGTAGGCTGCCATATAGCCTGAAAGCGCATACAATATCCCAAAGAAGGCAGTTCCGAATTGCTGGGTTTTGTAATGCCTTCTCAGATAATAATTCATGGTCAGACCGCACAGACCAGTCTTTACCACGATCATATAAGTCATGAACTCGATAATCAGCCCCTTGGGGCACAGAATCAGCAGCCAGTTAAAAGGACTGGCCAGATAATAGGCATAGAGTGCTGCAAAATTTACCCCCATTCCCACATCCCAGCTGTAGAGAAGGCTTCCGCCTTCCTTCAGCTTGTGCTGAAATTCTGAGAAAAATGGTGCATATTGATGATACATATCTGTCCGCAGAAAGCTTTCCTCCCCAAAGGGAAAAATCCCCCTCTGGATAAAAATAATAATCATCACCAGCACCGGTGCCAGAAAGGCGGCGATGCATCCATCCACCGGACGAAGCAAGCTGTGGGGCCCTCCAAGCCTCCTTGCCAGACCTGCCCCCATATAGGCTCCTGACACCTGTCCTGATTCTTTCCTCCCCCGTTTCCTCCGGAAGGCATCCGCAGTGTCAGGCGCAGAAGAAGAGCCGTGCCTTCCTTCTGTTTTGCCCTCAAGCTGCGTCACTGCATCATCTAATTCCTGAAAAATCGTTTTCATATCCGGCTCGTCCACACTGCTCTCCTTATATCTCTTCCTTCTTTTTAAAGATCCATAGCTTGCTGAATATATAGTTCACCACCAGATTCACCGCAGAGACCACACCCTTGGCCAGGTAGAGTCCTGCCTGAAAGTCCCGGATCCGGAAGTCGCCCCAGCGGAGGGTATCCACCATCACAATCATTAAAATCATCACCAGAATTCCGGAAAATGCCCTGGCAGCAAAAAAGGCCCACCATTCCTTCCATAAATAAGAGGGGCGAAACTGAAAATTCCGGAAAACAATGATTTTATTTACCACATAAGCAAAAATAACCGCTGCCATCCATGACAGTGCAGTGGAGATCCGATAATCCATCTGGCCCCGCTCATTCATCACCCAAAAGCTGACCCAGTCTACCAATGTAGTGAGGATCCCGCAGATCAGGTAGCTGATCGTCTCATAATTTACACATTTTTTCCAAATCTTTTGAAACATATTTTTCCTCCGTCTGCCGATTCCACTGGTTCTCACGAACTTTTACTATTGTATTATAGGATTCTTAAAAAGTAAATAATAAAAGCTGCCCAAGCTCCGGCCACTTTACATGAATCACTGAAGCAGCTCTTTCGCTCCCTTAGAATAGTGAACCTGATAATCCTCTGTGATAAAATAGCCATACGTGTCCGGCAGGGTATCCAGCAGGGCCATACCGGCCTCCAGCCCCATGGAAAAGCAGGCGGTACTTAAACCATCTCCATCAACCGATTGAGGCGAAACGATGGTGACGCTAATCAAGCCATTTGAAACGGGCTTCCCATCCTCCGGATTCAAAATATGGTGGTAAAACATTCCATCCTTTTCAAAGCACCGCTCATAGATTCCGGAAGTTACCACCGACTGATCCCGGATATTTAAAACAGCGATGGTTTCATTCCTGTCGCGAAAAGGCTTCTGTAATCCGATCTTAAAGGCAGATCCATCCGGCTTCTCCCCTATGCAAAGCACATTTCCCCCCAGATTAATCACTGCACTCTCCACTCCCTGATCCTGCAGATAATCCTTAATCCGATCGGCAATATACCCCTTTGCAATCGCCCCCAGCTCCAGCCGTGCATCCTCAGAGGCAAGCCGCACCTCACTACCCTCTACGGATACCCTGCGGTAATCTACCTGGCTGACTGCCCTTTGAAGCACATCCTCCTCCGGCACCAGATCCCTTCCGCTGGAAAAGTCCCACAGCGAGCTGACCGGTTCGATAGTGATGTCAAATGCCCCCTGGGAAAGCTTAGCAAATTCAAGCCCCTTTTGTATCAGCTCTGCCGTGTCCCTGGATACGGTCACTGTGCTTACCCCTGGGCCCCGATGATTAATCTCAGATATCTCGCTGGATTCAATGGTCCGGCTAAGCTTATTTTCATACTCCCGGCACAGTGCCAGGCTTTCCTCTAGCAGCTCTGTATCCTGGCTGTCATATATGGTAATAGTTACAAAGGTATTCAGCAGAAAGCCGGATTTGCTAATCGGCTCCCCGGAGCCAGACCGGCCCCTGCAGCCGCTTATGAAGAGAAGGATAAGCGTACATAAAAGATATAACCGGCGCTTCTTCTGTTGTTTCCCCATAGTTCATCCTTTCATTTGCAGCCTTTCGTCTTTCTCTGACACTCATAAGCATTTCTGCCACAGAGCGGTCTGGGATTCCTTCATTCACGATTGCTACAGCTGTTACTGCTCAAGGCTGTTACAGCTCTCCCAGCATCTTATCGATGGACACAAGTTTGACGCAAAGGGTAAAGATCTCCATGGCTGTCTTTAAATCTTCCAGAGACGGGTAGGTTGGGGCGATTCGGATATTGCTGTCATGGGGATCCCTTCCATAGGGATAGGTCGCCCCAGCTCCGGTCATCACCACGCCGGCTTTCTTTGCCTTAGCCACAATCGCCTTAGCACAGCCATCCAGGGAATCAAAGGATACAAAATAACCTCCCTTAGGCTTTGTCCACTCTCCCACTCCCAGTCCTCCCAGCTCATTTTCCAGCGTGTCCACCACCATCTCAAACTTGGGACGCAGAATATCTGCATGAAGCCGCATATGTTCGATCATACCGTGAATGTTTCCAAAAAACCGCACATGGCGGAGCTGGTTTACCTTGTCATGGCCGATGGTCTGGATCATCAGCTGGCTCTTAATATCCTCCATGTTATTAGGGGAGGTTGCGATAGCTGCAAGTCCGGAGCCGGGGAAGCTTATCTTCGAGGTAGAGGCAAACTTATAAACCAGATCTGGGTTTCCCGCCCGCTTGCATTCTGCCAGAATCTCAATCAAATGATCCTGATCCCGGTCGTACAGATGATGCACGCCATAAGCATTATCCCAGTAAATACGAAAATCCTTCGCCGCCGGCTTTAACCGGGCAAACCGGCGCACTGTGTCATCGGAATAGGAAATCCCCTGGGGATTGGAATACTTGGGAACGCACCAGATTCCCTTGATCGCCTCATCGGAAGCCACCAGCTCCTCCACCATATCCATATCCGGGCCAGTCGGGGTCATAGGCACATTAATCATCTCGATGCCAAAATACTCTGTAATCGCAAAATGGCGGTCATATCCCGGCACCGGGCATAAAAATTTCACCTTATCCAGCTTGCACCAGGGGATATTTCCCATCACACCATGGGTCATAGAACGGGAGATGGTATCATACATTACGTTCAGACTGGAGTTTCCGTATATGATTATGCTGTCAATGGGGTTTTCCATCATGTCCCCAATCAGCTCCTTAGCCTCCTTGATTCCGTCTAACACGCCATAATTCCGGCAGTCTGTGCCATCCTCGCAGGTTAAATCATCGCCGCTGCCCAGCACATCCATCATCCCCATGGAAAGATCCAGCTGCTCCGTACACGGCTTGCCTCTGGCCATATTAAGGCTTAATCCCTTTCCCTGATACTCTTTATACTTCTGCTTTAGCTGCGCCTTCAGTGATTTCAGTTCCTCTTTTGTCATCTCTGCATATGGCTTCATAGCTCTCGTTCTCCTTCCAAATATTCAATGATTCTTATATTAAGATGTTGGGGTCAAAAGGCATTTTTCTGGCAGGCTTTTCTGCCTGCAGCCTTCTGTCACTTAGCTTCCTCCAGCAGCTTTCGCACCAGCTGATTGACCAGCCCTGGATCCGCCTTTCCTTTCATAGCCCGCATGGTCTGGCCTACGATAAATCCGGCCGCCTTTTCCTTGCCATTCTTAAAATCCTGTACAGACTGGGGGTTCGCTGCGATGATTTCCCGGATGGCCTTTGCAAGGGCGTCTGTGTCATTTACCACCTTCAGTCCATGCTCCTCCACATAAGCCTCCGGATCCACATCCGACCGGAAGATCTCCTCAAACACTGCCTTTGCCACGGTCCGGTTAATCACATTTTTCTCCACCAGACCGATGAGCCCTGCCAGATTTTTCGGTGAAAAGGACAGTCCGTCCCCATCCATGCCCTGCTCCTTCAGAAGCCGCATTCCCTCCACCATCAGCCAGTTGGACACCTCCTTCGGTTTCCCGCAGAGGGCTGTGGTCTCTTCAAACATATCCGCCAGCCTCTTCCAGCCGGTCAGAATATCTGCATCGTAGGGAGGAAGTCCAAATTCCTTCTGATAGCGTATTATTTTCTCCTCCCGCATCTCTGGCCTGGCCTGGCGGATACGCTCCAGCCAGTCATCTCCGATTTCCACCGGCGTCAGATCCGGATCCGGAAAATACCGGTAGTCCTGGGCATCCTCCTTCGAGCGCATGGCTCTGGATACCCCCTTATTATCATCCCACCGCCTGGTCTCCTGAATTACCTTCCCGCCAGCCTCCAGGATCTCGATCTGTCTCTCTCTCTCCCCTTCAATGGCCCGGGCAATGGCCTTAAAGGAATTCAAATTCTTCATCTCTGTCCTGGTTCCCATCTCCCTTGCTCCTGCCTCCCGAACAGACAAGTTCACATCCGCCCGCATGGAGCCCTCCTGTAGCCGGCAGTCTGAGGCGCCCAGATACTGGATCGTCATCCGAAGCTTTTCCAGGTAAGCGATCACCTCCTGGGCGCTGCGCATATCCGGCTCTGATACAATCTCAATCAGGGGAACACCGCTTCGGTTAAAGTCCACCAGAGAAGCATCTCCCCACTCATCATGGATCAGCTTCCCCGCATCCTCCTCCATATGAATCTCGTGGATACCAATCCTCCTGGTTCCCCCCTCTGTCTCTATCTCTACAAAGCCATCATGGCAGATCGGAAGATACAGCTGGGATATCTGATAATTTTGTGGGTTATCCGGATAGAAATAATTCTTCCGATCAAATTTACAGTGCTGATTTACCTGGCAGTTGACAGCCAGTCCCACTGCCAGGGCATACTCTACCACCTGCTTATTAAGAACTGGCAGAGAGCCTGGCATCCCGGTGCACACCGGACAGGTGTGGGTATTAGGCGCCCCTCCGAATTTTGTAGAACAAGCGCAAAAGATCTTTGTCTTCGTGGCCAGCTCCACATGGACCTCCAGGCCGATAACTGTCTCATACTCTTTCCGCATCATTTGCTCCCCCCTTTCATCCAGTCTGCCCTTTCCTTGAATGCCGATCCGAAGGCTTCTGCTCTGGAAGCTTTTTCCTCTGCTCCGGAAAGGCCTCTCTGCTTTTCTGACTTAGGAAGCCTCTCCAGCTCTCTGGCTAAGGCCGGCCCCTGATAGCAGCGGCTCTGCTCAAAGGCATACCCGGCCCGAATCAGCTTCTTTTCCTGAAAACAGTCGCCGATCAGCTGCATTCCGATGGGAAGCCCCAAGGAATCGGTCCCACATGGAACTGTAAGCCCCGGAAGCCCTGCCAGATTCACTGAAATCGTATAAATATCTCCCAAATACATCTGAATGGGATCGCACAAAGACTGTCCCAGTCTGGGAGCCGTATCCGGCGACGCCGGTGCCACAATCACATCAAAGGAGGCAAAGGCCCGGTCAAAGGCCGCCTTAATCAGCGCTTTCGTCTTCAGCGCTTTTAAATAATAGGCGTCATAATATCCGGAGCTCAGCACAAAGGAGCCCAGCATAATCCGCCGCTTCACCTCCGGCCCAAAGCCCTCTGACCGGCTCTTCTTATACATACTGTGAAGGCCCTCATAAGCAGATGCGCGGTATCCATATTTCACCCCGTCAAACCGGGATAAATTAGAGCTTGCCTCCGCTGATGCAATCACATAATACGCCGGAATCGCATACTCCACCAGGCTTAAGTCAAATTCCTCTACCACCGCCCCCTTTTGGCGCAGCACCTCCACCGCCTTCAGGATGGCATCCCGAACGGAAGGATTTAATCCCTCTCCAAAATAATCCCTTGGTATCCCGATACGCAGTCCCCTCACATCATCTACCAGCGCCTCTGTAAAACGGGTATCCGCCCGCTTAATGGAGGTGGAGTCCTTCGGATCGTGGGAAGCTATAGCTTCTAAAACCGCAGCACAGTCAGCCACATCCTTCGCCACCGGTCCCACCTGATCCAGCGAGGATCCATAAGCAACCAGCCCATACCGGGAAACAGTCCCGTAGGTAGGCTTTAAGCCAGTCACGCCGCAAAAGGAGCTTGGCTGGCGGATGGAGCCCCCAGTATCCGATCCCAGAGCATAAAAGCATTCATTCACCGCCACAGCAGCGCAGGAGCCTCCTGAGGAGCCTCCTGGAACATGCTCCAGATTCCATGGATTCCTTGTCTCCCCGTAAGCCGAGGTCTCTGTAGTGCTTCCCATGGCAAACTCGTCCATATTCGTCTTTCCCAGAACTACCGCCCCGGCCCGTTCCAGATTTAAAACAGCCTCCGCTGTATAAGGCGGGATAAAATTGTACAGCATCTTCGAGCCGCAGGTAGTCAGAAGCCCCCTGGTACACAGATTATCCTTAACCGCTACCGGTACGCCGGCCAGAGGACCCGTCAGCTCCCCCCGGTCGATTTTTCTCTGAACTTCCCTGGCCCGGCAAAGAGCTCCCTCTTCATCGATTGTTACAAAGGCATTCACCCTTGGCTCTGCCTTCTTTATCTGATCCAGACAGGCCTGCACTGCTTCCTCCACTGTCACCCGGCCTGATTTTATCCATTTCCCCAGCTCAACCGCTGTTAACTCCAGTATACCCATAACCAGCCTCCCACCTTACTCGATCGTCTTCGGAACAACAAACGCCTCATCTGTACACTCCGGCCCATTGGCTAAGAGCACTTCCCGCACATCCCCGTTCTCCACCACATCCTCACGGAACACATTATGCACCGGAAACACATGGGACATGGGCTCCACACCGTCCGTATCCAGCTCATTCAGCTTATCAATATAGTCCAGCATCCTCCCCATATCCCTCTTGGCCGCCTCCTTTTCCTCCTCAGACAGCTCAAGCTTCGCCAAAATTCCCACATATTCTATCGTTGCATCACTGATCACATTTGCCATAACCGCTCTCCTTCCTCCGCACAATACCGGCCAGACCTCTCATGCGCCTTGAATGACAAAAACCCATCCTGGAATATCCTCATTCCCTGATGGGCCAAAACCAAAGGTTTTGAATTGCAAATATAATAGCACACTCATAAACCCTTTGCAAGTCAAAAAATGCACAAATCCGCCTCCATTAAGACAAAAGTGTATGCTCCAGCAAAATCTTCACCCCCATAGCGATCAGGATCAGGCCCCCGGCCAGCTCCGCCTTCGCCTTATAACGGCTGCCAAACATATTTCCCACCGCTACCCCGGCGGCCGACAGCCCGAAGGTGGTAATTCCAATCAGCCCCACTGCCAAAAGAATCTGTACCTTTAAAAATGCAAACGTAACACCTACCGCCAGCGCATCAATACTGGTAGCCACCGCCAAAAGCAGCATGGTCTTCATATCAAAGGAGGGGTTTCCTTCCTCCTCCTCCTTGCTTAAAGCTTCCTTTACCATATTAGCGCCAATAATAGAAAGCAGAACAAAGGCAATCCAATGGTCAATGGATACGATAGCATTTTGAAACTGAACCCCCAATAGATAGCCGATCAAAGGCATAAGCGCCTGGAAGCCTCCAAAGTAAACTCCAGCCAAGAGGGCGTGCTTCCACTCTGTCTTTGGGAGCGCCAGGCCTTTACAGACAGAGACAGCAAAGGCGTCCATGGAAAGGCCGATGGCGATAATAAAAAGTTCTGGGAAAGTCATGAAGGGGTCCTCCTTTATTTTGCTATTTAAGTGAGTCGCTGATAGCCTGGGGTTCTCTAGCTAAGTGTCTCTCTAAATCCGCCAGGAATCTCTGGCCAAGTGTTTTGCTGCCCGTTAGGAGCCACAGGCCGCGACAAAAGATGCAGGCGCATATTCGCCAGAAGGCTACGCCCGCGTCAGGCCGTGTCCCAACGTCACCGCGCTCTCGCTCCGCCGAAAGCGTAGCGGACGCATAAGGTCCGTGGAAGACCGGACCTAAGCGC
>CATOJE010000094.1 GCA_951800145.1 uncultured Lachnospiraceae bacterium | reverse complement strand
TGAAAATGATATATATAAAGAATATAGAGAAAAACTAAGAGATTATATTTATAAGTATCATGATTGTAATTCGTCAGAAAGGTTAGCAAAGTTAATGAAACTTAATGAAGATAATTATTTATAGCAAGGAAGAAAATTAAAATGTCTGATTACATTTTTTTATTTGATTTGGATTCGACTATCACAACAAAAGAAATACTGCCAACCATATCACAAAAAATTGGAATGCTGGAAGAAATGCGAAAATTAACAGAAGCCACTATGTGCGGAGAGCTTCCCTTTCGGACTAGTTTTTTAAAACGTGTTGATATTTTGCGTGATATAAAAGTTTCGGAGATTAGAGAGATTGTGGCTAATATACCTCTAAATTATCACATTGCAAATTTTATTTCGGATCATAGTGAACGGTGCTATATCGTAACAGGAAACCTTGATGTATGGATTAGTGATTTGATGTTAGAGCTTAATATGAGGTCCCATGTTTATTGTTCAAGAGCACAAGTAAAAGATGATAGAATTAAACAGGTTATAAGTGTAATTGATAAAGAATTGATGGTTAAGCAATTTGTGCAGCCATTAGTTGTTGTGGGTGATGGTGACAATGATTCAGGTATGGCTAAATATGCGGATATAGCGATAGGTTTCGGTGGTGTACGAAACATAGCATCATCATTACTTAGAAACATCGACTATGCGTTTTATGATGATAAAAAATGTGTAGATTTTTTGGTATCACTATTATAAAAAGAGGGAAATTATATGGATACTCAAGATATAACTGTAATTATATGCTGTGCTGGTATGGGAACACGGCTTGGTATTGGCACAACAAAATCATTAGTAGATATTTGTGGAAAACCATTGATAATTTATCAGTTAGAACAATTGAGGAATTTTGATGATATTCGGATAGTTGTTGGATATCAGGCCGAAAAAATGATTGAAATAGTGAATCGATATCGAAAGGATATTATGTTTGCGTTTAATCATGAATATGAAACTACTGGACCAGCAGCCAGTGTAGGAAAGGCGCTAATGAAAGCTAGAAAAAATGTAATCATTTTAGATGGAGACATTTTATTTCATCCAAATGAGTTCCTTGAATTTTTGGAATATCCGGATGAATGTCTGGCTTTTTCCGACATTAAATCTGACGAACCAGTGTTGATGAAAGTAAAAAATGAGTTAGTGGTTGCATTTTCAATGAATGAGGGATGCTATGAGTGGCCCGGAATTGCAAAGCTGAAAAGAGATAGGATTTGTAAGGAAAATAGCTACGTTTATAAAATGATAGAAGCACATCTTCCGTTAAAAGGAATATATGTTAGGACGCGGGACATTGATACACCGGATGATTATGATAATGCTATTAAATGGGTATTAAATAATTATATAGATTAAGAGGGCTGACAAAAGATGAATAATAAGAGAGATTTTACAATTGGAATTCTTGGTGGAATGGGAACCTATGCAACTATCCATATTTTTAAACAATATGCTGATGTTTTTAAAGCAGAAAAGGAATGGGATAGGCCAAGGATTTTAATTGACAATCGTTGTACAATGCCGTCCAGAGTTCGCGCTTTTTTGTACGGTGAAAAAACAGAACAACTTGTGCTCGAAATGATAGATTCTATTAAATGCTTAGTGAAATTTGGGGGGATAAAAATCCGAATTATTTTAGCATGTAATACATCTCACATTTTTTTGCCAGTTATTTATAAACAAATCCCAGAAGCAATGAATAATATAGTAAATATCATTACAGAATGTATAAACCAAATTAATAAGGATGGTATAAAAAGGGTCTATCTATTGGGCTCTGAAGGTACTATCGAATCAAGGGTTTATCAAGAAAAATTGGCTGATAGCGGAATTGTCTGTGATGTTCCAGAAGAAAAAGAGTATTTCCTGCTGCGTAAGTGTATTGAAGCTGTTAAGCAAGATGAATATTCTGAGGAAATAGAAAAGATATTTTGTGATTTGATGTCAAGGCATAATAATTACATTTTAGGATGTACTGAATTACCAATTCTCTATGAAAAATATAAAGATAAGATAGAAGTAAACTATGTTTATGATCCTATTTTAATAGTACTTAAGAAATTAAAAAGGGAGTTTGAAAATGAGTAGAATACTTACATTTGGCGTTTTTGACTATTTTCATATAGGACATTTAAGACTTTTTAAACAATGTAAAGAATATGCAGATTATCTCATTGTAGCTGTTCAAGAGGGAGATTATATTTTAAAGTATAAGCCGGATGCTCACATTTTATATACTACATTTGAACGAGTAGAAATGCTGGAATCTTTACGAATTGTTGATAGAGTAGTTATTTATAATAGTGTTTGTCCAGAGACGTTAGAAAGAATAGATTTTGATATATTAGCATTAGGAGAAGAACATAGGGGTGGAAGGTTTGAAATAGTTGAAGCTTGGTGTAGAGAGCACGGGAAGCAAGTAGTGCGGTTAAAAAGAACACCGGGAATTTGTTCCTCCGATATTAAGAAGGAGTTATTAAAGACGTAAGCGATTCAAAAGATGGCGTAGAGACAACGACGCCATCTTCTGCTATACTGCCTACATCATCTCATGATGCACTTTTTATTCTTACGTTTTAACCGGCATTTTTCTGGCAGCTCTGCCGACCATGGGAGGTATTTCTCGATGATCTCCGGGTGCTCAGGATGACGATTGTTCGGCATTTCCATCAGAAGATATTTTAGATATTCGAATAAATCCAGGTCATTTGCCTTGGCGCTTTCCACCAACGTATACAGCACTGCGCTGGCTTTGGCACCCTTTGGGGTATCTGCGAACAGCCAGGCCCTTCTCGCGGCTGCAAAGGGCCGGATTGCGGATTCGCACAGGTTATTCGAGATTGGCAGCCTTCCGTCTTCCAAAAATGTTTCCAGATATTCCTTTTGGTTTGTCGAGTATACCAAGGCTTTCGTCAGCAGTTCCTTCCCCTTACTGTCCAGAGGGATACTCTCGATATAGTATCTGCGGACGTGGGCCCAGCAAAGGGCACGCCGGATCCCGTCCATCTTTCCGTACCCACTGTATCCGTCCGTTGCCAGAACCCCCCGGAATCCCTTAAGCAGCTCTGCATTGATGTCCCCGTTTCTGCCACGATCGTAATAGAAGAAGACTGCCTGCTTCGCCTCGCAGGCCGCACTCCGCACCACCCACATAAACGATTGGCGGCTTGCTAGCCATACATTCTGCAGCAGGCAGAATGCCGCTACAGCTTTGCCGTATAGTTTTCATATTCTACCTGAGGAATACCCAACGCTGCCATGGCCTGTTCAGCAGATAGTTTTAAATTGACCATCAGATTCTTGATTGCGGCAAGCAACGCCTCCTGCTGTCCCTCTTTCCGCCCTTCCTGTCGCCCTTCACGTCGTCCTTCCTGCAGTCCTTCCTGTCGTCCCTCCTGCAGCCCTTCTCGCCTTGCTTCCTGTCTTGCCGCCTGTTTTTCCTTAGCAATTTCATCCTTCATTAATTCTCTCAACGCTTCACACATTACGGAATCCCTCCTTATCTGCTCATACAGTTCCTGATTCGCCGATACACTCACCTGAAGTATAGCATCCGCATTATTCCGGTCGCCTGGCTCGGTAAATCTGCGGGCTGTTTCCAGAAACGCACGGACATCTTCTTCCAGCGCATGTTTTGATAATATGCACAGGCTCCGGTGAACTTTTCGATCCAGCTGACGGGTGACAATGATTTGAGTAGCAAAGGGCCAGCGGCCGCTGATATAGTATATGCCATTATATCGTTTCTCTATTGCGAAGCCTTCCCTTTTCAATACAGCAATCAGCTTTCTGGGATAGTTCTCCCGAAAGATAGATACGGTCATTTCCTTCAGGGGTATCTGATCTACTGTCTCACCTAAGCCCTTATACAGGCATGCATAGCCGACTGTCTTAACATAATCATCGATCGTCAGACCATCATCGGGGCTCTTATATTCTACTATATTATACGTTTTAAAAATATGGCCGATTTCATTCTGGATGGGTATATCCGACGATTTTTTGATAATTAGAAGATCCATCCGGACTGGCGTTTTGCTTAAATTGTACTCTCGGCTGAATGCCAGTTCTTTTTTGTTTAATGCAAATTCAATCTCGGCCGCAGCGCAAAATCCCAGATGCCATTGGATAGCTGCTTTTTCAAGGTTATCTGACATCCGGCCACCTGCTTTCTGCTTTTTTCATTCGAAGCATCACAGTTCTATCCACCACCATCATACCATAAGAAATCTGTTTTCGCAATGTTGATGACAAAAGGAAAACAGTAACCTTTAACATTTCTCTAAAAGTGCTTTGAAGAGATTGTAGCATAGTATATTATATATGTCAATAATTTACAGTAAAAAAATGGAATATCTAATTTTGTTACTTGTCACGCTAGTGAATTTGAGTTGCTGCCCAGGCAGGTCTATGGGAAGTTGACTCAGCAAATAGAATAAGGAAGGCATTTTGCTGCATGAATACTTGTTAGGGCTTTTGCTTTATGGTAAGATAACTTTATTTACCAACATAGATGAGAGGATGACATGGTTCTAACAATACAGCTGCGATTGATTTTATGACAGCCGTGTCTCTTTGAATTTGAAAGAATTAGATTATGAGGATGGAAAATGGATTTTATCGATCAGGTCAGATTACAGCTTAGTACAATGTCTCAGCAGGAAAAGGATCAATGGATTGTAGACAGGGCAAGGTTAGTGGAGGAGGACGGGCAGCCGGGATTTTTGCGGTCGCTTTCCGGGGAAGAGAGAGTCTGCGATATGCCCGAATCAGGGGAAATAGAGAGATTCTGCGACAGGGTGAGAGCAGGGAAAATTTACTTAGAATATGAGTCTCACTATTACGAGTTTGATGAGAATGGCAGATATTTTGACAACTGGAAGGCATGGCATAATGATCCTTTTAACGCCATGGAGTTTTTGGACAGAGTTTTTAAAGGATGTCATGATTTGATGATTTTGGGTGAGTATCGAATGGCGGCCGGGATTTTTGATTCGGTGTGCCGGCTTAGGTTTACGGTGGTGGAGGCTTTGGCTTCAGACAGATTTGTGGACGACTCTCCATTTACGTTGAAGCATGCAGATGATGAGGGCATGCTTTCGAAGGACATTCGCTATATTGGAGCAGACTGGGCAGAGGCTGTGATTCGTAATGCAAAGGGTGCCTGGGATGGTGTAGAAAAGGCCTGGGATGATGATACAGACGGGCCCGTGAACATTACAGACGAGCCAAGGAACTATGCAGACGAGTTCAGAAGTGTCACAGACGAGTTCAGAAGTGTCACAGACGAGTTCAGAAGTGTCACAGACGAGTTCAGAAATGTCACAGACGAGTTCAGAAATGTCACGGATGAGCTCAGAAATGTCACAGATGATCCCAGAAATATCACAGACAAGCCAAGAAACCGTACAGGTGATTCTGGAAATGATACAGCGAAGGACAGGAGAGAGAGGATCCGCGATCTGGCAGAAAAGATGATAGAGATATTTCTGGAGCCGGTGTGCTGCAAGATTTTTCCAAGCCTGTTTATGGAAGAGGGGCTGCCTATAGAAGTTTTTCAGGGCATGCGGGACATACTCAGTGCGGAGATTTCGGAAAAGGAAGAAGCGTTTGCCAGAGAGTTTTCTGGAAATCGGTTTTCTCTGGAACAAATTATGTTTGATCGAAGCATGGAGCGGCGAAGAGAGCTTGTTCTGGATCTTAAGACGAAATGTATTCAGGTGATGGAAAAGGAAGCACAGGAAGGAGATGGCAGAAGACAGGGAAAGGCAGAGAAAAGAGTGTCGGTTCTGGAGGCTTCCTGGAAGCAAATTGGTGAATTGCTTACCCAGCTCAGCTATGAAGCTTATATTGATGATCAGCTTGAGATTAGCGAGATTTGGAAGATCTGTGAGGCTCTGATCCGGCGGGAACGCTTTGACCAGGAGGATTGGACGCTGAGGAGAAGGATTCTTGAGGATATGGCTTCGAATGATTTCTACAATGAATATGGCTGCTGCGATCCTATGTGGGATTTGGCAAAGAAGCTGTGCCTGAATCGGGAGGAATTTCTGGCATTTGCCGATATATTGGACCGATTTTCATATTATAAGAAAAAGGCCGCCGAGCTGTACCGCCAGTATGGCCGGGAGGATAAGTATGTTTCCTATTTGGAGGCGCATTTGGGAAAGGAAAAGGAACATTACCTGGCTTTAATCGAATATTATAAGGAACATCAGGATCCTTGGCGGGCGCGGCAGGTGGGGGAGCGGGCTCTGGAGAAATGTAAGGAGGATTTGACGGAGATTTTTATTTTTCTTCTGAAGGATGCATTGGAAAATGGGGAATCAGAGCGGTATAATAAGCTGTATGCCAGTGCGAAAAGACGGCGGGCGGCGCATATTGTGCGGATCGATAAGGCGCTGTCGCAGTAATGCTTACTATAAATAAAACAAACCAGAAGTAACATAGCACAAAATAATATAAAATAAAAACGGTATCATTGATACGAAAACACTTGACAACCGGAAAAAAACGGTTATAATAAGGGTATCAATGATACCGTTCATTGGCGCATTTTCTTCAATGTGTACAGAGGAAAGGAGAGAGTGCCTGTGGAAAAAGAGATAAAGGCACCAGAAGAGGTGGAGGACTATTTAAGGAAGGTCAAGGAACTGGCATTACATGAGGAATTGACCCAAGTGAATTCGGCCCCCTGGGCGGATGGAAAGGTTAATAAAACCAGGAAGTATATGGCAGAGACTGGAATTGATAAGAAGGTAATCCTTAACGTAGTCCGGCAGCTGGAGGTCGTAAATTACAGCTCGACAAAGCGAGACAGAAATCCCAGATTTCCCGGGGAATATGTCTGGGAATTCGGAATTACGAAAAACTTGATCGATCAGGAAGAAGACCTATACATTAAGCTGAAGGTCAGAAAAATCCATGATGAATATCTTCTCGTTATGGCATTCCACCCGGAGCAGCCATATCGCCCGGAAGAAAAGCTTATATTTCCGTATAGTACTTAGATGATACTGGATAAATTTGAATACAACGATGGCTTATCCAGCTGACATAAGTTCGCTGGATAAGCATACTTAATAATATAATGATGAATACTTTAAATGATGCGATATATAATACAAAAATGAAAGGAGCGCCCCAGATGGATAAAGTGATTTGCTTCGAATGCGGTTCGGTGAATGAGTATGAATTACGGGACAGCGTGAGAAGGTATGAGGGAGACGGCTATAGCTTTACCTTACCGGTCAAGACGCCATTTTGCAAGGAATGCGGCGCTCCCATAACCATTGAGTCGATTGAGGAAGAGATTGATAAGCAGGCGAATGAACGGATTCGCGCGTGCAGAGGGATTATAAAAAAGGAAGAAATTTTAGAGATTTTATCGAATTATCATGTGAGCCAAAAGCTTTTAAGCAGGCTACTTGGATGGGGAGAGATAACCTTGACCCGGTATATTAGCGGGGGCTATACTCCAAGCATTTCTAATAGCAACAAGCTGAAATCACTAAGGGATCCATATGTGTTCCAGCACTTGATTCATGAAAGGCTGGAGGAGGGAGAGATTGAGTTAAAAAATGAAAACCGATTGAAGAAGCTGCAGGGGAGTATTGATAAGAAGATTGAAGACCTGGAGCATTCAAAGGGGAAAATCTACGAGGTTGTAAATTGGTTCTTAAGCCAGGCGACGGATGAGGAGCCGCTGACCCATTTAGCGCTGCAGAAATTACTGTATTTTGCGCAAGGCTGGAACCGGGTGTGGAACCAGCGATGGCTCTTTGATAATGACTGCGAGGCGTGGATTCACGGGGCTGTCTTCCGCAGCGTATATGAGGATTTTAAGAAATTTACCTATCATCCATTACCAAAGGTGAATATTCGTGTGCACCTTGACGAGGATGAGCTTGCGGTTCTAGAATTTGTTAAAAAGTATTATTTTGATGTGTATTCTGCCAGAACGCTGGAATGGATTTGCCATTTAGAGGAGCCATATCAGCTGGCGCGGAAGGGACTTAAGGAGCATGAGAATGGCAGGCAGGTGATCGGGAAGAAGGATATGCTTGCTTACTATAGCAAAATTGCGGATCAATATCATATTTCAAGAGAAAATACGGATTCTGTAAAAAGATATTTTAATGACTTGTTATTCTAAATTGCGATTGATAAAATTTGTGATTCCATCATAAGATGAGAAAATCCGGGAGGCTACACAAATGAGTACGAAGATTAAGGGGGCGGAATATCCACTTTCCAAGATATTCAGCTCAGATTTTGATTATGAAATACCGTCATTCCAGCGGCCCTATGCCTGGACAGAGGAGGAGGCAGGGGAGCTGTTTGACGACCTTTATGAGTTTTACCGGAATGAAGCGGAGGACGAGCAGTATTTTCTTGGAAGCATCGTTTTGGTTAAGGAGGATGACAAGCCCCATGCAGAGGTGATTGACGGACAGCAGAGGCTGACCACCTTGACGATTTTGCTGTCCGCCATTACATCGAAGCTGTCAGGGGATGACAGGAATGATTTCAAGAATTATATTATTGAACCTGGGAGGGCCTCCCAGGGGCTTGCTTCAAAGCCCAGAGTCCATATTCGGAAGCGGGATAATGATTTCTTTAAGAAGTATATTCAGGAGCTGAACTTCGAGGCGCTTTTTCAGCTGGATCCGGAAGCACAGGATACGGAAGCTAAGAAAAATATTGAAAAAAATGCAAAGCTCCTGATGGATAAAATTGATGAGAAGCTTAGAAGCCTGGATGAGATAATCCGATTTGGAGCATATCTGGTACAGAGGTGCTTCCTGGTTGCAGTCTCCACGCCGACCCGGCAGGCTGCGTTCCGCATTTTTTCAGTTATGAACAGCCGGGGCATGAGCCTTCTTGCCACTGACATTATCAAGGCGGATGTGATCGGGGCCATACCAGAAGGGCAGCATGCGGACTTTAATGAGCGATGGGAGGAGATGGAGGTAGAGGTAGGCCGTGACGGGTTTAATGATCTTTTCGGACATATCCGCACCATAAAGACCAAGGAAAAGGCGAGAAAATCCCTGCAGGATGAGTTTTACGAGTACATACTGCCGGACATTCATGCAGCGTCGGCCATTGATTTCATTGAAAATACCCTGAGCCCTTATTCGGATGCATACCGCGTCATCAAGAACAGCGCCTATGCTTCAACCACCGGGGCGGATGCTGTGAATGACATATTGAAATGGCTGAATCGAATCGATAATTCAGACTGGGTTCCGGTTGCCATGGAGTTTTATGTGAAGCATAAGGATAAGGCAGACCAGATGGATCGGTTCCTGAGGCGGCTTGAGCGTTTGGCGGCATATATGAGGGCCACCTCATGGGATGTGACCCACAGGATTGAGCGGTATGCCAGGGTGCTCTATGATCTGGAGACCCATGGAGGGGAGGACTTTGGAGAGGCCATTGAGCTTACCAGGGAGGAGATACAGGAATTTCTTGATAAGCTGAATTCAGACATGTATAAAATGGTATCAAAGAAGCGGAATTACCTGATTCTCCGGCTGGACTCCTTTGTCTCTGATGGAGCGGCATCCTATGATTCCAGGATACTGACCATCGAGCATGTCCTTCCTCAGACAGTGCCGGCGGGAAGTCAGTGGGAAGCGGACTGGCCGGATGAGGATGAGAGGCGGCAGTGGCTGCATAAGATCGGCAATTTGATCCCTCTGACAAAGCGCCATAACTCACAGGCGCAGAATTATGAGTTTGATGTGAAGAAGGAGAAGTATTTTAAAGGGAAGTCCGGAACCACCTCCTACGCTCTGGCCTCCCAGGTGCTGGGATACGGAGCCTGGACGCCAAAGGTGGTGAAGGCCAGGCAGAAGGAATTGATTGCGGTATATGTCAAGAACTGGGAGCTTAAGCTCTAAAGGAGTGTATCAAAGGGTTTGCATAATTAAAAGCAGAAGGATGAATCTCAGGGATTCCTTTCTGCTTTCATTTTTTGAACCAGCTGCATCCGGTTTCTCACACCGATTTTCTGATAGATATTGTGTATGTGCTTGCGCAGGGTGGAATCGCTGATGTAGAGCTGGCTGCAGATTTCAGCATTATTTTTCCCGTCATTTAAGAGCTGAAGAATCTCAAATTCCCGCTTAGTAAGTCCGTGGGCTTCGGAAAATTCTCCGATAGCCGTGCGCTGTGCGCCTGCAGTCTGCTCCATAGGAACCAGCTGGAAGTTAGACAGATAGTAAAATTTCAATTCGATGTGAATCTTAAGTATTTCTAAAATGTATAATTCCCGGTCAGAGAAATCTTCTTCTGACTTCTTTCTCCATATGGCAATGGCTCCTAAGGCCTGATCCCGGTGTACATAGGTCATATAAATCGCATAGTAAAGCTCCTGAGGCTGCAGGATCTCATGATACAGGGGAAGCCCGTCCCAGGACTTGTCCGTCAGGATATCAAAGTAACGGACCACGCAGCTCCAGGGGCTGTTTAGATAATGAAGCCATTTGGGCTCATAATTACCGGTTAAGTATTTGTTAAGCAGAAGATATTCTTCAGAACGCTCAGGAACCGCATTTGCATGGCTGAGCACGATTTTCTGATTGATCCGGGAGGCTTTAAAGATCATTCCCTGGGTAAAGGGAATCATGGTGCGGATCTGCTCCAGCACGGTCCTGGAAAATTCTTCATAGTTTCTACACCGGTTAATTCGATAGACAAGCTGGGATATGGCCTGCCATTCGTAGGTTAATAGACTTTCTACCATATATGGATACCTCTCTTTCTATATAAGATACCACAAAAGTGGTACTTTGTCAAAAAAATAGCATTTTAATTCCAGAGAAATCAACAGAAGGATAATAGGAATAACGGGACGTATTTTGTATAATATTACACATAATTTTTGTCTTAGGGAGAAATATTTAGGCAAAAATACAAATTATATACTGGAAAAGGAGGATAACATGAAAGGCTTTGTTACAGCGAAGGAGGCGGCGGCCTTAATTCATAGCGGTGATACGGTGGCGTCTGCAGGCATGGCTCTGATGGGATTATGTGAGGATGTGATCCGGGCAACGGAGGAGCGCTTTCTGGAGACCGGGGAGCCAAGAGATTTAACCTTATTCTATGGGGCGCACCAGGGCGATAATCCCATCACTGAGTATGGATGGGATCACTGGGCCCATGAGGGAATGCTGAAGTGCTGGAATGGAGGATTCTTAGGGGCCTCCCCCAAGATCATGGATCTGTGCAATAGGAATCAGATTGAGGCCTACTGCTGGCCTATGGGAAATATTCTGCACATGTACCATGAGGTGGCCATCGGGCGTCCTGGCTTGATGACCAAGATCGGATTAAAGACCTACGCGGATCCCCGCCTGGAGGGCAGCAAGGTAAATGCAGTTTCGACCAGGGATATCTGTAAGGTGATTGAGTTTGAGGGAGAGGAGTATCTCTATTATCCCAAGCCAACGTTTCAAGTGGGCGTGATCCGGGGAACCACGGTGGATACCCACGGAAATCTTACCTTTGAGGAGGAGAGCATTAACAGCGAAGCATTGTCTCTGGCCATGGCGGTAAAGCAGTGCGGCGGGATCGTCATCGCCCAGGCGAAGTATAAGGCGGCGGCTAACAGCCTCCACCCCAGAACCGTTCATGTGCCTGGCATCTTTATCGACTATGTGGTGCTTAATGAAGACATCCACACCCATCAGCAGAATGAAGCCTTTGCCTATAACCCGGCTATGGCTGGGAATACCAAGGGGGATCTGGCGGAATTCCCCAAGCTTCCCCTGACGGAAAATAAGGTGATCGCCCGTCGGGCGGCCATGGAGCTGGCTCCCGGGGACACCATTAATTTAGGGATCGGCATTCCCCAAAATATCGCGTCCGTTGTCAATGAGGAGAAATGCGGGCAATATATGACCTTAACCAGCGAGTCGGGCACCGTGGGCGGTGTGGCCATTACCGGCAAGGCATTTGGAAACTGCTGGAATCCGGAGTGCTTCTTAGATGAGGATGTGCAGTTTACCTGGTACTGCGGCGGGGGCCTGGGGGCGGCCTTCTTAGGCTTGGCAGAGACCGATGCCCACGGGAATGTAAATGTAAGTAAATTCGGACCTAAGTTTAATGGCCCAGGCGGGTTTATCGATATCACCCAGCCGACGAAGAAGGTGATTTTCTGCGGCGCCTTTATGGCAGGGAAGCTCCAGACAGAGGTGAAGGACGGGAAGCTTTTCATCGTCAATGAGGGTAAATTTAAGAAGTTTGTGTCCCAGGTGGGGCAGGTGACCTTCAGCGGCGACTATGCGGTGGAATCTGGCCAGCAGGTAATGTACATCACAGAGCGGGGGGTATTCAAGCTGACGGATCAGGGATTAATGCTCACCGAGATTGCGCCGGGCATAGATCTGGAGAAGGATATTCTGGCAAATATGGACTTTCGTCCCATAGTTTCCCCGGAGCTGAAGGAGATGGATCCTGCTATTTTCCAGGAGGAATGGGGCGGCCTAAAGGACATCCTGGAGCAGAAGAAATAGGAAGCTTTAGAAGATATCCTGGAGCAGAAGAAATAAGAAGCTTTGGGGGCATCCTGAAGCAGAAGAAATAGGAAGCTTTAGAGGGATATCCTGTAGCAGAAGAAATTAGGAAGCTTTGGAGGGGATATCCTGGAGCAGAACAGGCAAAGCTTCAGGAGTGCATAGACAAGACTGGGAGGAATGAGAGATGTCAAATATATTGATGGAAGTGAAGGATAAAATCGCATACGTAACCTTGAACCGGGGGCCGGCTAATGCATTTATTAATGAGATGTACGTGGAGTTTGCCAATACGCTCATTGAGCTGGGAGAGCGGAAGGATGTGGCAGTGGTGCTGGTTCGGGCCAATGGAAAGATTTTCTGCGGGGGCAATGATGTGAGCGCCTTTGATTCCTTTGATTCCAGAAGTAAGGCAAATTATGCGGCGGAGTGCTGCGGTGTGGCAGCAGGCTCCGTGTGGAACTGCAAGAAGCCGGTGATCTGCGCGGTACAGGGGGCGGCTATGGGGGCAGGGATGTGCATTGCAGCGGCCAGCGATTTTATCATCGCAGGGGCCGGGGTGAAGTTTGGTATCCCGGAGGTGAAGCTGGGGATTCCGGCGGCAGGAGTATTTGCTAATCTGATGGTTCCTATGCACAAGGCGAAATGGATGGCATTTACCGGAAATCCGGTTACAGCAGAGGAGCTTTACCAGTACGGGGCTGTGATGAAGGTGGTGCCTAAGGAAGAGGTCTGGGCGGAAGCAGATAAATTTGCCCATGACATCGCAGCATCCTGCTACCGGGCAGTGGGCATCTTTAAGCAGAACTTTAACCGGAACCTGGACGCAAGGCTGTTTGAGAAATTTATGGTGGAGCAGAACAGCTTTATGGATCACATGATGAACTCCCATGATTTCCACGAGGCCATCGCGGCTTTTAATGAGAAGCGGCCGGGGAATTTTACTGGAAATTAGTGTTCAGAACGCTGTATGGAGGTAAGGAATGGAAAATAAGAAAATTGATCCGGAAAGCAGAGATTATAATTTTTCTGATATTGAACCGGATGAGAGATTTACCCAGACTACAAAGGAATTTTGGATTACCATAGGAGTATTTGCGGTATTTACCGTTTTAATGATGGTAAATCTTTTTGTGGTAAATGGAAAGGATGTTTCGAATTACACCTATGTTTTGGGGTTTCCTCTTTGGATTTTTGTAGAGCTCTGCATCTTAATCGGCATGGTGATCGCGGTAGTGCTGGTGGTCAGCTATGTATATTGTGACATGGACATTACACCTCATGGCAAGTTAAAGCCAAGAGGCAAGAAATCATAAGGAGGAAGGATTATGGAGATATCCAGCAGCACACGTACAACCATTGTGATTGTTTTTGCACTTTATACCATCCTGCTTTTAGGATACAGTCTTTATTCCCGCAAGGCCATGAAAGAGGGGAAGGGAGACTACATCAGCAAATTTTATACTGGCGGCCGAAGCGGCGGCGTGCTGATGACAGCTATGATGGTTTCCGCCGGCGTGGCGGGAGCCGGGGTTTTCATGGGCGTGCCCGGATTTACCTATACCTTCGGCGCATCCTGGATGGTATGCTGCTTCTGGTCCATGTGCTCCAACTTTATGGTGCTGGGCCTGATTGGAAAGCG
Source organism: uncultured Lachnospiraceae bacterium (assembly GCA_951800145.1). GTDB lineage: Bacteria > Bacillota > Clostridia > Lachnospirales > Lachnospiraceae > Caccovicinus. Next base: position 1,584 of record CATOJE010000094.1, on the reverse strand, counting down.
GGTGGGGATTGTGGCAAGGCGGACCAATTCCCAGACCTTTGTGGAGCTTTTAATGCACCGGTATAATAAGAACAAACTCTTAGGCGGGCTTTGCTGCCTGGTGGTTCTGTTTTTCTTAGGAGCCTTTGCTGTGTCTACCATCACGGGAGGCGGCCGTATCTTCCAGATCCTTACAGGACAGGATTACCGGATCGGCCTTGGAATCTTTACGATTCTGGTTATTATTGCCGCCCTTACGGGAGGAATCAAGGGCGTGGCCACTGCCATCGTGCTCCAAGGCATCATTATGACTATCTCTGTAATTGTGCTGTTCTTTATGGGGATTAACAGCACTGGCTTAAGCTATACTGGCACCATCCAGTCCCTGATTCAGACCAATCCGGAATGGTTTACCCCCTCACAGGGAATCGGCACCGTATTCTCTTACGCGATTTTATGGGGCCTGACCACCTGTACCCTGCCCCATGTGACCATGACGGCGCTGACCTATAAGGACACAGCCACGCTGCACCAGGCCATTAAGATCGGCACGGTGGTGGTGGCTATCTGGCTGCTGGGCTTAAATGGCCTGTGCTTTACCATCAAATATTTGTTCCCGGAGGGAACCCTGGCAACTGCGGATCTGGGAATTCCCACCTTAGCTGTGACAGTAATGCCTCCCTGGGCAGCTGGCCTGGTGCTGGCCGGCGTGTGCGGTGCGGTGCAGTCCTCCGTAGGCGGCATGGCGGTATCTCTAGCCGGAACCTTTGTCAGCGATCTGTATAAAAATTTATTTAAGCCGGACATCAAGCCGGAGTCCTTAAAGCGATTAAATAATGTAACCATCGTGGTGGTTTCTCTGGTAATCTTTGCCTTTGCCAGCAATCCGCCTCAGCTTCTGGCCTCGCTGATCACCTACGCCAGCGGCGGCCTGACGGTTGCATTCTCCCATACCCTGATTCTGGGACTGTTCTGGAAAGGGGCTAATGAGCAGGGAGCCATCGCCGGCATTGTCAGCGGGATAGCGCTGTATCTGCTGATTGATTCTGGAATCCTGCCGCTGTCTCTGGGAATGAACGCATGCATTATGGCTTCTGTGCTGTCTACGGTGATCATGGTGATCGTGTGCAAGCTGACGCCGAAGACGCCTTACGGGATCATAGCCACCTGGTTTGGGAAGGAATACCCGGAGAATGTGGCCTGACAGGTTTTTGAGGCATGGAAGATAGTATGTAAGATAAAAAGAAGATTATCCATCAAAAAGCTCCTGGCATTAGGCAGGAGCTTTTTGCGATCCGGAGCTTCTGGCCGAGAGCGAACCAATGGCGTTAATTTTACAAAAGTATGCGTGTTAATTCAGAGGAAATAATTTTGCTATTTACTTTAGTCTCTGTGATCGCGAAAGTCTAGTGAGTCGTTGGCTGAGTGTGTGTCGCAGCCCGGTAGGATTCGCCAGTCGAGTGTGTGTCGTTACCCGTTAGGAAGCGCCAGCCGGGTATACGTCGCTACCCGTTAGGGAATCCAAGGTTTCGGGGTATGGGTGCAGGCGCATATTCGCCGGGAAGCTACGCGCCCCAGCAGCCGTGTCCCAACGTCACCGCGCTC
>CATOJE010000093.1 GCA_951800145.1 uncultured Lachnospiraceae bacterium | reverse complement strand
TGATAGCTGTTCTCGGCATCGCCTATAACTATATCAAATTAGAGGGACAGGAGCCGTTAAGCGGAGCAATCGTCGCCCTGGGCGTCTTTATTATGATGACGCCTGCGTCGATTGCAGCAGAAGGCGGCGTTGTAGTGGGGGGTATTATCGATAAAAGCTGGACCGCTGGAAAAGGCATGGTCGGCGCAATTATTGTAGGGCTCATCGTGGCCTATGTCTACTGCTGGTTTCTAAAAAGAAATATTAAAATCAGGATGCCAGCTGGCGTTCCTGACGGCGTGTCCAATGCATTCTCAGCGTTGGTTCCCGGAGCCGTCATTGTAACAGGGGCAACCATTGTCCACGGGATCTTTTCCATGGGCTTCCATATGACAGCCATGGAAGCGATTTATAATGTGATTCAGACGCCGCTCCAGACCATGACGGATTCCATCGGCGGAGCTGTTCTGATGTGCTTCCTGACCCCGTTTTTGTGGTTCTTCGGCGTACATGGCTCCACCATTGTAGGGGGCATTATGACCGGTATTCTCCAGGCCAATGGCCTTGAAAACCAGGCTCTGATTGATAAGGGAATTGAGCTGACCATCGAAAACGGAGGCCACATTGTAACCATGCAGTTTTTGGATCAGTTTATTAATACCACCGGTGCGGGAATCACCATCGGGCTTGTTATCTATATGTTCTTCCTTGCAAAGTCAAAGCAGCTGAAAACCCTGGGAAGGCTGGAGATGGTGCCTGCATTGTTTAATATTAATGAGCCGATTTTATTTGGCATTCCCATAGTCATGAATCCTATGCTGGCGTTTCCATTTATCGCTATGCCTGTGATCGCCTGCGTTCTACAGTACACGGCGCTCTATACCGGACTTTGCCCGCTTTACGGCGCGGTTCAGGTTCCCTGGACCTGCCCGCCGATTATCTCAGGATTTTTAATCGGGGGATGGCGGACCGCGCTTTTACAGTTTATTATTCTCAGCTTATCCTTTGTTATCTACCTTCCCTTTATACGAAGAGTGGATAAGCTGAACCTGATAGAAGAAGAGAAATCTGAAAAAGAAGCACAAGATGACGAATGGTAAAAGGAGGACAAAATGACCGCAGAATTTGAAGCAGCCTGTTTTGGGATTATTACATATGTGGGAACTGCAAGATCTTGCTTTATTAATGCTGTGCAGTGTGCGAAAAAGGGGGATTTTCAAGGGGCGGATGAGCAGATCCGCCAGGGCGATGAAGCCTATACCCAGGGCCATGAAGCCTATACCCAGGGCCATCACATTCATGCCGATCTTTTGACATTGGATGCTAATGGAAAGCTGGAGGAATCCGGCCTCATCCTGATGCACGCGGAGGATCAGCTTATGAGTGCCGAAACCTTCCGGGTTCTGGCAGAGGAATTCATCGAAGTCTATAAAAGAATGACTCCGTAAATACGGAAGCGATTACCCCTTTACCGGATCCGGAGATAGGAAAGTGCGCATCCCCGGAGGGTTTTTGTTCTATGGGATGCGCTTCCCTATAGAATTAAGAAAGGACGCAGCTTAAGGGCTGCGTCCTTTTCTGTGCACAGCCTGTCAGGGGGGGTACTGCACAGCCCGTCAAGGGGGTACTGTTCACAGGTAATGTCCCGCGAGGCGTTCCCTGTGAGTGAAAGTCACAGGGAACCTGAGGGTTTCGGCGCCAAAATGGACAGAATGGCCATTTTGTGTGCATTCTGTTGCTGTGAACGGCAAGGCCGTGAACCGTGACGTCAGGGGATGCCAGCGGCTGGTTCTTGCAAGAAACAGTTGCAAGATCAACGAAAACCAGCTAGAATAGTACAAGATCAAGGGAGGATATGCCATGAAGAAGAAGGTGATTATCATCGGCGGCGGCGCCTCCGGCTTAACCGCTGCCATATGGGCGGCGCGCTCCGGATCCAGTGTTACTGTCATCGAGCACACCAGCCGGGTGGGAAAGAAGCTTTTATCCACCGGGAACGGCCGCTGTAATCTGACCAATTCCAGGATGGATTCTGATTGCTTTTTTTGCTCAGAGCCGGACTTTCCCATGGAGGTAATCCGCCAGTTTGGCTGGAAGGATACTCTCCGGTGGTTTTCCTCCATGGGCATACTCTGCCGGAGCCGGATGGAGACCTACTATTATCCCATGTCTGACCAGGCTTCCTCTGTGCTGGAGGTGCTCTGCCTGGAATGTGAGCGCCTGGGAGTGGAGATCCGGACTAATTGTACCACGGAAAAAATCCATAGAGAAGGGAAGAAGGGACAGCCCCTCTTTACCCTGGCTACGGATCAGGGGAAGCTTTCCGGGGAGGCGCTGATCCTGGCCTGCGGCTCTAAGGCGGCGCCTAATACTGGCTCCGACGGCAGCGGGTATGATCTGGCCAGAGCCATGGGCCATGGGATCATCAAGCCCCTCCCGGCGCTGGTTCAGCTCCGGTGCCAGGGAAGCCACTATAAAAGCCTGGGGGGAATCCGCACCGAGGCCAGGCTTTCCCTGTATATCAATGGGGAATTGGTCCGTCAGGAGGCGGGGGAGCTTCAGCTTACCGACTATGGGATCTCAGGAATCCCGGTGTTCCAGCTGAGCCGCTTTGCAGCCAGGGCCCTGGACGAGCGGAAGAGGGTTCAGGTGCAGATAGACTTCCTCCCCTTTATGGACCGGGAGGAGAGCCGGGTGTTTTTAAAGAAGCGGACAGAGGAATTTTCCAGCCGGAATATGGGAGATTTGCTTCTGGGGGTGCTTCATAAGAAGCTGGCGCTGGTACTTTTAAAGGCAGGGGGAATTTCCCCGGAGCTGCCTGCCGGGCAGCTCACCCAGGGACAAAGAGAACGGCTTTTAAGGCTTCTTAAGGAATATGAGGCGCTGGTCAGCTCTGCCAATCCCTTCGCCAATGCCCAGGTGGCAAGCGGCGGGGTGGATGTATCCCAGGTGAATCCCCAGACCATGGAGTCCAGACTGGTTCCAGGGCTGTATTTTGCCGGTGAGATACTGGATGTGGACGGGATCTGCGGAGGCTATAACCTGCAGTGGGCCTGGGCCACCGGCAGGATCGCCGGAACCCAGGCAGCCCAGAGAGGGAAGAAGCATTGATAAAGCCAGACAGAAACAATGCCAGGAGGCAGACGACATGATAAGAATTACACAGGTAACCCTGCCAATCACTCATACCCATGAAGATTTAAGAATAAAGACAGCGAAGCTGCTGCGGATTCGGGATAACCAGCTTCTGAGCATGGGCATTGTAAAGCAGTCCATCGATGCCAGAAGGAACCGCCCTGTTTCCTACAGCTATGTGCTGGATGTAGAGACCAGCGACGATCCGGCAGTGCTTAAGCGGGCGAAGAATCCCAACGCCTCTATCTGCCAGGAGGAGGCTTACAAATTTCCTCCCCTTGGGAAAAAGGTTATGCACACCCGCCCGGTCGTGGTGGGCAGCGGCCCGGCAGGGCTGTTTGGTGCCCTGATGCTGGCAAGGCATGGCTATGCTCCGCTGGTTTTGGAGCGGGGAGGCCCGGTGGAGGAGCGGATGGAAAAGGTACAAAAATTCTGGCGCACCGGAATCCTGGATGAGGAGTGCAATGTCCAGTTCGGGGAGGGCGGCGCAGGAACCTTTTCCGATGGAAAGCTGAACACGCTGGTAAAGGACGGCTCCGGGCGGAACCGGAAGGTGCTGGAGCTGTTTGTGGAATTCGGCGCGGACCCTTCCATCACCTATGTCAATAAGCCCCACATCGGCACAGACCAGCTCTGCAACATTGTGAAGGCCTTGAGAAGGGAGATCTGCCGTCTGGGGGGAGAGATCCGGTTTCACAGCAAGGTGACGGACCTGCGGCTTAAAGACGGCAGAGTGTGCGGCCTGGTGGTAAACCAGGAGGATTTTATCCCTACAGAGGCAGTGATCCTGGCAGTTGGCCACAGCGCCAGAGATACCTTTCAGATGCTTTTCCAGAGGAACATCCCTATGGAGTCCAAAGCATTTGCCGTGGGGCTGCGGATCCAGCACCCTCAGTCCATGATCAACCAGGCCCAGTATGGGGAGGAGGCTGCCAGGATACTAGGGCCGGCCAGCTACAAGCTGACCCATACCTGCAGCAATGGGAGAGGGGTCTACTCCTTCTGTATGTGCCCTGGAGGTTTTGTGGTAAATGCTTCCTCCGAAAGGGGCCGCCTGGCAATCAATGGGATGAGCTACCATGCCAGGGATGGACAGAATGCCAACAGTGCATTGATTGTCACCGTAGGGCCGGAGGACTTTGGAGGGGAAGGCCCTCTGGCCGGAATCCAGTTCCAAAGACAGCTGGAGGAGGCCGCCTATAAGGCAGGCAATGGGAGCATCCCCGTACAGCGCTATGAGGACTTCCGGGAAAATCGGGCATCGGATTGCTTTGGGAATATTACTCCCCAGTTTAAGGGAGAAACTGCCTTCGCCAACCTGCAAGGGATCCTTCCAAAGGAGGTGACGGAGGCGCTGATAGAGGGAATCGAGCAGTTTGGGAAAAGGATATCCGGCTTTAACAGTCCGGACAGTATCCTGGCCGGTATCGAGAGCCGCACCTCCTCCCCAATACGGATCCCCAGGAATTCCCAGGGAGAAAGCCAGATCCCCGGGTTTTACCCCTGCGGAGAGGGCGCCGGATACGCAGGCGGCATCACCTCCGCGGCCATGGACGGAATCCGGGCGGCGGAGGCCCTGGCCGGGGTTTACCAGCCATATACCACAGGATCCTTAGACCATTCAGAAAGGAAGCCATAGAACCATGGAAAAACAGGGAGAAGTAAAGGAACGAGAACACTTAAAGCACAAGAAGAGGATTGTCATCAAGATCGGCTCTTCCTCGTTAACTCACAAGGAAACCCATGACATGAATCTGGCCAAGATGGAAAAGCTGGTCCGCAATATCTGCGACATCAAGGGAAGAGGGAAGGAGGTCGTGCTGGTTTCCTCCGGCGCTATTGCCGCAGGCCGCCAGGCCCTGGGCCACAAGGACCGCCCTGGCTCCCTGGCGGAAAAGCAGGCCTTCGCGGCAGTGGGCCAGGCCCGGCTGATGATGGTGTATCAGAAGCTGTTTGCCGAGTATAATCAGACCGCAGCCCAGATCCTTCTGACCAAGCATACCATGATTCAGGACAGCTCCCGCTATAATGCCCAAAATACCTTTGAAGAGCTGTTAAAGCTGGGGACCATCCCCATTGTCAATGAGAATGACACCGTATCCACTGCAGAGATTCCCTATGTGGACACCTTTGGGGACAATGACCGCTTATCCGCGGTGGTGGCCGCCCTCATCGGAGCGGATCTTCTGATCCTCCTTTCGGATATTGAGGGGCTTTACTCCGACGACCCCAGGGCAAATCCGGAGGCGAGATTCATCCCCGTGGTCCGGGAGATTAATTCTGACCTTTTAGCCATGGGAAAGGCTACCTCCGGCAGCAGTGTGGGAACGGGAGGGATGCTGGCTAAGCTTGAGGCGGCCAGAATCGCCACCGACAGCGGCACGGATATGGTAATATCCAATGGGGAAAATGTCGAAGTCCTCCAGGAGATTATCGACGGACAGGAAAAGGGCACCCTGTTTTTAGCACACAAGAACTTAAACTTTGATCTGATGCGCTATTTAAGCTACGAGTATTAATCATATGTATGAATCAGCATAGAGAAGGGAAGCAAGGCATGAATCAGGAGAGGATTGACCGAATTAACACATTGTATCATAAGTCCCAGTCTGTGGGCCTGACTGAGGAGGAGAAGGAAGAGCAAAAACGGCTGCGCATGGAGTATATCGCCTCTATCCGGGAAAGCCTCCGGGGAAATTTAAATCAGATTTCCATTCAGGAAGCAGACGGCACCATTACTAATCTTGGAGAAAAATATGGAAAGAATGAGAAAAACGGAGCTTCGGAATAAGATTGCACGCCTCAGGCTCGGGATATCTCCCGGGGAGAAGAGGGAGTGGGATGAAAAGCTGTGCAGGGAATTCCTTCAGCAGCTGGAGCAAAGCGCCACGCAGCCAGGGCAGATGATTTATCTCTACCTGGATGTCCGGAATGAGGCAGGCACCCGCCAAATCCTGGTGGAGCTCTGGCGCAGGGGGATCCGGACCGCAGTTCCCAAGGCTTCCCAAAGGGAACTGGTATTCTATGAAATCACCCCCTTTTTCGGGTCGTCCGGGGAGGAGCTGAGGCCTGGATATATGGGGATCCCAGAGCCGGTGGAGGAGGCCTGCAGCCGGGCGGAGGAGCCGGAGGCGCTGGTGGTGGTTCCCGGCGTGGCCTTTGACCAGCAGGGCTTCCGCTTAGGATATGGAGGCGGGTTTTATGACCGCTTTTTTGCCAGGGAGCCAAAGCACCCCAGATGGGCCTTGGCCTATGGATTTCAGGTTATGGATGAAATCCCTGCAGAGGAATGGGATCAGAGGATGGATAAAATCATCACCCCAGGCGGGGTTGTTTCATATCATTAGGAAACAGAGTACATTCAATCAATAAGGAGGCGGCATATGACATTACAGGAAATCGGCCGTAAGGCAAGGGAAGCGTCCCGAAGCTTGGGAAGGCTGGGAATCATGGAAAAGAATCAGGGACTTTTCGCAGCGGCGTCCGCCCTGACAGAAGGTGAGAGGGAGATCCTCTCTGCCAATGAACGGGATATGGAGCGGGCCTTAAAGGCGGGGATGAGCCAGGGCTTATTAGACCGGCTGAAGCTGACTCCGGAGCGGATTAAAGGGATGGCAGAAGGGCTGCGCCAGGTGGCGGCCCTGGAGGATCCGGTGGGGGAGGTTCTCTCCATGAAGCAGCGGCCAAATGGTCTTATCATCGGCCAGAAGCGGGTTCCCCTAGGGGTGATCGGCATCATCTATGAGGCCAGGCCTAATGTAACGGCAGATGCCTTCGGCCTCTGCTTTAAGACAGGAAATGCAGTGATTTTAAAGGGAGGCAGCGACGCCATCTGTTCCAACCAGGCCATCGTCCTGTGCTTAAAGGCAGGACTAAAATCAGCAGGGCTCTGTGAGGAGGCAGTGCAATTAATCGAGGACACCGACCGGGCCGTTACCCAGAAGCTTATGAGGCTGAACCAATACGTGGATGTGCTGATCCCAAGAGGCGGGGCAGGGCTGATCCGGACCGTGGTGGAAAACAGCACTATCCCGGTGATTGAGACCGGTACTGGGAACTGCCATATCTATGTGGATGAATCGGCGGATTTTTCCATGGCGCTGGATATTATCTTTAATGCCAAGACCCAGAGAATCGGAGTCTGCAATGCCTGTGAATCCCTGGTTATCCATCGGGGAATCGCTGATACATTTCTGCCGCTTTTAAAGAAACGGCTGGATGAAAAGCAGGTGGAGCTCCGGGGAGACCAGGGATGTTGCAGCATTTTGCCGGGGCTTACTCCGGCAAGCCAGGAGGACTGGGGAAGGGAATATCTGGATTATATCCTTTCGGTGAAGCTGGTGGATTCCCTGGATGAGGCTATCGCTCACATTAACCACTACAGCACTGGACACTCAGAGGCCATTATCACCCGGGATTATGAGAATTCCCAGCGCTTTTTAAATGAGATCGATTCGGCGGCTGTCTATGTAAACGCCTCCACCCGCTTTACCGACGGCAATGAGTTCGGGTTCGGAGCGGAAATCGGAATCAGCACCCAGAAGCTTCACGCCAGAGGCCCTATGGGATTAAAGGAGCTGACCACCACAAAGTACATTATCTACGGAAACGGCCAGGTGCGCCCTTAAGGGCCTGCCGTTCATATTTCACAAAAGAAAGACAAGCAAAAATCAGAGAAAGGCTGAATCTTACTGCATATTATACAGTAAGGTCAGCTTTTTTTTGTGAAAGATTTGCATTTCCTGTTTACAAAACGTTAAGAAATGGTGTAAGATGATAGAAAGGCATTGAATATCAACTACCGGCTTTGAAGCATAGAATGGAGGCACAATAGTTTGAAAAAAAGCGGGACATTATTCATGATACTTTTAAGCGCCCTTGTAATCCATGGCTGCCAGTCGCCCGAAGCGTCTGAGCCTGTGGATTTCCAGGCAGAGATGGAGTGGCGGATTCCAGATCCGGCAGCCGGGGAGAAGCCGCGGATTCTGTTTGTGGGAAACAGCCATATTTTCTACAATAATCTGTCGGGAATGTTCGTTCAGATCGCCAAATCCCTGGGGAAGGGAGATAATGTTTATGAACTGACAAAGGGATACTACACGCTGAAGAAATTTGCTAATCCGGAGGATGCGGTAGGGGCAAAGCTGAATCAGGTTCTGACAGGAAAGCCCTGGGATTTTGTGATTCTCCAGGAAAATACCAGCGTTGCCCTGTCGGATCAGGTGGAGGAGGAAATGTTTTCCTATGCCCGCATTTTGGATGAGGAAATTAAAGCCTCTGGAGGGCAGACCGCCTTTCTTTTGACCTGGGCTCCGAAGGAGGGAGCCAAAAAGGGGCTCAAGCATTATGACTGCAGCGATTTACAGTCTATTCTCACGAAAAACTACATTGACATTGCAGATGAATTAAATGCTCTTTTAATTCCTGCCGGGGTCGGTTTTATGCGCTGTATGGAGAAATATCCGGAGATTGAATTATGGGATCCAGATGGACAGCATCCATCCCCTGCGGGTACGTATCTGGCAGCCTGTACAGCATATGCTGTGATTTTCCAGGAATCTCCAAAGGGCTGCTCCTTTACCGGGAATCTGGAAGAGGAGGAGGCAGGGAAATTACAGGAAATCGCAGCTGAATTAATTATAAAATAGCCTTTATAGGCTATTTTTTTTGATCCTTGAGGCTGAATTGGTTTTCATAATAATTTTATGTAAACTGAATGAAAATAGGAGGATTCAATGGAGAAAAGTAATTTACATAATGGAATGATTTTATTATAATGGAAACTAGGTAAAAAATGAAAAGCAGGGGTGAACTATGGCCAGAGGAAAGAAAGTACAGACATTGCAGATAAGGAGTTCGATGCAGGGAAGGCTGCGAAAGGAGCAGGAAAGCGATACCGTTCTTGCCCTGGATATCGGCACCAGGAGCATCATCGGAATGGTGGGAATGGTGGAGGACGGAAAGGTAAGAGTCATCGCGGTGGAGAAGGAGGATCACACGGAGCGGGCCATGATGGACGGGCAGATCGAGAATATCGAGAAGGTAGCCCATCTGGCGGGAAAGGTGAAGGAGCGGCTGGAGGAGAAGACCCACATCCATCTGACCCGGGTCTGTGTGGCGGCTGCCGGGCGGGCCTTAAAGACAAAGCGGGCGGAATTTGAGCTTCATCTGCCGGGGACTCAGCTGATCGACGATGAAATTATCAGCCGCCTGGAGGCAGGCGCCATAACCCGGGCGGAGGAGGCCTTTGACACGGAGAATGAGGCAAAGGAGGAAATGCGCCGCTTCTATTTGGTAGGATATTCGGTCTGCCAGTATTTTCTGGATCAGTATACCATATCCAGCTTAAAGGATCACCGGGGCCAGGATTTAAAGGTGGATTTGATCGCCACCTTCCTTCCCAGCGAGGTGGTGGAAAGCTTATATACCACCATGCATAAAATCGGCCTGGAGGTGGCCAGCCTGACCCTGGAGCCCATCGCTGCAATGAACGCAGCCATCCCGGAGAATATCCGCCTTTTAAATCTGGTGATGGTGGACATCGGCGCCGGAACCTCAGATATCGCCGCCTGTACCGGTGGAAGCATTACCGGCTATACCATGGCTACTGTGGCAGGGGATGAGATCACGGAAACCATTATGAAGCATTACCTGGTGGACTTTTCCACCGCAGAGCGGATGAAGATAGAGCTGGAGGATCAGGAGGAAATCGCCTTTTCCAATATTTTAGGCATAGAGCAGAAATTGCCCAGCCAGGAGATTTTTCAGGCCATCCAGGGCTCCATGGAGGCCCTTTCCAAGGAAATCGCGGACAAGGTGGTGGAGGTAAATGGAAGCGCCCCCTCAGCTCTTTTCCTGGTAGGCGGCGGAAGCAAGCTGGCCAGGCTGAAGGATGGCATAAGCGCTGCCCTTGGGATGGATGACAGCCGTGTGACCGTGGCAGGAAATTACTTCCAGGTCAATGCCTATTCCAAGGAATATGATCTGAATAATCCGGAATACGCCACGCCTCTGGGAATTATGATCTCCTCCGGGCTGAATCTGATCAATGACAGCTTCCGGGTAGTTTTAAATGGAAGGCCGGCGAAGCTGTTCCGCAGCGGCAGCTTTACCGCCCTCAATTTACTGATGATGAACGGGTATAATTTCCGGGATATCATGGGGCGCTCCGGCGCTAATGTGACCGTGATGGTCAATGGCGCCAGAAAGGTATTTTACGGCACTGCCTCTGAGCCGGCAGCTCTTTATATCAACCAAAAGGAGGGAAAGCTCTCAGATGTGATTCACGCGGGGGATTTCATTGAATTTACCCCCTCGGTTCCAGGAGCGCCTGCCAAGGCCCTCTTAGGTGATTTGGATGGGGCGGAGGAAGGGGCGCAAATCCTGCTGAATGGAAAGGCCGCTTCCTTAAATACCAGGCTTAAAAATGGCGATGTAATTACCATTCTTCCTCCTCCGGCGAAGGAGGAGCCAGAAAAAGAGGAGGAGAGCCGGACAGAGCTACGTCCTATGGATCCGGCAGATTCCAGGCTCGAAGAAGCGCCGGCGAAGGAGGAAGAATTAGAAAAAGAGCCAGTGAAGGAGGCGTCAGAAAAAGAGGAAGTGCCGGAGAAGGAGCCAGGGGAAAAGGAGGTGCCGTCCTCCGACCAGGTGATGGCAGCGGCAGAGCTTCCGGCCTCTGAGGATGAGAGCAGGGCGGAGGCTTCTAAAGCCGGAGAAGTGGCTGCCGCCGAGGCATCTCCATCCGGTGAGCCCTTACCTGTCCAGGAAATGGTCTCCTTTCATTTAAACGGCGCGCCCCTGCTCCTTCCGAAAAAGAGCGACGGACGTCCCTACTACTTGATGGATTTAATCCAGTACTCCGGCATCGACCTGGAGAAGCCAAGGGGCACCGTGGAACTGCAGGTGAATGGAGCCCAGGGGAGGTTTCAGCAGGTGCTAAAGGAGGGAGATGTGATTCTGATCCGGGAGAATGTGTAAGAATGCTATGGTGAACCTGTAATTGAAAAGGGCGGCTATGGCCGCCCGCTTTCTCTGATGTAAAATTATGATAAGTGATTTAGGGAAAGAAGATTATTCTATCAGGTTCCCTCTTCGGATATGCTCCTTGAGAATCCCGTCAACAACTTGAAAAAGGGTCTCAGACCCAAGCCTTGTCTTTGACTGCCGGCCATACACCTGGGAAGCGCTCACTTGATGCTCCCGCCAGTCTCCGCCGTCATTGCTGTGATTTAACAGCAGGGGCTGCAGATTATCCATGGAATGGGCGAACCTTGCCTCCGGGGTCTCATAGGCCTCAAATTCGTCAAAAAGTTTAATCAACGCCAGCTTCTGATCCTCCGGCAGGAGAGAGTACAGCTTTTCCTTGGCCAGATCCTCCCTGGCCTTCTGGGTTTTTAAATTTTCTTCATCGTAGGCGTAGGTATCTCCGGCTTCGATCTCCACGATATCGTGAATCAGGCACATCAGCATCACCTTGGCGATATCCACCGGCTCATTGGCATATTCCTGGAGAAGATAAGCCATAATCGCCATGTGCCATGCATGCTCTGCATCATTTTCATTTCTTCCGTGGCCGGAAAGATGGGTCTGCCGGAAAATATTCTTCTCTTTATCGATTTCCAGTACAAAGTTTAATTGCTTCTTAAGCCGCTCATCCATTCTGCTTTTCCTCCCCAGGTGTATTGCATATAAAATCTACGGTTTTCTGGTCTAAGTCCGGGAACCATATGACAGGATTCGGGACATCTGATTGGCTCCTGATGGGCTTTTCCATCCAGGCCATGTGATACCATTGCCCGAACTTATAGCCGCAGCAGCGGAAATTTCCCACAATCGAATATCCCAGATGATGGTGGAACTGAAGGCTGTTATTGGTTAAGTATTTATCCTCTTTTTCCGGGTAAGCGATGCAGGCGTACAGCGTTTTTATCCCCTGGGCTTTGGAAAGCTGCTCCAGGGCCTGATACAGCCGTTTTCCAAGCCCCATATGCTGCGCGTCCTCCTTCAGGTAAATGCTTACCTCTGCGGTCCAGTCATAGGCACTTCGGCTTACAAAGGGCCCGGTGTAGGCATAGCCCACCATTTCCCCCTCCGCTTCCGCCACAAGATAGGGGTATTTTTCTAAGGTATGGCGGATCCTTGCTTCAAATTCCTCTGGCTTTGGCGCATCATATTCGAAGGTGATGGCAGTTCCCTCTACATAGGGCCGGTAAATCGATGACAGCGCAGCTCCGTCCTCCGGCCTGGCGATCCGAATCTGAAGCCCGGTATTTCCAGGGGCTATAGCTGGTTTATTTCCGGATGGTTCCATGTTCTCTTTATCCCCCTTGATGTAATTTCATCCCCCGACCCTTTCATGCACATTGGTCTGTGGTAAATTCTATCTTATCACGAAGGGAACGGGAGCTTCAAGCTATTTTTTATGAGAAGAGCGGTAAAGGATGTGGAGCTGGCCGTCCGCTGTCTCCATCACCTCTGCATCCACCTCATATATTTCCCGGATAAACCGGGGGGTGAGAAGCTTTTTTGGCGTTCCCTCCCCCAGGATTTTCCCCTGCTTCATTCCATAGATCCGGTCGCAGTACATGGCGGCCAGATTCAGATCGTGGAGCGCCATAAGCACCGTCTGGTCTAAGGCAGCGATCTGATCCATAAGAAGCAGCTGGCCGGTGATGTCTAAGTGGTTTGTGGGCTCATCTAAGATCAGGCATGGGGTCTGCTGGGCCAGGGCCCGGGCAAGGATAACCCGCTGCTGCTCCCCACCGGAGAGGGTGAGAAAGCTTCGGGAGGAAAATCCTTCCATCCCCACCCTTTCCAGGGCTTCCCTTACGATTTCATAATCCCTTTCGGTATCCTGCTCCATAGCCCTCTTGTGGGGGAAGCGGCCCATAAGCACCACCTCCTCCACGGTAAAATCAAAGCTGGAAGCATTGTGCTGGGAAGCCACCCCCAGCCTCCTGGCGGATTCCCTCGGGGAAATCCGGGATAAGTCCCTCCCCTCCAGCAGCACGGCGCCGCCTTTTGGCTTTAATACCCGGTAAATACACTTTAACAGCGAGCTTTTCCCGCTGCCGTTTGGCCCCAGAAGCCCTACCCGCTCGCCCCTTGCCACCTGAAGGGACACGCCGTTTAAAATGGACGTATGGTTAACAGAATAAACAACATCATTTACTTTTATCATAGGCTTACCTTTTATAGTAATATTGGCGTGTGTGGATCATCCAGAGAAACAAGGGCCCTCCAATCAATGCGGTGAGGATACCCACCGGAAGCTCCGCCGGGGCGCAGATGAGCCTGGCCCCCACATCCGACCAGACCATAAAAAGGCTTCCGAAGAGGCAGGCTGTGGGGATGAGCCTGGTGTGATCCGCTCCGGTGACCGAGCGGACCAGATGGGGGACGATGAGGCCGATGAAGCCGATGCATCCGCTTGCCATCACCGAGGAGGCGGTTAGGAGTGCGGAGAGAAGGAGCAGAAGCCTTCGGACCCTTTCCACGTTCACACCCAGAGTCATAGCTGCGTCATCCCCCATCATCATGGCATTCAGCGGCCTGGCCAGGAAAAGGAGGGCCAGAAAGGAGGGCAGCAGCACCAGGGAAGGGATGGGCAGCATTTCCCAAGTGGCCGCGCCCAGGCCCCCCAGCATCCAGAAGGAGGCTTCCCTTACCTGGGCGTCCTGCGGGGCTGTATAAACGATAAAATTTGTAATGGCGCTGCAGATGGAGGACACCGCCACGCCTACCAGAATCAGCCGCATGGGCGTGATCTCGCCGCTGGCCCGGGAAAGGGTACAGACCAGGAGGATAGAGGCGACAGCCCCGAAAAAGGCACCTGCGGGGATGGAAAGCCGGACGCCCCAGGGAAGCGTCACAGCCGACACAATGGAAAGCACCGCTCCCACGGAGGCGCCGCTGGAGATTCCCAGCACATAAGGGTCCGACAGAGGGTTTTTCGTGAAGGCCTGCATGGCGATGCCGGAGAGGGTCAGGGACGCACCCACCACCATGCCCAGAAGCGCCCTGGGAATGCGCAGGTAGATGACGATATTCTGAATTCCCGGCTTCAGATCCCGTACATCAATCCTTCGGTTTATCCGGCTGAAAATAATTCTCCACACATCCAGGAGGGAGATGTCCGCGCTCCCGATGCTGACAGAGAAAACCAGGGAGAGGAGCAGGAGAAGAAGGAGTGCCCCACAGAGGAGAAGGGTGTGCCTCTTTTGGAGGAGGCCAGGCTGCCGGGCCCTCATTGGAAGCATTCCGGATGGAAGGCCCGGGCAAACTTCACGATGGTGTCTGCGGTCATAGAGCTGGCGAATACCTCGCAGAGGTGGACAGAAATAATGCGGTTATTCTTAATGGCGCTCACATCCTCCAGAGCCGGATTTTCCTTCAGCTGGGCTATCTTTTCCTCCAGAGAGGTGGAGCCGTAGTCATTGATCACAATCACCTGGGGATCCCGCTCCACCACCGCCTCCCAGCTCACTGTGGACCAGGTGGTATCCAGATCCTCAAAGATGTTTCTTCCTCCCCCATGGCGGATCAGCTGCGCGGTAAAGTTATTCCCGCAGGTGTAGGGGCCGTCCTCCATCAGGGCGTCAAATACGAATACAGGCACCGGCTCAGCTCCTTCTGTCTTTTGCTCCACCTCCTGAACCTTTGCCCTCATCTCCTCCACAAGCTCCTCTGCCTTGTCCTCCAGATGGAAAATCTTTCCCAGGTTGTAGAAATCCTGATAAACATCCTCCACATCCGCCCCCAGCTTATAACCCTCGATGGAGGAGAGGGAGGAAATGCCGTAGCTGGTGAGAATGTCGTGGGTGGTGCCGTTCTTCTCGCTGAATGCGCTGCTCCTCCCATAGATAAAGTCAGGGGAAACCTCCAAAAGCTGTTCTAAGGTAGCGGCCTTTTCATTTAACACCTCCTTGGAATCGTACTCTGCCTGAAATTCCGGATTGATTTCCGAATTCTTATAACAAACATAAGTAACCTTATCCCCCAGCCCCATGGCAAAGAGCTGGTCGGCGGTATTAGAATTTGCCGCGATGACGGTTTCCGGAACCTTGGTAAAGGTAACCTCCATGTCATTGTAGGTGGTTAAGGTAAAGGGAAATTCCTGTGAGGCTTCCCCTTGGGTTTCCTGCGCAGGCGCGCTGGCGCTGTTCTGGCCGCAGGCGGCTGCGGATAATGCCATTCCCATGGTAAGGAATGTGATAATGGATCGTTTTAACATGTGAGGCTCCTTTCTTTTTATGAACCATCCTAGTGTCTTGGCTGAATATAATCCAGACAAGACACTAGACGTTTTGGGGTAATGGGAGAGTCTGGTGAACCTGCCGGCTGGCAATTAAGAAAGGAGAATGAAGAGAACCGCTAAGAAGGGCCGCTATCTGCACTTTTGCGTATCAGAAGCAGGCTGTCAGGGACAGCCGGATAAAGGACACAAAATAAGCATGCATTTTCCTCACCGAATTGCATTTCTAAAGTGTATGAAAGGAGCCGGTCTCCTGGCTTGGGCTTATGGCTTTTGCCGCCTTCCCGATTTCTCAGTGGCATTATGGCTGGGCAAGCCGTTCACAGTAGAGTGAGCTGCTGCAGAATTTCACTGCATTCCCTGATGGCGCAGAGCAGTGCATGGTTCATGCCAGAGGTGCGCCATCGCTCGATTCATGTTATTCGGTGCGATCATACCACAGGGGGAGGGGGATGTCAAGAAACAGGCGGCTCATAATTCCTGCAAAGCTCGATAAAGGCCCTTGCGGCGTCTGTTAAAAATTTATCCTTGTGGTAGACGATG
>CATOJE010000092.1 GCA_951800145.1 uncultured Lachnospiraceae bacterium | reverse complement strand
GCTTTCGGATTCGCTCACGCTCTTGCTTGTGGACTCACTCACGCTCTTGCTTTCGCTCACGGATTCGCTCGAACTCTTGCTCTCGCTTTCGGATTCGCTCACACTCTTGCTTGTGGACTCACTCACGCTCTTGCTTTCGCTCACGGATTCGCTCACGCTCTTGCTTGTGGACTCACTCACGCTCTTGCTTTCGCTCACAGATTCGCTCGAACTCTTGCTCTCGCTTTCGGATTCGCTCACACTCTTGCTTGTGGACTCACTCACACTCTTGCTTTCGCTCACGGATTCGCTCACGCTCTTGCTTGTGGACTCACTCACGCTCTTGCTTTCGCTCACGGATTCGCTCACGCTCTTGCTCTCGCTTTCGGATTCGCTCACGCTCTTGCTTTCGCTCACGGATTCGCTCGAACTCTTGCTCTCGCTTTCGGATTCGCTCACGCTCTTGCTTGTGGACTCACTCACGCTCTTGCTTTCGCTCACGGATTCGCTCGAACTCTTGCTCTCGCTTTCGGATTCGCTCACGCTCTTGCTTGTGGACTCACTCACGCTCTTGCTTTCGCTCACGGATTCGCTCGAACTCTTGCTCTTGCTTTCGGATTCACTCACGCTCTTGCTTCCACTTGCAGACTCACTCAGACTCTTGCTCGCACTTGCGGATTCACTCAGACGTTTGCTTTCGCTTGCAGACTCACTTATGCTCTTGCTCGCACTTGCGGATTCACTCACGCTCTTGCTTCCACTTGCGGACTCACTCAGACTCTTGCTCGCACTTGCGGACTCGCTCAGACGTTTGCTTTCACTTGCGGATTCACTCAAGCTCCTGCTGGCACTTCGGCTATCCGAAAGGCTTGCCGACATACTAAGGCTCTCTTCTGTTGATGCCTTAAGAGACTCACTTAAGCTAGTACTTGCAGACTCGCTGGTAGAAATGCTAGTGCTCTTTCTCTCTGACTCGCTCTCTGATTCACTGGCACTTCTGCTAACCGATGTACTTCTGGATTCTGACTCACTCGCAGATTTACTATCTCTAATAGAAGCCGATTTACTATTAGATTCTGAACTGCTCCTGCTTGCGGCTCTGCTTTCATCAATACTAGTTGATATACTATCACTCTTTTTCGAATTACTCTCTGATCTAGATGCATGCTCACTTTCAGCTGCACTTAAGCTCTTCTCGGTCTCAGTGAGTTCACTCCGATTCTTATGATAATCATCTAAGCCATCATTAAATGTTGTTTCCGAAAAATATCTTTCTCCCTTATTTTTAAAGTAAACACCATATACTGGCGACTCATATGTTACTTCTTTCCTTAAAACAACAATATGATCAATTTCACTTGCATTACTACTTGTAATTATCTTATCTTCTGCATCTGCAACAGCATAATCAAAATAGGCCTTCTGTATCTTACCATTGGAATCCTTATATTCAACATATACATGATGCCTATTTGTATCACTATATTTCCCTTCTGTTTTCCATTCGCTGTGCTTTACTTCTGTAACGCCCTGCTCCTGGTATAAGCTATACTGAACAAGAAGATTAGCTAATTTATCTGCTGCTTTCCAATATGAACTGTCTACCTTCCCTCCCTGTGCCGCATTTTTCGCTGCTTCTACATGTTTCTGTGTCTCTGAGATCTCTCCAAGTAAGTTTTCCAAATATGGATCATTATATTTATTAAAGGATTCCGATGTACTGTTATACACACTTTGAGCCAATGAGACAGATTCACTGGTTGATGCAAACTCACTATCAACCGTTAAAATGCTGTTTGCTATACTATTGGACAGAGACACCTCTGCCTCACTGGCTGACTTCAGCATTGAAGCCTCGACAGAACTCGACTCTAACCGCGACTCACTCATTGATTCGGCCGCTTTAGATAAGCTGGAAGCTTCCGACTCTGCTGATTCACTAGCAGCAGCGGATAAAGAAGCATCCTGCGATTGTTCTAAGGATAAAGATTCTTTAACCGATTCAGATTCTGCCTTCAGGCTTTCTAGCTGTGAGGCTGCAGACGCGCTGGCCGATACAGACAGCGATGCCTCCTTCGCATCTTCTTCTGACAAGGACAGACGGATGGATTCCGACTCTTCAGATAAGCTGAGAGACTTCGCTTCACTTTCTGAATTTGATAAGGATTCTTCCTCCAAAGCTTTTTCAGAAAGAGATATATCCTCACTATCCGATTCGGATGTAGCGATTGATTCGGATGCTACGGATTCTGAATCGGAGGAATTTTCTTCCATGCTTGTCTCTGACATACTGGTTGAATCCGAATTCTCTAAGCTATCCTCACATGATTCACTATCTAAGCTCTCTGAACTGTCAACACTCGTACTATCTGTTTCCTCATTAGGATCTGTAGCATCGCCATCTGGATTAACCATATCATCCGGAGTGGTATCCTCTACTTCTTCTCCCTGTCCTGGCTGCTCACCAGCACCAGAGCCATTCTCATCCGCTGAGTCATTACTATCTGACGGCTCATTTGAGTCTTCCGTAGAATCACCAGAATTTTCACCAGCTGATGGCTTAGAAGTTCCTTCCTCGCTTTCTGAATCTCCTTCAGATGGTGATTCAGAGGAATCTTCTTCACCATTTTCAGAGCTTCCATCACCGGATGATTCTAAGGAATCACCGCTGCCTTCAGAACCTTCGCCGCCTTCTGTCCCACTGTCACCGGAAGACTCTGCAGAGCCTCCTTCGTTCCCTGAACCATTGCCATTGGATGACTCGGTCGAATCTTTGTCACTTCCTGCGCCGCTGTCGCCGGATGGCTCGGTCGAATCTCCACTGTTTTCTGAACCGTTGTCACTGGATGACTCGGTCGAGCCTCCATCACTTTCTGTACCGCTGTCGCCGGATGACTCGGTCGAGCCTCCACCGTTTTCTGAGCTGTTATCACTGGATGACTCAGTCGAGCCTCCGTCACTTCCTGTACCGCTGTCACTGGATGACTCGGTCGAGCCTCCACCGTTTTCACCGGATGATTCTGCAGAACCTCCGTCACTTCCTGTGCCGCTATCGCCGGATGGCTCGGTCGAACCTCCGTCATTTCCTGCCCCACTGTCGCTAGAGTTGCCATCATCCTTTGATGATTCATGGCTATCATCCCTGGATGAATGAGCTTCACTTCTATCATCCGATGGCCGACTCTCATCTGTACTGCGGGAGCCCTCATCACTAGATGAAATAACAATCTCACTGCTTTCTGGCTTCTCCATTTCCGCAGCGTACACTACATCCACGTCAGAAATCACAGCGGATCCGCCGAGGACTGTTCCAGCAGCCAGAGCCCCCTTTAAAATGTTATTAACCTTCTTCCTCATTCCTTATCTCCCTCTTTACTCTCCTAAAAGTCATTAAGGTTTCCTTAGATATATAAATCTTCTATTCATCACCGGTCAGCCTATTGCCTTCCGGATCAGCAGCTCCATTAATTTCCTCTGATTTTGGAGCGATTGCCGTATCAATCAGTTTAATCAGCTCCAAAAGGCTACGGAAATGTTTACTTTCCTTTTCCTCCAGCCATGTGATGGTTCCCTGCCAGGTTGCATTCTGGCAGCCCACCACATGGATCAAAAACGTATTTTTACTGTCCATCACGCACCTCTCCTTTCATCAAAATCTTCAAAATACCTCTGAGGCGAAGCTTCTGATAAATCCTCTCAAATCTGAGAAAGTTCAAACTCCACCACCGGCTGGGAAGCTTCCGATACCTCTGCCCAGCTGTATCGAATCCGCTCCACCACCTTTCTCCCATCCTCTGCCTCCGTTTCCGGCAAAAGCGCCACGAATTGATTCATGCTGTACCGGGTATAAATATCACTGCTCCGCATCACCTCTTCTAGGTGGCTCTGTAGCTCCTTCATCTCCTGCTCCAGATCCCCTGTCTTCTTCAACGTACATAAAATCAGTACTGCCCGGGAATTATTTCTCTCCATATTTCGGGAAACCACCCGGCAGACATCCACAAAGCTGGGATACGGACAATAGTATGGGCATTTCCTCTTTTCCGGCTCGATTAATCCTTCCAGGGATCCGGCAATATTGCCATCTCCCAATCCAAGACACCCTGAACCATCCGGTTCACAGAATTTTTGAAAGGGATAAACCCCCAGTTCGCCATAAAAATTCCTGGCGGTCTGCTCATATATCTGAGTTGCTTCATCATACCGGCTCTGCTGCATCAGGCATTCAATCTGTATTCCGTTCCATTGGCCGTAGGGATAAATAATGCTGGCTTTTTTACAGAGATTTAGAAGCTCTGTATAGGATCTCTCTGTTTTTAGTATCCTGCAAAGCTCCTGCACACAGGACAGGTAGATCGATTGATAACCTGCCCCAGCCACAGTGGCCCATTCTTCCCCCAATAAGGTAGGAAGAAACTCTCCTGTATAAAGGCGGCAGATCTCCTGCAGCAGCGCCTTCCGCTCCTCTCCCTCTGTCCCGTCCCGAATTCTCTGGTAAAGCTGGTCAATCCGGCCGATATCTGTCTCTACTTCATACTCCATAGTGAAATAATAGTTTCCATCTTGAGTAGCTACCACATACTTACTTTCTGGGAACCCCTTTGACTCCTGAATCAGTTTTCGAAGTCCTCGGATCTGCTGGCGCAGATTATTATGCTGTTTCCGTGGATCTTCACTGCCGCTTCCCAACATCTGTACCAGCTTCTTCCAGGACATTCCCCGCTGCCCTGCTTTTAGCAGGAGCAAGAGCAGTTGCGTACTCTTCCGGCTGAGACTTTTATTTATGATGATTTTTTCTCCTCCAAAGGTTAGTGAAAATCCTCCGAGAAACTTAACATAAAAGCTGGCACATGCCTTCTCTTCCATCTATCCTTTCTTCCTTTAGATGGTAAAATCAGAAGTGGGGCATAACCCATACCTTATGCCCCGCAAATTCATTTTGAAAAATTATCATATTTATTCCAAAAAAATTAAAAATTAGTATTGATGTAACGCTTTTCCTCACAGTCTTTATGTTATAATGAGATGGAAAAAATAAAAATATGGTATAAATTGGAATTTTGTCACATGGGTATTAAGGTATGGGTTATTCCCCAGTCACTACCACCCAGAAGCCACCGCTCCTACCACATCAAATACAGAAAAAGGAAGGCAAATCAGAGAATTATATTCCCTGTCAGCCTTCCTCTTTTTGTTGCCTTTATTCCATTCAACCGGATTTCAGTCCCATCCGGCGTTACTGCATTTGCTGCTCCCTTCCCTCAAAGTACTGCTCCAAAAGCCGGATGGCAAGGGTTCCCTCCCGCATCCTCCCATGGGCCTCCGGATAGGTAAACCACTCCGCCTGATCCACCTCCCCGGATAAATGAAATTCCCCTTTCTTCACCCGGGCCTCAAAGGCCAGCATCAGCATATCCCGTTTCGGAAGAAAGTGGCTTCCGGTGTAGCGGAGCGCCTCCACATCCAGTCCCAGCTCCTCCTTCACCTCCCGGCAGGCGGTCTCCTCCCCGCTCTCCCCCGGCTTCATATAGCCGGCTACGCACACATAGTAGGTATCCGAGATATAGCCCTGGCGGATCAAAGCCACCTCATCCAGCTCATTCACCACCAGGGTGATGGTGCAGGTGTAAGCGCTGTCAAACCAGGGACGGCTGCAGCTCTCGCAAAAGGGCACCACCCCCTCATCCCCGATCTCTCTTCCCACTAATTTCGCCCCGCACTGGGGACAATAAATGTATCTCATCCTTTATTCCCGCTTTCTATGTACTTCATTTGGCCAGCGCGCAGCCGGCCCTCCTGTGATCCAAATCCTACAGCATCCCCCGGTAATCCTGCTTCCACCGCTTTACTATCTCCGCCGCCCCCGACAGCCGCTTTACCGGGTCCCTTTGAAAGAGCTCATCCAGCTCCTTTACCTGTGGCGACTCCCAGCCCTTTGCTCTGGCATCCGCCATCTTTTTCTCCCAGCCCTTCTGGTTCGCTCCGCTGAAAATCACCTGATACCGGGAATCGATGGAAAGCTCCGGGGCCAGCGCCTTTAAAAAATACATCCGTTCCAGGATCTCTTCATTCCGGTTATCATAGGAAAAGGCCCGATCATAGGCCCGGCAGGCCCGGTCAAACTGAAACAGCCTGGCATGGCATGCCCCAAGGCAGCACCAGATCCGGCAGAAAAACCGGTCATTGACCACGGTGTCCTTATCAAACTCCAGGAGCTTTTCGTAGAGGGGGATCGCCCTTCCATACTGCTTCCTCTCAAAAAGGTAATCCGCCTTGGCCTTCCGGTACTCCGCCGGATGCTTCTTCCGCATCTGGATCAGGGTCTGCCGGTACTTGCTCACCTCCGAGGACAGATAATACTGGCAGTGGGACAGGATCGTAAGGAGCAGGTTATCGCTGCTCTCCCCGCTTCTCCTGCCGCTTTCCAGGCGGTCTGCCAGGGCCTCCATATTTAAATCATCCCGGATAAACTGGATCAGCCGGTTATCAATAAAGTCGTCCATCACCAGCAAAGGATTCTCATAGATCACATAGCAAAGCTCCTGGGATGAATGAAGATGAACCCCCAGCTCCGGCACCTCAAAGGGGTTCATCACCGGCTCTGTCCGGCAATAAATCAAACTCATATCTCGATCTCCCTGCGTATCACCACATCGGAGGCGGCAAACAGCTCTCCGAAGCCTTTATCCTGTATAATCACCGCCATGGTATTCTCATTTACAAATCCGGTCCGCATCCGTATCCTGGTGGTCCGGTTAGGGCGGTGTGGGAAGCCCTCTAAGGGGATGGGGATCTCCCTCTTCCGTTTCGAATCCACCGGCTGCACCTGGAGCACCACCTCCTCCTGCTGGTCCAGGATTACCTCTGTGGTGCTTTTGGCCTCATACCAGCTGTCCCCGGAGGCGGCAAGCACATAAGGGGTGGGCTTTCCATCGTACAAAACCTCCATAGAAACCGTAAACTTAAGCCTTCCCTCACAGATCATCACAAAAGGAAAGGAGGTATCCTCCCCCAAAAGGTCTCCGGCCCGGACCGCCGCCCCCTTGGCGAAAAGGCCGCTTTCTGCGTACACCTTCCGTCGCTTACAGATCAGCCGCATAAAGCCGGCTGCCCATTTGGGATTCTCAAAGCCCTTCCCTGTAAGCAGGATGGAGGAATACAGCTTTCTTCCCAGGATCCGCTCCCCGCAGGCACAGAGAATCTTATCCGCCAGCTTGGCCCCGGAGGCTGTCTCCAGCACATCCAGATTAAAGCCTTCGTCCAGTTTCTCATACTCCGCCTGAATCATGGTCTGGCGGATCCCCCGCTGGATCTTCATCTCATAGTAGCGCAGGCCGCTCTGGGTCAGGTCAAACATCCCCACCTGATTCGCCCACACCTCCTTCTTCTGGCTTAACACATAGTAGATAAAGCTTTCGCTGTGGCTCACCACATGAAACCGGGTTCTGGGTATGTTCAAATCATCGGCGCAATAAAGGAGGCAGTCCATCACCTTTAAATCGATATCCGGCAGGGTGATCACCAGCTGGGCAATCCTTGTCAGGCCGTACTCCCTTCTGGGCATGGCCAGGACCTGATCCAGAAACTGCCGCAGCAATTGCCGTCCAGTGTACTTCACCTCTTCGATGGTGGCCGTCCCGCTCTTTTTAGCCAGGCTTAAGAGCTTATCCACAATTACCCCTTCCCCTGACAGGTTCAGACGATATCCATCCTCCCCCACCATCCACTCATCCTTTCCCTTCCTCCTGCAGATTACCGTGGGAAGGGTCCATACCTTCTCCTTCCCGCTGCAGGTCACCTGAGTGTAGGCGTCACATAAGTCCAGACCGATAATCAGCCCGTTTACAGCCATCTCCTGCTCCTTTCCAGTCGCCCGCCCCCATCCTTCCGGACCGGCAACCCTTTCTCTTCTTTCTTACCGTACTTTCGAAGCCCCCATGGGCGCCAGGATTCGTAATCCGGCCTGACTGCCTGCTTACGCATTCCGGCTTATCCTACTTCATCAGAGGGAACAGCTCCTCCAGAGCCGCATTCTTCACCAGGTATTCCTGCATGCTCCGCTTCAGCCCCGCCTCCTCCTTCATGGTCAGGAAAAGGCCCATGTCATTTAAGCTGGCGAAACGGCTCTCCTTCATATCCCTGCCCTCTAATTCACAGAGAATGGTTCCCTCTGCCGCCTTTATCTTATCTCCGCCGGCGCTCTCGTACCGGTAAATCTTATATTCCAGCGTCTCCCCCTCAAAAAGCACCTTCTGGCAGACGAAAATCCCCTGGTAGATCCTCCGCAGCTCCTCCCTGTGGAAATCCTTCTCATCCGGAAGGATACGGACAAACAGCTCCAGCCGGTCCTCCTTCCTCCCTTCATAGCAGATCATAGCCTTATCCTGGATATTCTGAGGGATGGAAATAAATCTGGCCAGCTTCTTCGTATAGGGGAAGACTAGCCCCTCTCTTAAAAGAAGCTCCTCCATCCGTCCGAGAAGCCCTCTCTGATCCGCCTCCAGGGCCTGGCACTGGGCATAATACTTCGTCAGGGCCAGCATGTAGATCATAGGCACCTTTTCTAAGTCATCCTCCCGGTTCACCGTGCTCTCCAGATAGGCAAATACCCGCTCATCCGGCGCCTCCCCCTTTAAGAAATATCCGATGGACTTTACAGTAAAGTATGCCTTCATCACCGTCTCGCTCAGCCGCTTCCGCTGAGAATAGTAGCGGAAGGTCTGATCGATGTTCCGGATATTCCCGGAAAACATCATCTGGCACAAAAGCCGCTCCTCCAGATCATAGGTCTCCACCCTGGCGGACACAGACTGCGACAGGATCTTAAACATCTGGCCGGAGCTTCCATTAAAATGCTCACAGAGATAATCCAGAATCACACTGTCCGCCGCCCCCGCGGCGAAAACCCGGTAGGACAGCTTTAAAAGGAAGGGATCCTTATCAAAAAGCTTCTGGAGAATCATCTTGGCGCAAAGCTTGGCCAGCTGTCCTGTCTCCAGGCTCTCCCCCCCGTATGTCTTTAGCATCCGGTAAGCCTCCTCCAGATAATTCTGGCAGATCAGCGTCTCACAGACCAGAAGCCGCTCCTCCTGGGTCATGGCATCGCCGTCCAGGGTAAGCAGATAGGCGCACTCTATGGTCTTAGAATTCTCTGTGCCGGCTAAGGCCCGGTAGTACCGGATAATCTTTTCCAGAAGCACCTTCCGGTACAGGCTGTTAAAGGACAGCTCCCGCATGGCCCGCTCCAGGATATGGATCTGTCCCTCCTGCACCGCATCCTGGGCCACGATCTTCCGGCAGGCTGTAAGGCTCAGCATGGGGTGCTCCGGATAGATGGCAAAGCAGCGCCCCAAAAGCTCCGGCTTATTCATCACCTGCGTCTTGATGCAGGACACATCCCCGTACCGGTTCCCAAATCCATCCTGGAATAAAATCACCGCCTTGTCCGAAAAAAGGGGAACATAAACCACCCCGTCATTCAGCAGAAATGCATCCTCCTTAGCCAGCTCCTCATAGCGGACGATCACATACTTCATCTGCCGGTTCCGGCATAGGATCCGGTAGGAACGCAGGATGGCAGGAAGCACCCGGGCCACCGGCTCATCGATCATAGCCTCAAAGATCATCCGGTCGTAAATCACTGCCAGGCTGCTGTCGATCCGGGAGGCGAACAGCTGCTCCATGGCAAACTGCTCCATATCCCGTTCATAGGCCTGATACAGCTTATTAGCGGAGCTCATATACTGAAGAATATTTTTATATAATAAGGACTTGCTGTCCCGGTCTAAGTCATGGCCATAAGAAAAGTAGAGAAGCACCTCCTTAGGCAAAAGATGGTCATACTGCTCCGGCAGGGAATACAAGTAGTATTCATACAGGCGGGTCAGGCTGATCCCCTTCTTCAGCGCCAGCTCGTACCACTGGAAGTCCCTCTGTGAGCGGTACTCCCCCTTAATCATCATGCAGCAGATGGCCTCCAGGATCTCCTTCCTGGGATACCGCTCATACAGGGCGGTTAAGAGCCGGTGGAACTGCTTCCCGTAATGCCGCTGAAGATTCGCCATCCCCGCGGCCCGGACCGCCATCTTCTCCTCCATCAGCTGATACCTTGCTGCAAAATCCAGGATGCTAACGATGAAATCATCCATCCGCTGAAGAAGCTCCGGATGCTTTCTCAGGATCCCATAAGCTTCAGCATACAGGAAGGGGCTGTGGAAGCCCTCCTGATAAAGATTTTCCATGTCATCAAACAGGGGAACCTGTGCGCCGGAGCCGGTCCGATCCAGCTTCATCCGGATAAACAGAAGGTACGGATACTGTCCCTCTGAGAGGTACTTCTTAACCTGCCCCAAAAGGGCCTCCTCCTGGCTGGGGTTCGGCTCCAGCTGAATCTGGAGATACTGTAAAAAGCAATACAGATCCCCTAAGTCCCGCCGGGACATCAAAATATCATCCCTGCACTCCTCCAGCATCCGGAGGGCCTGCTCCTTCTTCCCGTCCCGGAGCAGCGTATCCGCCATCCAGAGGGAAGGCAGCTTTTTATCCCCGGGGACATTCCTCATCACATCCAGCTCCTGAAGCATCCGCTCCCTTAAAAAGGCTCCCTCTCCCAGGCCGCAGGCCTCCTCCAGGCGAAGCTTAAGAAAACGTCCGTAAGCCTGCTTATACCGGGAATGGCCTGTCCGGGAAAGCTCCCGGCTCTCGCTGCCATTTACCAGAAAGGGGATCACCCGCATCTCCTTCACGGTATTGAGACGGATACAGCCGTAATTCCTCCCCTGGTGAAGGGGCCCCGGCAAAATCCGGTAGGAGATCCGGCATATATTTTCCTTAAAATCCCGGATATCAAACCGCTTCTTCTTAAGCTCTAAAAAGGCGCCGTCCGCCTCTGCGGTGATGGAGACATAGCCCCATCCCTCCTTCTGCACCTCGATGCTTCCCTCCACCGGCTCCCCGGAATAATCATACCTTCGAAGGGTCTCCGATACACGGAGGAGCACCGGCTTCTTTAATCCCATGGCTACCAGAAACTCCTCCAGCTGATTCCCCCGATCCCCGTGGCCCTTTAATCCCTCGTAAACCGCCCTTGTGTGCAGATCCTGCATAAATGGCGTCTCAATAAAGTCCTGATAATCGAAAAGGCGGAGGGCTGTGTCCGGATGCTCCCTGGCAATCGCCGCAAAATCCTCTGGCGTCTTAAGCCCTGCTAAGGTCTGGCCGGAGACTCCCAGCTGGACATGGAAAACAAAGGGGAGCCTTCTCTCTCCTCCATTCATCACCAGCTCAAAGGCGCCTTCAATGGTATCCCCATCCTCCAGATAGCCTGCATCCACCTGATAGGTAATCTTATTCCGCAAACCTCCAAAGGCCGGATTCGCCACAGACACCCGGATGTGGCTGGTGTAGACCAGTCCCTTGATATGTAAGCCATTCCCACTGTTCACGTGAAATTCCAGGGAAGAGCTCTTCCCTGCCTGAATATTCTCTTCGATTTTCTCCGGCATCACCACAATCCGTGGCGTCTCCATATCCAGAATACCTCTGGCTAATCGATTAATACGCTCTTTCATAAATTTTATCACCTAAATATTCCTGAGATTGTTTTATTCTATCATATTTCCGCTTGATTTAAAAGAGCTAAGTTGATATCATAAGAAAGGATAAAAAAATAAAGGAATCAGGTGACTCCCTATGCTATCAGACCCCGCAACCTTATATAAGCTGATGAATCTCTATATGTTAAAGCAGGTAAACTTTCCCCTGACCAATGCCCAGCTGACGAATTTTTTCCTGGAGCATGATTATACCACATATTTTACCCTGCAGCAAACCTTAAGTGAGCTGGAGGACGCCGGGTTAATACGGAAGGAAATGCTCCACAACAGCACCCGGTATGAGATCACTCAGGAGGGGGCGGACACCCTCAGCTTTTTTGGGAATAATATATCTCCCGCCATCGTGGAGGATATGGACCGGTATCTGAAGGAAAATAAGATCCGGCTCCGGAATGAGGTTGGGGTGATCTCTGATTTCTATAAGTCAACCAATCAGGATTACATTGTCCACTGTGAGGTCCGTGAAGGAAAGGCTGCCCTCATCGAGCTGAATCTGTCTGTTCCGGACAAGGCCCAGGCAGAATATATGTGCAGCAACTGGCGGGAGAAAAGCCAGGAGATCTACGCCTTTGCCATGAAGGCGCTGATGAGCCGGCCCCAGCGGTAGGGCCAAAGCCACAATGTATTCCTGCCTTAAAACACATAAACTAGTGTCTTGGCCGGATTATATTCAGCCAAGGCACAGAATGTAACAGTTCAGACGGATATCTTCTTGCCCGTCTACGCCGGACAAGAAGCTGGGATGTCCATCCGATGTGGAATTTGACAGGAATTTTAGCTTACAAGCAAGCTTGACGCCTAAAATTCCTGTCAAATTCCCCGCCGTCTGAACTGTTACCACAGAATCCTGAAGGAGGCATAGGAAATGAATCTCTTTGGAAAACGGTCAAAAAAGGAAATGACGCCATGGGAGGCATGGCGCGCATCCCTGTCCCGCAGAAAAAGGAAATGGGATCGGATCATCCGGCATCAGAAATTTTTCTTCTATACTACCTTCGTTCTGCCCGTCTTCGCGGTGGTCTTAGCCATAAAGGTAGTGAAAACCTATGTGCGCATCAAGCTCCGGGCCATCGCCATGGCGCAGAAAGGGCCGGAGCCAGAGGCAGCATCAAAAAAGTCGCAATCCAGCAAGGAGCAGAGGGAGGGAGTTCATTGTGGATAAGGTGGTATGGAATGAATCGCTGAACATTGGTGTGGAGGTAATTGACACAGCCCACGCTAATCTTTTCCGAATCGTAGGAAAATTACTGGAGCATATCGCAAATGATTCCAATTATCAGAATGCCTGTAAGGAAGGGCTGAAATACTTAGAAGAATATACCATGAAGCACTTTTCTGAGGAAGAGGCATATATGCGCTCCATCCGGTACCGGGGATATGAAAAGCACAAGAAGATCCATGACACCTTTCGGGATCAGACCCTGGTCTCCTTAAAGAAAACCCTGGAGGCCTCCGGGTACTCCCATATGGCTGCCCAGCGCTTCCTGGGCGCGCTTCTGGGCTGGCTCACCGGTCACATCATGACAGAGGATCAGGCCATCACCGGAGAATTACATACAGAGAAAATCCATGACCGATCCTTCCGCACATCCCTTGCCGCCCAGTTAGTGATCCAGGCTCTGGAGAATCTCTTCCACATCGAGGCCACTCTGGCGGATGCCAGCTACTACGGCCAAAACTTAGGCACCGGCCTCTACTGCCGCCTGTGCTATGACATAGAGTACGGCGGAAAGGTGCAGATCCTCCTGGGCGTGGAGGATCGCCTGATCCGCCGGGGGGTGGGCCTGCTTCTGGGGCTTCCTGCCATGCAGGATACCGAGCTGGTCCAGGAGGCGTCGCTGCAGATCTTTGAGCAGTTCCTCCACCACATGAGCAAGCTTTTTGATTCCGATATCACCTACCAGCTATCTAAGGAAGAGCTGCTGACCCGGGACGAATTCCGCTCAGACTTTATGACCCGGTATCCCTGCAGCATGCAGTTCGAAACAAGGCTGGGGAATTTCGTCTTCTGCGCCAGAAAGTGGAAGGCCCGGAGACGGTGGGGGCACTTTGAAAGCTCAGCGCTCCAGCGCTGAGCTGTGCGAAAACGGGATAACGAAGTGACAAGGTCCACTCCCGTTTTCCGCACATCCCCCGGAGGGTTTTAAAGGAAATCCCCTTCATTCATGGTGATGCCAAGCATGGCATGGGGTTTACTTAAAAATCCACTTCTCTAATTCTTCCCCAAGCTGCCTCTCCGCCTCTTTTGCCGCCTTCCTGTCCTCCCCGCTCACGGACAGATACACCTTCAGCTTTGGCTCTGTCCCTGAGGGGCGGATGACGAGGGAGCTGTGATCCGCCAGCAGAAGCTTCAGCACATCTGCCGGCGGAAGTCCATCCAGCCCCTTCTCATAATCCAGGCAGGTTAAAACCCTTCTCCCTGCAAAGCTTTTCTCCAAAGGCTCTGCCCCGCCCTGGGCTTGTCCTGCAAACATCTCCCGGAACTCCTTCATGATACCCTGCATTTTCCCAAATCCTTCTAATCCTTCAAAGGTATAGGAATGAAGGGTGTTCAGACAATATCCAAATTCCCCATACAGCTCCTCCAGCTTTTCCAGCAGCCCGATTCCCCGGGAAGCATAGTAGGCAAACATCTCACAGATCAGAAACGCGCCGTCCACCCCGTCCTTATCCCGGACATAGGCGCCGGACAGATAGCCATAGCTCTCCTCAAACCCAAAAATATAGGAATCCGCCTTCCCCGCTGCCTCTAAAATCCCGATCTGCTCCCCGATGTATTTAAAGCCAGTCAGCACATTCACCGTTCTCACGCCGTACCTTGCGGCAATCCGCTCCGCCAGATCCATGGTGACAATGGTTTTCACCAGCACTGCATCCTCAGGCATACTGCCCATGGCCCTGCGGCGGGAGCAGATATAATCCAGAAGGAGGATGCCGGTTTCATTGCCCGACAGAAGGACATATTCCCCATTTTTATCCCTCACCGCGATTCCCACCCGGTCGCAGTCTGGATCCGTCGCCAGCAAAAGATCCGCCTGCTGCTGCCTCGCCCACTCCATCCCTAGGGCCATGGCCTCCCGGATCTCCGGATTGGGGTAAGGGCAGGTGGGGAAATTACCGTCTGGCTGCTCCTGCTCCTTCACCACTGTGATATTGGTATATCCGCTTTCCCTCAGGGTGCGCAATACCGGCTTTAAGCCAGTGCCATTTAAGGGCGTGTAGACGATGGCCACGTCCTTGTTCACAGAGCCCTCCTCTTCCCCTAAAAGAGACTGCTTCCTTACCTCCTCCACAAAGGCAGTATACACCTCCTCCGGAATATAGGAGATCCGTCCAATGCTCATCCCCTGATCAAAGTCCATAAGCTTCACATCCCGGAACAGATCCAGCTTCTCTATCTCCTCCAGTATTTTATCTGCCGCCTCTGTGGTGATCTGGCAGCCGTCCCTGCCATAGACCTTGTAGCCATTATACTTTGCCGGATTGTGGGACGCGGTCACCATAATCCCGGCAGCGCAGCCCAGATAGCGCACCGCAAAGGACAGGCAGGGGGTGGGCATCAGCTCCGGGTAGAGCGCCACCTGGATTCCATTGGCCGCAAACACGCCAGCCGATGTCCTGGCAAACGTATCTGACTTTATGCGGGAATCATAGCTGACAGCTATCCTTCTCTGATCCAGCGGAAAATTTTTATTCACATAATCTGCCAGACCCTGAGAGGCCTTGGCCACAGTATAGAGATTCATCCGGTTTGTCCCCGCGCCGATGACGCCTCTCAGGCCCCCGGTGCCAAAGGCCAGATTCCGGTAAAAGGCATCCTGGATCCTGGCCTCATCCCCGGCCATATCCTTTAGCTCCCTGATAAGGTCTGGGTCCATCCCGTCAGAGGCTGTTTTTTCCACCCATTGCTCATACTTCCTTAAAATTATCTCGTCCATCATTCCCGGTAATCCTTCCTCTCTATAGGTCTGTTATTGTTCACGGCCAATGTCATTAGCCTGATTTTGGGAGCAGGTTTTCCATACTATGTAAAACGTGATATTGCTATTTAAGTGAGTCTCTGTGAACGCGAAAGTCTGAGGAATCGCTAGCCAAGTGCGTGTCGCAATCCGATAGGATTCGTCAGCCGAGTGTGTGTCGTTACCTATTAGGATTCGCCGGCTAAGTAGGTGTCGTTACCCGTTAGGAAATCCAAGGTTTCGGGGTATGGATGCAGGCGCATATTCGCCGGGAAGCTACGCGCCCCAGCAGCCGAGTCCCATAAGGAACCCCTCCGAAACCGTCGGTGATTGATTATCTGAAGGAGGGACCCAGGCATCGCCTGGGAGGATTCCTTGAGATGTAGGCCCTGTGTTTTAGGGCCTTACGCACCGCTACGCTTTCGGCGGAGCGAGAGCGCGGTGACGTTGGGACCCGGCCTGCCGCGGGCGTAGCCTCCTGGCGAATATGCGCCTGCACCTTCCCCCGCTGCCAGAGACTCCTTGCGGGCTTGGAAATACACTTAGCCAGAGAT
>CATOJE010000091.1 GCA_951800145.1 uncultured Lachnospiraceae bacterium | reverse complement strand
GCGAATATGCGCCTGCACCCATACCCCGAAAACTTGGATTCCCTAACGGGTAGCGACGTATACCCGGCTGGCGCTTCCTAACGGGTAACGACACACACTCGGCTGGCGAATCCTACCGGGCTGCGACACCCACTCAGCCAGCGACACACTAGACGTTCGCGATCACAGAGACTAAAGTAAATAGCAACAAGAAAATCACATCAAAAAGGAGAGCACATTTTATGAAAAAAAGACCCCTTATAACCGCCGCCTGCCTTCTAGCAGCGGCCTTAATCACCGGATGCAGCGGTAACAATGGTTCCTCTGCGCAGCCGGAGTCTTCTTCTGTCTCTGCAGAGACCACTGCCGCCCCGAAGCCAACGGGGGATGCGGAGGATGCTTCTGAAGCATCTGAGGAGGAGGAATCGTCCATGGATTCCCCGGAGGAGGAGGCAGACGCGGAGGCTGCGCTGGTACGGGTGGGATCTCTGAAGGGGCCTACCTCAATGGGATTGGTTTTTATGATGGAAATGGCTGAGGGCGGCAAGACGGAGAATCAATATGAGTTTACTATGGTGACTGCGGCGGATGAGCTTCTTCCCAAGCTTATCGGCAAGGAAGTGGACATTGCCCTGGTTCCGGCAAATGTTGCCAGCATTTTGTATAATCAGACCGGCGGAAAGGTGTCGGTGATTGATATTAATACTCTGGGTGTCTTGTATGTAATGTCCGGCGACGCTTCTATTCAGTCTATGGAGGATTTAAGAGGACGGACTGTTTATATGACTGGTAAGGGAACCACACCGGATTATGTCTTCCAGTATCTTCTGGACAGCTATGGCCTGACTGGTGACGTAGCTCTGGAATTTAAGTCTGAGCCTGCGGAGGTGGCTGCCCTTTTGGTACAGCAGCCGGAGGCTGTAGGCGTACTTCCTCAGCCTTTTGCCACAGTGGCCTCGATTCAAAGCGAGGCTAAGGTAACCGCCCTTTTGGACTTAAATCAGGAATGGGAAACGGCTCAGGAGAAAGAGGATGGAAAAAGCCGTCTGGTTACCGGGGTTACGGTGGTCCGCAATGAATTTTTAGAGGAGCATCCAGAGGCTGTGTCTCTTTTTCTAAAGGATCATGAGAAGTCTGCCGCATACACCAAAGAGCAGGCTGACCATACAGCAGAGCTGGTTGTAAAGGCGGGAATCATTGAGAAGGAACCCATTGCCAAGGCTGCGCTTCCCTACTGCAGCATCGTCTGCATCACCGGACAGGAAATGGAGGACGCCCTGAAGGGCTATCTTAAGGTATTATATGACCGGGATGAAAAATCCATCGGCGGCGCATTGCCAGATGACGGATTCTACTATCATGAGTAAGAGGCGCTCCCGTGCTGCCCTGATCCTTCTTTTCTGGCTCTTTTTCTGGCAGCTGGGAGCCTGGATGGTGGGCAGCAGGATCCTGCTTGTTGGCCCTGTGGATGTTTTTATGGCTCTGATCCGGCTCCTTCCAGAAGGCGCATTCTGGCTTTCCATCTTAAAGTCCTTTTACACCATCAGCCTTGGATTTCTCGCTGCCTTCCTGCTGGGTATTCTGGCTGGGAGCCTGGCATATTTTCATCCTTTTATCGGGGAGATCCTGGCGCCGGCGGTGGCTTTTATGAAGTCGGTGCCAGTTGCCTCCTTTGTAATTCTGGCGCTGATCTGGATGGGATCGGAATACCTTTCCGTGCTTATCGCTTTCCTGGTGGTTTTTCCAGTGATCTATGTCCAGACTACTGCTGGGCTTGCCAGTACAGACCCCAGACTTTTGGAAATGGCCCGGGTTTTTCGCATTACCAGGTGGCGGAAATTTTTCGGACTTTACTGGCCGGCTCTTCTTCCCTATCTTTCCAGCAGCTGCAAGACAGCGCTGGGGATGAGCTGGAAGTCTGGAATCGCAGCGGAAGTCATCGGAGTGCCGGAGGGAACCATCGGAGAACAGCTCTACTTGTCTAAAATTTATCTGAGCACGGCTCAGCTCTTTGCCTGGACTCTGGTGATCATTCTGGCCAGTGCAGGCTTTGAGCGGCTGTTTTTATTCCTCTTAAAGCAGACCGGAAGAGGACGCTTGTGGGCTCTGGGGGATATGTTTAGAGCATTTGGATTAAAGGGAAAGAAGTGCCTGCAGGCATCTATTTTACCAGAGGCTTCTGCCCCCGCTTCCCTAGAAAAAGCAGGCAGGGCTTATGAGATTGCTGTGACGAATCTGTCTAAGAAATTTGGCTCTCTGAAGGTGCTGGAGCAGGTGAATATCCGGTTTTCCTCCCAGCAGCCGAATGGCATCATGGCTCCCTCAGGCTCTGGAAAAACCACCCTTTTAAGGCTGCTGCTTGGGCTGGAGAAGCCGGATTCCGGTTCCATTGAGCAGATGCCGGGGCCATGGGATTTTGGGGCTTCCTCCATTTTTGCTGCTGCGGTTTTCCAGGAGGACCGGCTGTGCGAGCAGCTTTCCGCCATTGATAATATCCGCCTGGCGGTTCCCGGCCTCACTCTTCCG
Source organism: uncultured Lachnospiraceae bacterium (assembly GCA_951800145.1). Lineage (GTDB taxonomy): Bacteria > Bacillota > Clostridia > Lachnospirales > Lachnospiraceae > Caccovicinus. The sequence goes on along the minus strand of CATOJE010000091.1, from coordinate 13,612 downwards.
GAAATCACCGGGGCGCTGGAAGCCCTCCTGCCAAGAGAAGCCCTCACCCGGCCTGCCTCCACCTTAAGCGGCGGTATGAAACGGAGGACTGCCATCCTGCGGGCCCTTCTCGCCCCTTCGGATCGGATCATCATGGACGAGCCCTTTTCTGGCTTAGATGAAGAAACAAAGGAAAAGGTTATGGACTATATCCTGGAAAAAAGCCGGGGCAAGCTTCTGATTTTCTCTACCCACCAGGAGGAGGATATCCGCCGGATGGGCGGCAAATTAATAAAAATCGGGGACTGATTTTTCCGCTTAAGGGGAAATCCGTCTCCGATTTTTAATTTTTTGTATCACTGATCTCTGTTTTTCTACATTGGGTAATAGCGGGCGCGCGAAATTATGGACACAGCACCTGCCGCATGGCATCGAACAAGTGTCCAACATTAATCGGCTTGGCAATATGGCCATTCATCCCGCACCGGAAGGCCTGCTGACGGTCCTCCTCGAAGGCATTTGCCGTCATAGCTAAGATCGGGATCGATGCCAGCGCCGTATCCTCCAGGCTGCGGATTGCCTTTGTGGCCTCATAGCCATTCATCACCGGCATCTGCACATCCATCAGCACCGCCTGGTAATATCCCGGTCCGGATTTTTTCAACATGTCTAGCGCAATCTGACCGTTCCCTGCCACATCGGTGGTAAAACCAGCTTCCTCCAAAATCGCCACTGCAATCTCCTGGTTCAGCTCATTATCCTCTGCCAGCAGGATGCGGCCGGCCTGGAAGTCCACCTGTCTCTTGTCCTCCTCCCTGTCCTTCGGCTCATCTGTGCTGATAATTGAGTACAGACAGTCCCGAAGCTCCGAAAGGAACAGAGGCTTGCTGCAAAATGCCGTAACCCCGGCCTCCTTGGCCTCCTCCTCAATATCCGCCCAGTCATAGGCAGTCAGGACGATCACCGGCACATCCTCTCCCACTTCCTTGCGGATCTTCCGGGTAACCTCGATTCCATTCATATCTGGCAGCAGCCAGTCAATGACGTAAACGCTGTAATTATCATTCCGCATTGCTGCCTGACGCGTCCTAAGCACCGCCTCCTTGCCGGAGAGGGTCCACTCCGCCCGCAGGCCAATCTGTCCCAGCATATAGGACACACTGTCGCAGGTATTAAAATCATCATCCACCACCAATGCCCGGCAGTTCTTCAGCTCTGGAATATCGATGGATTCCTTTTCCTCATGGCTGATCCGGAAGGTGAACACTACTTTAAACTCGGTCCCCACTCCCTGCTGGCTCTTTACCTCAATGGAGCCATTCATCATGTCCACAATATTTCTCGTGATGGCCATCCCCAGCCCTGTCCCTGGTATCCCGCTGTTGGTGGTGCTGCTCTCCCGCTCAAAGGGCTCGAAAATATGGGAGACAAACTCCTCGCTCATGCCGATGCCCGTATCCTTGATATAAAATTCATAATTCGCGCAGCCCTGGGGAGCTCCCGCCTTTTCGATAATCCGCATGCTGATGGTCCCGCCGGACGGGGTGTATTTCACCGCATTGCTTAGCAGGTTTAAAAGCACCTGATTCAGGCGCAGCTTATCGCAGTAAATCTCCTCATCCAGCACATCCACTGTATCAATATACAGCTCCAGCTGCTTCGCATGGACATCTGCCTGCACAATATTCCGCAGGCCGTGGAGGATATCTGACAGGCTGCAGGGCTTCTCATCCAAATGCATCTTACCGCTTTCAATCCGGCTCATATCCAGCACATCATTTATCAGGCTGAGCAGATGATTCCCGGAGGTCATAATCTTCTTTAAATACTCCTCCACCTGCTCCTTCCGGTTAATGTGGGTGATAGCAAGGGCTGTGAAGCCTACAATCGCATTCATCGGCGTCCGGATATCATGGGACATGTTGGACAGGAATACGCTCTTGGCACTGCTGGCCCGGTTCGCCTGGGTCAGCGCATTCTCTAAAAGGTTCTTCTGCTCCATCTCATTGCGGATCTCCGCATCCACATTCCGGATTCCTAAGACAATGCCATGGCTCTCATCCCACATACCGGCCCGCACTGCCTTTATCTGGAAATACTGAGTCTTATCTCCCTTGACTATCCGGTAATTCACACAGTATACGCTCTTCTGGGCCAGCTCCTTTTTCAAATTCTCCTGGGAGATCGCCTCCTTAAGCATATCCCGATCCTTCTCATAGACCAGCGTCTGTATGTAGGGCTCCATGCTCTGCTCCAGATCTCCGTGGAAATCGGTGGGCAGCCGCTGCCCATTATCATCCACATGCTGCAGGAGGGAGCCCATCCCTGTATCCAGATCAAAATAGCAAACCACTTTAAAGTCAATACTCAGCGCCTGAACCAGCTCCATCTGACGCCGCTGAAGCTTCCTTTCCTCCAGCTTTTGAGCAGTACAGTCCAGAAGGAACCGCTGGTAGAATAATTCACCCTGCTCCCTTAAAAGCTTCACGTTCCCCATGATATGAAGAATGGATCCATCCTTGTGATTCACGCGGTACTCTACGCTGACGCAGTCCCCTTCATTCTGCAGCTTCCGAATGGCGCTCCGCAGCTTATCCTTATCCTCATCCATCACAGACATGGCTATCAGGTCAAAGCCTTCTGCCATCAGTTCCTCCTGGGACTCATAGCCTAAGATATTCAGTGCAGCCCGATTTACGCTTAAAACCTTGGAGCCATCTAAGCTGTGCCGCATAACCCCGCAGTCCAAGGTCGTAAAAATCGTCTCCAGGGTCTGATTCTTCTTGATGATCTCCTGTTCGTATGCACGCTCCCGGGTCACGTCAATGGCCACGCCCACTGTCCCCATTACGCTTCCATCCAGATCATACAGAGGAGATTTATAGGTGGTCAAAAGCCGCATGCCGTCCCCTGTCTTTATGGTCTCCTCGGAAACGCAGGTTTTTTTCTTAGTCATAACCTCCCGCTCCGATTCAATGCAGGCTGGATCATCCTCCTCCACATCCCAGATATATGCATGCCCCTGCCCTTCCACCTGGGCCTTTGACTTATTCACCGTCCTGCAGAAGCTGTCATTCACCTTCTCATGAATTCCGTTCTTGTCCTTATACCAGATCAGATTGGGGATATTATTAATGGTGGACTCAAAAAAATGCCTGGTCTGCCAAAAATCCTTTGACATTTTATAGGTTTGCTGCCATCTCCTGAAGCGGAAGGCAGTCTCCTCCTTCGACAGGGGCATGAGCCATACGTCCTGCACCTGCTCCCACTCTTCCGCAAAAAGGCCCTCCTGCCACTGCTCCGCGAGCAAAATCAGCTGACAATCCTCCTTCCGGACCGCCGCCAGCTGTCTTCTCGCGTCGGCCGTCAGCTGCCGTGAGTCCGCCAGAATCACATCTGCCCAAGCCCCATAGCTCTCGTCCAGCTCAAGGCTCTCTAAAAACTCATGGGTAAAATGCTCAAGGGGCTGGATTTCCTTTATTGTTTGAAATATAGGATGGGAATCGCCTATAAAATAGAAGTGAATATGGCAATGATACATACCCTTCTCCTCCCTGTGTTCTGTAAATTATTTTGTCAATATTTTAATTCTATCACACTCATGGGAAATTTGCTATTCCAAAATTTTTTTATTTCATAAATATGCGCCTGCACCCATCCCCCGAAGACTTGGGCTTCCTAGCAGGTAACGACACCCACCAGGCCATCTGCATAGATAGGCAGAAGGAAAAGCCGGCTTTCCTTCAGGGAACGCCGGCTCCACACTGTGTACATCACTTTGTATTTCAGATACTATTAAACCAAAACTCAATTGTCCGATGGAATAGCTGCCCCAGATGCAGGCCGCTTCTTGACGCTGCCTGATAAAAGCCCTCACAATTATAGAAACGATCTTCTGCAATCCACTGCGGGCAAACCTGCCTGTTCCAGTAATTAAACCCGATTTCATTGCCTATCATAGCTGACCTCCCTGATTCCTTCAATCGTTAATTTACGGTTCCTTCCGCTCATTGATTATGTGTATAGTATAAACAAAAGCGTGGATTCCGTCCATAATCTGGCAATCTGAAAATACGGTTGATTTTTGTACTCTAAATACATATTTTGCGGACACACTGGAGGCTCTGGAGCTCTTGGTCTTCCTGGGGGAGTTTCTGTAAAAATATAAGACTTCGTTTACTGCGGCGCCCAGGCTTTCTTTTGGATAAACGTGTTGCAGATTTCCCGTATCTCTTCCATATCTCGTTTGGTCCCGGGATTTTGGTAATTCATCCGGTCGATGTTTCGGTTTAAGTAATCCCTCTTTAAGATCCAGCGGAAGCTGGCGGGAAAATTTAAATCAAAAATAAAAGCCAGATAGGAAACCCAGCAGTCCATATGTGTCACCCGCTCTTTAGAAAGAATGCACTTCCTCGCCCGCACGGCATCCATAATCCGGGGTGTGATTAGCTCCCATTCTACCTGCTCCTTTGGCGTGTCAAAAATCGTTTCCACTCGCTCCGTTTCCTTGACCCGGAAGTTATCCAGCTTATCTGCGTCCCGGATAATCTGACAGTGGAGTAACTCCCTGGAGGTCAGCCCTTCTGCCTGGGAAAGGGAATAGACGGAATGATATTTAATCGCCTTTTTGATTATTTCATCATACTGCCGGTCTGGGATAAATGTTTCAATTAAGTGGTCTGCAAACAGTGCTTTTACGCCAAAGTCTGCATGGTTAAACACATTGTCCTGGAAGCTGTGAAACTGCTTTAGCTGTTCGAATCTTCCGATATCGTGAAGAAGGGCAATCAACAGCGCCAGCTGGTGATCCTCCTCACAGAAGCCCTCCTCCCTGCAGATCTCATCTGCAGCGTCCAGGACCGCATATGTATGAATCTCCTTTAAATGAATCTTGTCATCGGTTCGATCATAATCCTGAAGATAGGCTTCAAATTGATGCTTTGCATAATCAATATTAACCATTATACCATCTCTTTTCCTGTCAATCCTTCTATATTACTTTGGACGTGCGAACCCTTATGGCAGGTCTGCGCACTTGCAGCGCTGACTGTACAGCGCCGGAATGCCGTTTTTGCATTCCGTGTGCGTTCCCCGGAGGGCTTTAAAGGCCCCCTTCATCCATAGTGGTGCCGAGCATGGCGTGGGTGCAGCGGTTCAGATAAGGCTTCTTCTTGCTATCTGAACCGCTATCTCGAAAATAAGGGCCTGAAAAAACGTCCGAAGCAATCTAATCTTATCATACCTGAAAATAAACCGCAAGTCTGTAAGCACTCTTGCAAAAGGGAAGAAAGTCTGGTATTCTTATATGTACTTTCGGAATCTCTCTTGCGCTGCCTTTGTGGCTGATTTTCCGTCAGATGCACATAAATTTATTCAACGTACGTTCCGCGTACGCCTCATAAATTTATGCACATCTGACAAAAAATCATCTCACAAAATCAGGCACAAAGAGACTCCGAGAGTACATTTATTCGAAAAGGAGGTGGAAGCCATTCAATCATACTGCCTTACATGGATTTTTTTGTCCCTTTTTATAGCTTGTCTTCCAGCGGGCACCTCATGGGATCCCCTATATGAAAATTATGAAGATATTTCCTCTGTGTCCCTTTTGGGCGATGAGGGGAATGGGATTTGTGGCGCAGAGCCAGAGGAGCTTTGCCGTTTTGATGATCGGACGCTGATATTAGAAGACACCATTGACAATGGATTCGAATATCAGGTATACCGTCTTTACTATGATCTTGTTTCTGCGGATTTTGAGCACCGGCTCTCTCTGATAGGCGAAAATGAAAGCTTTCGAATCGCGGTTGAGAATGAAGAGACCCTCTTTAAAGAAGGGCGTTATATGGAGGAATATGTGATTCATGAGATTTCTGCATTGGGGAAGGAAGCACTGGAAGACATCCCAGAAGCCTGGAAAAAAGAGCTCCTTGATAGGATTCGTACGTATAAGCTCCAGAAATATGTGATTGTTAAGCTGGATGTCAGCTGGAAGCACACGGAAGCCTCTCTTCAGGCCGGCCCCCAGTTAGGGGATGGACGGTATATCCGGTACTATCTCCTTGGGTCCTCGGACACACCAGAATTCAAAATCTATGAGGTGTACTGGGAAGGGCTTTAAGCTTTCCCGCTGCAGGCAGGATTTCAGCCATCCCGCCTGCAGCCAGTTTTAAGGTCAAGGCTTTTTCCAGTCCCTGCACTGCTGGATTCGTCTGCCCTCATCCCCCTGCTTCTCATCATAGGCAAAGGAGGTTAAAAGGTCGCAGGGAAATTTCTCACATTCTCCGCAATGCGCCTGCTGATTTCCCTCACAGCAGCCCTTCACCGGACAATGGTCTCCCCAAAAGGGCTTTTCCATATGGGAACAGCCCGGGCAGTTCATTGGTTCCCGGTAAGAGCACTCACTGCACAAAAGCCCGCATCTCGATTGAATCACCGTCTCAGCCATGTCCTGATTCTCTCCCTTCAGCCCCACATAAATGTGGATCTCTGTATTTTCCATGCTGTCGTTCTGATACTCCTCAAAATCACATTGGAAGGCCCGGGGCAGCTTCATCTGCCAGATCCTCTGCCACCCTTCGGCAACCGCCTTTATCCTGTCCCCGCGGACCACAAACCTTGCATATAATCCGGCAGGAATCCGGCGGATGACATATCCCCTTCCTTCCACCGCCTCTGTGATCTCGCAGGCAGCCATCACCGTATAATCTGCCCTTTCATCCCCGGCATAATCTGTATAAATCCCCAGCGCCTTTTCATTTGCCCGGTGCGGGATCCCATCATAAATGCCCTCATGGAAGAAACGGCTCCACAGCCCGCTGATCACAGTTCCCATATCCGGGTCCCCATTGTTGGTGCGGGCTGATATGCCTGCCACAATTGTTTCCTTCCGTGTCACAATCTCATATTCCATTGCTTTACACCATCCTTTCCTCCTGCTGTTCTTTACATTTTACCAAAAGAATGGTGACAACAGCCTGTCATGATTCCAAATATTTCTCACGGATTCCCTCTGCAAATGCCAGAACATCCCGGCGGAGCTCTGCTGGCTCTAAAAGCTCCGCACCGCCGCCAAAAGAAACGATCCAGCCTACAATGCTGGTTTTATCTGTAAATCCAAAGGAAAAGAGCAGTGTCCCGTCTGGCTGAAGGGTAAAGCTTTCCTGGCCATACTCCTCCATAAGGCGCCATTGATATTCCGGCTGTATTTTGGCAATCACCTGATACACATGGGGAAATACCCGCCTCTGGGAAAGGTCCGGTGCTGGAACCGCACGCCCTTCAAAGCCCTCGCCTGCCTTAAGCCCGGTCATCCGTCTCAGCTTAAAGAGGCGGAATTCCTCTCTTTTATCACACCAGCCCCACAGATACCAGCTGCCCCACTGGAAAATCAGGTGATAAGGCTCTACGGTTCTTTGGGACGTCCCCTTCGGTGCAAAGTAGGTAAAGCTGACCTTGCGCCTGGAGAGGATCCCCTGGTGCAGCAGCTCAATTTTAGGGGACAGGGTGTCCTTATACCAGGAGGACAGATCGATTAAAATATGTGCATCTCCTGGCAGAAGGCTGGATGCGCCTGCTGAGAGCTTCTCCATCAGCTGGGCATAGCGATTAGTGCCGCTTACACTGTCAAGGCTCCGAAGCCCGGCTAAAATAGCCTGAAGCTCCGATGTGCTCAGCAATGTACGGTCGATCTTATAGCCCTCCATAATGGAGATGCCTCCTTTTTGCCCCGGCTCCGTCCTCAAAGGGATCCCTGCCATGCAAAGCGCCTCGATATCCCGGCTGATGGTCCGTCGGGAAACTTCAAATTTTTCCGCAAGAAAGGGCGCGGTTACCTTTTCCCGCTGCAGGAGGATTGACAAAATCCCAATCATCCGGTCAAGCTTCATACGTACCTCCCTATTTCTCTTTTAATAAAAAATTAAAGAAACTTATCAAGCTATATCCTTCGTTTTATGGTATTCTTAAGTTACTTAAACTACTCTGTTCACAGGGAGCCTGCCGCGAGGGCTCCCTGTAGGTGAACGTCACAGGGAACCCAAGAGCTTCGAAGGGCCTCGGCGCCAAAATGGACCGGATGACCATTTTGTGTGCATCGCAGAGTGTGCCCGGCAGGGGTGTGAACCATAATGTTCTTAGAGGAAAGGTGAGGAATCCATGTCAGACAGCCGATTATTCAAAATTTTATACTATCTTTTAGGCAGGGGAGGGGCCACTGCGCCAGAATTAGCGGCAAGATTTGAAGTTTCTCCGCGGACAATTTACCGCGATGTGGAGGCCTTAAGCAGCGCCGGTATCCCAATCTATGCAGAGCCCGGAAGGAATGGCGGGATCTATTTATTACATGATTTTGTTTTAGATCGAGCCATATTATCTGAGGATGAACAGCAGGAAATGCTGGCAGCCATACAAAGCATATCTGCCTCAGGCTACCCTGCCGGCAGTGAAATACTGACTAAGCTATCTGCACTTTTCCATATCAGCGCGGGAAATTGGCTTGAGGTGGATTTCTCACCGTGGGGGAAATCCACCTGCGACAGCATAAAATTTGAACAATTAAAGGCAGCGGTCATTCAGCACCGGGAGATAAAGATCCTCTATGAAAACACCCGCGGAGAGCGGAGGGAACGGACCGTTCAGCCCTTAAAATTATCCTATAAATCAAAGGAATGGTATCTGAAGGCATACTGCCTGCAAAAGCAGGATTTCCGCTTATTTAAACTAAACCGCATCCTGAGCCTGGAGCCCTTATCCCAAGCCTTTATACCTAAGCCATATCCGGAACAGGAAAATCCTCTGCACCAATATCCCCGGATCGTGCTTTTATTTTCAAAGGAAATCGCATACCGGGTCTATGATGAATTTGACGAGACACAGCTTACCCCTCAGCAGGACGGAAGCTTACTTGCTTCCGCCGAAATGCCTGTGGACTCCTGGCTGACCGGATATCTGCTCTCCTTTGGATCACAGGTTGAAATTATAGAGCCTCTCTATTTAAAGGATATTTTTGCTGCAGAAGCACAGGCAATTTTAAAAAAGTGCGCGTCCCCCGAAGGGCCTTCACCTGCAGGGCGCACCTTCCCATAGAATTAAAGAACAAAGCCTAGTGCCTTGACTGGATTATATTCAGTCAAGACACTAGAGTGCATTCCTTGGACAGCCTTCCACACACTCATAGCAAAGGATGCATTCCGTGCCATTTTTCCGCTTTCGTGAAGGATCGGTAATGTCCACATCCATAGGGCAAAGCCTTTTGCATTTGCCGCAGGAAGTGCATTTACCTGCATCGCATTTTATGCGGATCAGTGAAAAGTAGCTCATAGGCTTCAAAAATACGGTGATTGGACATATGTACTTGCAAAATGCCCGATTATCCTTAAAGGCGAAGGCCAGCCAGATTCCAATCCCGTAATACAACAGATTTCCTATGATAAATGCCCAAAACATGATTTTCTCAATATTGCCCACATGAGCCAGGAACAGGGCCGCGACAAATACAAGAGAAGCTGCAAAGGTCACATACCGTATCCAGCCGATCCTCCTTCTAGGCCCCGCCGGAACCTTATAGGGGAGAAAATCAAGTATCATCGCCGTCCAGCAGGCAAACCCGCACCAGCCTCTGCCGAAAAGCAGCGGCCCAAAGATCTTGGCCACTGCATAGTGGATGGTTGCCGCCTCAAATACACCGGTAAATAAATAATACCAGAATCCCTCTATCTGCATATTCTCCCTGCTGATAAAGCCCAGATATACCAGCATATACAGCCCCACCAAAAGCTGGGTCACCCGGCGGGCATGCTTATATTTTTTGATAAATAAAAAAATCCCCAATGCGATGGAAATACCGATATAGCTGAAATTAAACAGATAAAACAACTGATCCATGGTCAGCCAAAGGGTCACTGCTATGGTTTCAAAGATTACCAGCATCATCATGGGAAGTGCATACCGTTTCATCCTTAATCTCCTCTAAACTCATTAACTCCTTAACATAAAGAAAAAGACCCCCTGTAAACTTTATATTTACAAGGGGTTTTATGCGGATAACAGGACTCGAACCTGCACGGTCTCCCACCAGAACCTAAATCTGGCGTGTCTGCCAATTCCACCATATCCGCAAATCCCAGAGGAGCCGGGCAGGCTCATCGCAGTCCTGCCCCTCCTCCACATCATCATACCATTTGAAAAGTCATCTTGTCAACACAAAAATCGGGTTTGCCCCACAGGGCCTCGCGGGATACTAGTACATCCTACAGCGGCTTCCCCCCAAGTATCTCCTGATAATCCTTATAGTTCTCCTCCAGAAGCGCCGGGGTGTCGATGCCATAGGGGCATTTGGACTTGCACTGGCCGCAGTGGAGGCAGTCGGCAATCTTCGCCATCTTGGCCTGTACCTGAGGCGTCAGCTGGCTTTCTGAGGGGGAGCGGCGGATCAGCAGGGACATTCTGGCGCAGTTATTGATCTCGATTCCCACAGGGCAGGGCATGCAGTAGCCGCAGCCCCGGCAGAAATTCCCGGACAGAGCCTTCTTCTCCTCCTCAATCAGCGCCTCCATAGCCTCGTCCATCACCGGCGGATTCTCTATGTAGCTTAAAAATTCATCCAGCTCCTTCTCCCGCTGAACCCCCCAGATAGGCAGAACATGATCAAACTGCGCCTGGAATGCATAGGCTGCCGCAGAATTAGTAATCAGACCGCCGGACAAGGCCTTCATGGAGATAAAGCCCATATTCTGCTCCCTGCACATCCGGACCAGCTCCAAATCCTGTTCTGCCGCCAGATAGCAGAAGGGGAACTGCAGCGTCTCATAAAGCCCGGACCGGATGGCCTCCCTGGCCACCTCCAGCCGGTGATTGGTGATGCCGATATGGCGGATTTTCCCCTGGGCCCTGGCCTCCTCCATGGCCTCATAAAGCCCGGAGCCATCTCCCGGCTTCGGGCAGAAGGCCGGGTTGTGGAACTGGTAAATATCCACATAGGTTGTCTTTAAATTTTCCAGGCTCTCCTCCAGATCCCTCCAGAATCCATCCACATCTGTGGACATGGTTTTGGTGGCAATGTAAATATGCTCCCGCACATGGGATAATGCCAGCCCAATCTTCTTCTCACTGTCTGTATAAGCCCGGGCGGTATCGTAATAATTGATACCGCTCTCATATGCCTTTTTCAGCAGGTGAACCGCCGCCTCATCGGAAATCCTCTGAATGGGCAGGGCTCCGAATCCATTTTTATTCACGGTAATCCCGGTGCTTCCCAGGGTAACTGTATTTTTCATCCTTTTATCCATTCCTTTCGCCTCCCGAAGGCAGGCCCGTCTTCCACAGGCCTGCCCTTCCTGGCTATCCGCCGTATCTGAACAGATCCTCCATTAAAAGCAGAACTTATCCTGGAAATATGTCCTCAGCTCTGCAATGGGGATCCGCACCTGTCCCATGGTGTCGCGATCCCGGACCGTCACCGCCTGATCCTCCTCTGAGTCAAAATCATAGGTGATGCAGAAGGGGGTGCCGATCTCATCCTGTCTGCGGTAGCGCTTTCCGATGGCGCCCCGGTCGTCGAATTCGCAGTTATAATACTTGCAAAGCTCCTGGTAAACCTTCTCCGCCCCGGCATTCAGCTTCTTTGACAGGGGAAGGACGCCGATCTTTACCGGCGCAATGGCCGGATGGAAATGAAGGACGGTTCTCACATCCCCCTCTCCGATCTCCTCCTCATCATACGCCGCACATAAGAATGCCAGCGTCACCCGGTCCGCGCCCAGGGAGGGCTCGATCACATAAGGAATGTAGCGCTCCTTGGCCTCGTCGTCAAAATACGTTAAATCCTGGCTGGAGGTATTCTGATGCTGGGTTAAGTCGTAGTCTGTCCGGTCTGCGATTCCCCACAGCTCTCCCCAGCCGAAGGGGAATAGGAACTCGATATCCGTGGTGGCCTTGCTGTAGAAGCTCAGCTCCTCCGGGGAGTGATCCCGGACGCGCATCTCCTCGTCCTTTAAGCCTAAGGCCTTCAGCCAGTTAATACAGAACTCCTTCCAGTAGGCGAACCACTCTAAGTCTGTATCCGGCTTGCAGAAAAACTCCAGCTCCATCTGCTCGAATTCCCGGGTGCGGAAGGTAAAGTTTCCGGGGGTGATCTCATTCCGGAAGGACTTTCCGATCTGGCCGATACCAAAGGGAACCTTCCTTCTGGAGGTTCTCTGGACATTCTTAAAGTTCACAAAGATTCCCTGGGCTGTCTCCGGGCGGAGGTATACCGTATTCTTCGCATCCTCCGTCACGCCCTGGAAGGTTTTAAACATCAGGTTGAACTGGCGGATATCTGTAAAATCATGCTTGCCGCAGCTGGGGCAGCAAATATTTTTTTCATTAATGTAGTTCTTCATCTCCTCCTGAGACCATCCATCTAAGCCAGTCTCCGGGACGATCCCGTGCTCTGCCATGTAATCCTCGATAATCTTATCCGCCCGGAACCGCTCCTTGCAGGCCTTGCAGTCCATCAGAGGGTCGGAAAAGCCGCCCAGATGGCCGGATGCCACCCAGGTCTGGGAATTCATCAGGATAGCGCAGTCCACGCCTACATTATAGGGGCTCTCCTGTATAAACTTCTGCCACCAGGCCTTCTTTACATTATTTTTCAGCTCCACGCCCAGGTTTCCATAATCCCAGGTATTAGCCAGACCGCCGTAAATCTCAGAGCCAGGATATACAAACCCCCGGTTCTTCGCCAATGCAACAATCTTTTCCATCGTCTTTTCCATCATCTCTACCTCACAATCTTATCTACGTATTTTATCGGAATACAATGCAGTGCTTCCCCTCCGGGACCGTCGCCTGGCTGGTTCCGGAAAGTGCTATATCCCTGGTGGTATAAAGGATCTTTCCCTCTGTCTGAATCTTCATGGGGTGATCCGCTTCCACCAGGATCACCTGCTCCTTATCCAGCTTTTCTAAATCCCCTTCCCCGGCTGCTGTGGCGCCGTCCTTTCCTATCTTCACAAACTCCCCCTCTGAGAACCAGCCTGCCGCCTTTCCCACCGCTGCTGTCTGCACCTGAAAGCTCTTAGCCTGATTGGCCACATCATGATACTCCTGGGCAAATTTCTGGAAGGAGCCGGCGTCCCCATACTGATACACTACAACCAGCCTTCCCTCCGCTGCCTGGCCGGAAACCACGGCCACCGGAAGAGGGCTTCCCTCCTTGGGATTCTCTGCCGCCGCCCCGGCTCCCTGGCTTTCATTATAGGCGGCCACTTCCTTTTTCACAAAGTCCAAAAGCGCCTCGCTGGTGTAGGCGCCGCTGTCATAGGTCTCCACTGTGGCGCTGAGTATCACCCCGTCCCTTGTCACATAAATCCCGCTGGACTCCGGCTGATATTCTCCGCCTCCCTTGGCAAAGCCCTGACATCCATGGAGCATCAAACCTAAACTGGCTGCCGCCACGGCAGCCACTATCCTCCACCTTTTCATCCCTCTGCCTCCAAAAACAATGTTTCCCCTATCATACATGCTTTTCCTCTATTTTTCAATACTAAATTTGTTACTGTTCACGGCCTTGCCGTTCACAGCAACAAAATGCACACAAAATGGCCATTCTGTCCATTTTGGCGCCGAAACCCTCGGGTTCACTGTGACT
>CATOJE010000090.1 GCA_951800145.1 uncultured Lachnospiraceae bacterium | reverse complement strand
GACACGGCTGCTGGGGCGCGTAGCTTCCCGGCGAATATGCGCCTGCACCCATACCCCGAAACCTTGGATTTCCTAACGGGTAGCGACGTATACCCGGCTAGCGCTTCCTAACGGGTTGAGACACGCACTTGGCCTGCGAATTTTGACGGGCTGCGACACCCACTCAGCCAGCGATCCCCCAGACTTTCGCGATCACAGCGACTCACTTAAATAGCAATAACTATAGTAGCGGCAAGCATCACGGCCGCTTCACAATTCCTGCAAATAGAGGCATCCCCGAATCGCTAGTAATCACAAAAATAAATGGCCGATCCAGCACAAAATCCATCTCCTCATTCGGCGGCATGGCTGCGCCTGCTGCTGCCATCACTGTATAGGCAGCAGCGATGCAGCCTTCTTCATCCACCATAACCCGGGCAGCGTGGCTGGCCTGGGAGAGGTAAATTCCTTTTGTGCCTTCTGCTAAAGGTGTAAAGTCTGACCGGCTTCCGTCAAATACATCGGTTACGCCCATACTGGTTAATCCGTCCTTCAGATCGATATTCGATACAACATCAAATTTTGGCATGGCTAAATTGACTACCAGGTGCTTCTGGTTCTCCCAAGCCTGACCAATGGGAGCCTTGGATAAGCATAACTCCATTGCCTCGTCCTCTAAAAGCAACTGCTCTGGTGTGATCCCTTCATCTGGCAGGATCAGCCACATCCCTCCGCTCTCCTGGAACCATTTATGCACAGCCCCGAATTTCTCTCCCCAATAATAAACACTTGGGCCCTTCTGATGCATAAAGTCGCAGGTCACATCTTCTTGGGGTCCATGGAAGGTTTCTTCTCTGGTATTGGATTTCGAAAACTCCTCTGACCATTTTGCCCGATAGTAAATGGTGGAGGCCAGGGCTATCCAAGTGTCGTCGCTCATATGCAGTCCGGACGCCTGCTCCTTTAAAAGATCTCCGGTCTGCTCATTCAGCCAGTTTTGCAGCTTTGCATCGAATTCCTTTGTTCCCATCTTCCCCCAGCAGGACGTTGCATAATAATGCTCTGCCAGAGCATCTAATGCTTCTCCCTTAAACTGAATCTCTTCATTCAGCCAAAGGGAATTCGCCAGCAGGCTGGTCACAGCCTTGTCCTGGACGTAATTTGCATTCCATATCTGCTCAGCTTGTGTGCGCAGGCTTTCCAGAGAATCCATCCCTAAGAGTCCAAGGATCTGCTGTCTGCTGTCCCCATCTGTGGTCTCTGCCAGCATACTCAAAGCCATATATACATTGAGCGGAGAATATACCCGGTTCTCTCCCTGGCCCTCCGGCGCTTCCTCTGTCAAAAACTGGCGGATCGAAGAAAGGAAAAATGGCTTTAGGCTGTCTCCACAGCCCTCTGGCGCCCGCCTGCTCCGCTTTTGCTCCCACCAGGCGTCAAAGGCTTTTGAAAATTCCTCGTTATCAAATTCTCCTGTTTTCTTGTCTGTATATTCCTGTTCATCTGGGTAAGAAACCATCTGGGGATAAATCGCCTGTATCATGTTATCATGGGCCGCCCCTGGTTCCATTCGCCCGGCTTCTGAGCCTGCTGTCCCTGGAGCCATTGCTCCCGGGGCTCCCTCCCTTGCTGCTTGTCCGCCTGCTGTCTCTGAGGCTCCCTCCCATGCTGCTTGTCCGCCTGCTGTCTCTGAGGCTTCCTTTCTTGCTGCTTGTTCGCCTGCTGCTTCTGAAGCCTCCTCCCTTGCCGCTTCCTGCCCGTCATGCTCCTTTGTAATGCCTCTGCACCCTGTGACAGCGCTGGCGCATATCAAAATAAGCATTGCCTTTCCTAGGATCCTTCTCATAATTTCCTCCTCCTCCCTCTGCTGACTGTCATTTTTCAACTTTTCATAGCAATTATACCATGTCCATCTGCCCCGATTCCTTAAAGTCCGATTACATCTATCTTAATCTTTTCGATTCTTCATCGAAAACAGAAGATAGGGATTTAAAAGATACTATTTGGAATCAAAAAGAGATTTAAAAGTAAATAACTCCCTTCGTTCTCACGGTATACTAACAAAGTACCTTGACAACACCGTTGTGGTGGCAATTTTTATCTCTCAAACTTTAGAGGAGCATCCAACATGATGAAAAATTTTATTGGGGAACGAGTTACCACTCTCCGCCTTGCCGAGGGCATCTCAGAGTACAATTTAAGCAAAAATATCGGGAAATGTAACAGTTATATTAATAAGGTTACCTCCGGAACCATCATACCTTCTATGAAAGTTCTGATGAATATCTGCGATTATTTCGACATAACTTTGCTTCAGTTTTTTACAGAGAGCCCAGATTCTCTTCCACTTAACATTTCAAAGATCCATGCCCTTCTGCCGGAACTGACGGATCCGCAGCTGGAGAGCCTTCTGGTTATCATTCATTCTATGAAGGATAATGATACGAAGAAATAATTGCGAATGTGCTTTCAAAGTCGCTTTGCGTCCGGTGTATTGTACCATTCACTCTCGGCAAAATGACGCAGAAGGATTTCCAGCCTCTAAGGCGGCTGAACGAGGCGATGCGGTGGCATCGTTGACCGACAACAACGCAGTCCGATGGGAAATTAGGCAAGGAGGTTTAGCTGAATATAATCCAGACAAGACACTAGCTTTTAAGGTTCATTATACCTGTATAAGCAGACGTTTCCTTAGCTTTGCAAGCACGAAGCAGCAGCCCGCCTTTTACACAGGCGGGCTGCTGTTCTTATCTGAGCACGTTCGGAAGCTCCTTGTGCCCGGATTTGTGAGATGATTTTTTGTCGTATATGCACAAATTTATAAATCGCGCTAGTGTCTTGGCTGAATATAATCCACTCAAGACACTAGAGCCTACGTAGATTAAATCAGGAGAAGTTCTCTGTTCTGTAGCGTTTTCATGGGGCAGCCTGCAAGGTCACGCTCCAAACAGCGCCATCAGCACCCCGGCTGCGATAGCGGAGCCGATCACTCCCGCTACATTGGGACCCATGGCATGCATCAGGAGGAAATTTCCCGGATTCTCCTTCTGGCCCACCACCTGGGATACCCTGGCTGCCATGGGGACAGCGGAAACTCCTGCAGAGCCGATGAGGGGATTGATCTTCTCCTTGAGGAAGAGATTCATAAACCTTGCCAGGAGAAGTCCCCCGGCTGTGCCAAAGCCAAAGGCCACCACACCCATCACCATGATTTCAATAGTCTGGATAGAGAGGAAGGTGACCGCTGTGGCTGTGGCCCCACTGTAAAGCCCAGGAAGATCGTGACTATATTCATCAATTCATTGGACATAGTTTTGCTTAATCGCTCCGCTACTCCGAATTCCTTTACCAGGTTCCCCAGCATCAGGCTGGCCACCAGCGGGGCTGCAGAGGGGACAAGAAGGGCCACAAAGCAGGTAATCAGGATGGGAAAGACGATCCTTTCCTTCTTTGTCACCTTGCGCAAGGGCCGCATTTCGATCATCCTCTCCTCCTTCGTGGTCAAAAGCTTCATAATCGGCGGCTGGATTACTGGCACCAGTGCCATATAGCTGTAGGCTGCCACGGCAATGGGGCCTAACAGCTCCGGCGCCAGGTGGGAGGTGACGAAGATAGCCGTGGGGCCGTCCGCCCCGCCGATAATGCCGATGGAGGAGGCCTGTGGGGAAGTAAAGCCCATAAGCCTTGTGCCTACAAAGGTCATAAAGATGCCGAACTGGGCTGCTGCTCCTAAGAGAAGGGATTTAGGATTTGCGATTAATGGCCCAAAGTCTGTCATTGCTCCAACTCCCATAAAAATCAGGCAGGGATAGATTCCCAGCTTTACTCCCAGATACAGATAGTCTAACAGCCCTGCAGACACCACGTCCCCCACATTCCACTGGCTGAGCACTGCCTGGGAAACCCCTGCATTTGTCATCTGGGCCAGCCACTCTGCCGTAACCGGGGCTCCGTGGAGAAGTTCCCACTGTACATGCCCCCCGGCAAAGAGCACCTCATGAAACATATCCGCTCCCAGCAGATTGGTACAGAGCATCCCAAAGGCGATGGGGATTAAAAGCAGCGGTTCAAAGGATTTTCCAATTGCCAGATATAAAAGAACCACTGCGATCCCGATCATCAGGATGCTCATCCAGCCTCCAGGCTGGAACAGACGGTAAAAACCAGTCTGTGTAAAAAAATCTATGATTGCCTGCATATTTTTATCCTTTCACAACAAGCATACCCGTCTGTACCGGCACTGCCCTGTCTTAATCTCCTTGCCACATTTCCCACAGGTGTGATATCAGCGGATCTCACAGAGAATATCCCCTGTGCTAACAACAGCCCCTTCTGTCACAGAGACAGAAGTCATGAGCCCATCACACGGCGCGAAAATCTCATTTTCCATTTTCATTGCTTCGATGATGAAAAGAATATCTCCCCGCTTCACTCTTTGATTTTCAGCCGCCTTTACCTTCCACATATTTCCAGGAAGTGGTGCTGTAATCTTCCTGCCGGAAGCCGCTTTAGGAGCCGGCGGGGCGGCTGGGTGGGTGGGCAAAGCAGCTGGGCGGGCTGGAGGCAGGGCGGCCGGACGGGCGCCAGATGCAGATGTGTGGTCAAAAGCTTTCGCTACCCCAAGGCCTGAAGCCGGTGGGCAGGGTGAAGCTGCTGCCCGGGAGGCTGGAATCGGGGCGGCAGCCGTCTGCACGTCTGGATCCACAGCATCTTCTGCATCCTCACGGATCGGCTCAACCGAAACCTGATAAACCACATCCTCTATGGTAACTCGATATTTTTTCATTCTATTGATTCTCCTTTTCCTGTTTCCTCATATCATAGCCTTCTGATATCAACCAGGTGTAAATCTTCCCGGCTCATTCCTGTCTCCTCAAGCAGAACAGCGGTAAGAATTGCCGCGATCTCCGGCCAGATCCGGTGATGCTCATCTGTTCCGGAGCTTGCATCAAAGATGATTTCTTCCGTCTCATTTAAGCGGTGGAAGGATCCCTTCGAGGGCCTTGGCTGCAGCAGGCTTCCCATCCCCATTGTCAGAAGGATGATGCTGATCAGCCCGAAAAATACCACCCCCATTCCCATACAAACCACAAACAAGCTGCTGTACTCTGTCATGTCCTGCCCCTTTCCTCTCTTTCATTTCGCGAGCACATTTCGGAGTGCTCTGTTTCACCCTAAATTTTCAGACTGCATCCTCCATTCCCAGCAGGTGTTTCAGCACCTCTTTCGTATGCTCGCCTGGCTGGGCTGCAAATGTTTCCTTGGGAATCCGGAACTGGTCAAATTTCATAGGCAGGCCGATTACCTTAAAATCCCCTTCCCGGCTGTCGTGCACCTGGCAGATCAGCTGGCGCTCCTCCAGGTAGCCGCTTCTGGAAATCCGTTCCAGGGTATTTACCTCCCCCGCCGGGATGCCTGCCTTCCTGCAGGCATCTGCCAGCTGGGTCATAGTCATACCCCTGGTAATCGGAAAGATGGCATCCTCCAGCTCCCCGATATGCTTAAGCCTTTTTGACGAAGTTTTAAATGCCTCCTCCTCCAAAAGCCAGGGAAGTCCCAAAAGCGTTACAAAAGCGGAAAAATGTTCCTCCTCTGCCGCCTCTACCATCACAGATCCGTCCTGTGTGGGAACGGTCTGAAAGAACGCCCGGCTTCGGTCCCGATTCCCCGTCCTCCGAAAAATGGTTCCGTGGTTTAGATACTCTGCTGATATCCCGTCCGAGATCGAGAGCATAGCGCTTAACATGGGCGAATCCACGAATCCGCCCTCTCCGGTCCGGTGATGATAGAGAATCGACGCCAGGATCGCCACTGCCTCATACAGGGAAGCACACACGTCTGCCACAGAGGAGCCTCCTCTCACCGGCTCGCCGTCTGCCTGGCCGGTCAGGCTCATAAGGCCGCTCATAGCCTGGCACACCGTATCCACACAGCCCTGCGTCCGGTAAGGCCCTGTATATCCAAAACCGGAGACCGTGCTGTAAATAATATCTGCCTTGCGTTTTCTTACATCCTCATAAGCGATCCCCAGCTTTTCTGTCACTCCGGGGCGGAAATTATCCGCCACTACATCACATTTTTCTGCCAGCTTGAGAAAGATCTCCCGATGCTCCTCCTGATTCAGATCCAGCATGATATCCTTTTTCCCGTTATTAATGGCCAGAAAATAGGCGCTGGTATTGCCGAAGACAGGTTCCGTGCTTCTGGAAAACTCCGACAGCTGCCCCCTTCGCTCTACTTTGATGATCTCCGCGCCCAGGTGCTCTAAGATCTGGATTCCCAGAGGACCTGCCATAAATCGTGTCAGATCTAAAATACGGACGCCGGAAAGGGGACGCTCATTAAGAGCTTCCTCCCCTCTTTTCCAGCCAGAGCCACGGAGCTCTCTGTGGAGCATCCCCTCCTCTGCCGATTCCCTGGGGTGAATAACCGGGATCCCCTGTAAAACCTCCCGTGTATGCTCTCCCAGCGGATCGGCAAAATCTGTCCTTGCCATGGCAAACTGCTGAAACCTCATGGGAGAGCCCACCACGCGAAAGCTTCCCTCCCGGCAGTCCCTTACCTCCATCACCAGCTGATGGTAAGCCGTATAATGGCTGTCCAGGATTTTCTCCAGGGTATTCATGGGGCCGACAGGAATCTTCCTTTCCAAAAGCTTTTTCGTCAGCTCATCCATGGT
The DNA here is from genome assembly GCA_951800145.1 of uncultured Lachnospiraceae bacterium. Taxonomy (GTDB): domain Bacteria; phylum Bacillota; class Clostridia; order Lachnospirales; family Lachnospiraceae; genus Caccovicinus. The sequence goes on along the minus strand of CATOJE010000090.1, from coordinate 9,503 downwards.
CATTTCCCGGGCTCTGGAATTCACGATCTCTTCCAGCTCCACTCCATTCACACATCGCTTTGTCATAGTGTGAAACCGCTCATCCTGATCCAGCCCCTCCAGCCCCAAAATCTCGGTCATGGCCCGAAACTGATGATCCTGGGAAGCCATGCAGATCACCGCCCCGTCCCTGGTCTTTACTGGTCCGAAAAAGCCTACCAGCTGATGCCGGCAGCCCTTAGGCCTGGTAGTCTGTCCGGTATTCAGGTATTTCGAGAAGGTGTCCGGCATGGCCGAGAACATAACATCCAGCTTTGCCAGATCGATATAAAGGCTTTCTCCCTTCCTCCCCCGGCGAATCAGTCCTGCCAGCACACCGATGGCCCCATAAATGCCGGTAAAGCCGTCCGCCAGAGGAACACCGGCCCGGGTATACTCTCCTCCTGCCTCCCCGGTAATGCTCATAAATCCGCTGACCGCCTGTACTATGGCATCCTGGCTGCTGTAATCCCGGTACATCCCCTGATGGCCGTACCCAGTGATAGAGAGATAGATGATATCCGGCTTTCTGGCCTTAGCCGCCTCATATCCGATTCCCAGTCTGTCGCTCCTGCCTGGCCCCAGATCCTCTGCCACCACATCGGCCTTTTGGACCAGGCGGAGGAAGCTTTCTCTTTCCTCCTCCTGATACAGATCAAGAACCACGCTCTCCTTCCCCCGGTTTACGCTGATGTAGGGGATACTGCTGTCTCTATGGCGGGTGCCCATCCTGCGGCTCATGTCTCCGGAGGGAGGCTCGATTTTTATCACTCTGGCCCCCAGGTCTCTCAAAATCTGGGTGCAGAAGGGGCCGCACAGCCCCTGGGTCAGGTCAAGGATGCAGATATCATCCAATGGCCGCAGCATAATAGTCACCTTCCTTTCTAAACCTTCATGCGCCGCTGACGCGGCGCACCACGCCTAAATCCGGCCCCAGGCGATGGGATTATACCGGGCGGATTCCCTGACGTTTTTTGGGAATCTGCTGGAATACCAGGTCCCGGTTCTTGGTCCGCAGGGTCTCCAGCTCCTGAATCAGACGCCGCCTGGTCTCATGGGGTGCAATGATGTCATTGCAGATCAGCCGTTCCGCTGTGGTATACACATCACCCATCACCTGGGTAAATTCGGCCGCCAGCTCCTTTGTCTTAGCCTCCGGATCCGCTGCCGCCGCGATCTCCCGGCGGAAAATCACCTTCACCGATCCCTCCGGGTTGGTAGAGGAGGAGCGGAAGAAGGGCCAGTGCAGAATCATATCCATGTTCTGGCCAAAGCCTCCCATGGCTACCGCGGAAGCGCCGAACTGCTTGCGCACCACCACACCGATCTTAGGCGCAGAGGCCATACCCATGGCATAGCAGGCCTTGGCTCCATGGCGGACGATGCCCTTGTGCTCCTGATCTATCCCCGGCATAAATCCCGGACAGTCCGTAAACCAGATAAGGGGAATATTAAAGGCGTCACAGGTATCTACAAAATGGGTCATCTTATCTGCGGCGTCCACATCCAGGCAGCCGGCCAGATGCATGGGATTATTAGCGATAATGCCCACAGAATGGCCGTCAAGCCTGGCCAGGACAGTGATTAAATTCTTCGCGAATAAGGGTTGGATCGGGAAGATACTGTCCCGGTCCGCCACCAGCTCTATCAGATGCATCATATCAAAGGCACGGTTAAAATTATCTGGCACCAGATCATCCAGCTCATATATCATCGCATCCGGATCCTGGCCGCAGGCGTATACCGGGGGCATCTCATTGCAATTTTGCGGCATATAGCTTAGGTACAGACGAATCTTCTCAATGCAGTCCCGGTCATCCTCTGCCAGACACTGGGTATTGCCGGAGATGGCGTTATTCGTATAACCGCCGCTTAATTCCTCCGGATCCACCTCCTGATGGATGGCCTGCTTGATGGGCTCAGGCCCGCAGATGTACATCCGGCTGGTCTTATCCACACTGATGATGAATTCCGTCAGGGCAGGGATATAGGCGCCGCCGCCGGCACAGTTGCCCATAATGGCAGAAACCTGTGGAATGTAGCCGGAATTGGCGATATTCACCATCATCTGGCTGGTAGCCTGGGTCATATTTCCCTCCTGGAACCGGGCCCCGGCAGTATCTACCATGGAGATCAGGGGAGCGCCCACCCGGGCCGCCTGCATGGAGATATAGGAGGATTTCAGATTGCTGTTGCGGCCCAGGCTTCCTCCCATCACTGTGAAGTCATTGCCATAAAAGTAGGCCAGCCTTCCATTGATCTTCCCGTAGCCGGTGATTATGCCCTCAGCCGGAGTTTCTATCTTATCCATTCCCAGATCCTTGCACTGGGATTTCGCAAAAAGATACTGCTCCACAAAGGTTCCCTGGTCAAAGAGAAGGTCAATCCGCTCGCGGATAGAAAGCTTGCCCTTGGCGTGCATCAACTTTTCCACCTTAGCCGGGCCGCCGCCCTGCTTGTATTCCTCCCGCTTCCTTTCCAGCTTCTCGATTAACTCATAATTTTCTTTATTTCTAATCTCTTCCATGTATATCCTCCTTACCTTTTACCTGCGCCCTCAGCTTAAGGCTGATGCAATCTCCTCCGATGACATCCCCAGAATGCCTGAGAGAATCTCCTGGGTGTGCTCTCCCAGCTGAGCAGAAAAATCGGATTCCGGCGCATGGAATTTATCGAATTTAAAGGGACTGCCAAGAACTTTTAGGTCTCCCCCCTCCTTATCATGAACCTGGATAATCACCTGATCATGGATAGTCTGGGGATCCGCGGCCAGCTGGGCCATATCATTCATTACCCCGGCTGCTATGCCGCTCCTCTGGCACAGCTCGCTGATCTGGGCCACGGTCATCTGGGAGGTGTGGGCATTCACCGCTTCCTCCACCTCGCTCCGGTGTGCCAGACGGCTCTCCGGGGTAGCATACCGCTCATCCTTATAGAAGTCCGGCATCCCGATCCCGTCGCAGAAATCTTCAAACTTGTGCTCACTGGCATTCCGGTTATCCGCATTGCAGACAATGGCTCCATCCTTTGCCGGCATGGGATAAAAGCTAGCTGACATCCGGTGGGCCATTCCCGTAGGGAAGTTCTTTTCCCCGGAGGTAAGGTACTTGGCGTATCCGTCCGGCATTGCCTGAAGCATAACGCTCAGCTTGGCGATGTCCATCCGAAGGCTCTTCCTGGTCTTTTTCCGGTGAATCATGCCGGCCACCGCCGCGATGGCGCCGTATATACCGCTCATCAGGTCTGCCAGAGGCGGCCCGATCCTGGTAAATTCCCCCTGGTATTTTACTGAGGTAAGGCTCATGTATCCGCTTATAGCCTGGATGATAGCGTCATTTGCCTCATAATCCTTAAAGGGTCCCTTCCTCCCGAAATTAGTGATGGAAAGGTAAAGGATATCCTGCTTCACCTTCTTCATATCCTCATATCCGATTCCCAGAGCCTCTGCTCCTTCCGGGCCCAGATCCTCCACCACCAGATCCGACTGTGCAGCCAGACGAAGAAGGATATCCCTGTGGACTGGGTTCGTCACATCCAGCCTGACGCTCTTCTTTCCCCGATTGGTATGAATATAGGTTAAGCTGGTTTTCCCGTACCGAACCCCCATGGTCCGGCTTTTATCTCCCTGGGGCGGCTCAATCTTAATGATCTCCGCTCCCAAATCCCCTAGAAGCTGTGTGCAGAAGGGACCACAGATTCCCTGCGTCAAATCCAGCACTCTCATTTTGCTCAGTGGTCTGTCACCCATAATTTCTATATCCTTTCTGTCAATATTCGATCGAGGCAAGCTATACTCGCACGGCTCCTTCATAGCAGTACAATGCTTGTATCTCCTCTTCGCTCATTCCCAGCACCTCCTTTAATACCGATGCCGTATCCTCCCCTGCCTGGGCGCCCCTGCGCACCTTGGGGATCTCAAACTGGTCAAACTGGATGGGAAGTCCCAAGGTCTTGCAATCGCCGAATTTCTTATCCCGGACTATGGTCAGCATGTCCTGTTCCTCCAGATAGGAGCTTCTTAAAAGGCGATCCTGAGTATTTACCTCCCCGGCAGGAACCCCTGCTTCCCGGCACAAATCAGCCAGCTCCGCCATGGTATACCCTTTTGTCACCGGGAAAATCAGCTTCTCCAGCTCCTCTGCATGATCATGACGGCCTGATCCATCCTTGTATTTCTCATCCCCCATATGCTCGCTAAGCCCCAGCAGGTCCATAAAGGCTGCAAAGTGCTCGTCGGAAGCCGCGTCCACCATCACATGGCCATCCTGGACCGGAACTGTTTCACTAAATCCCACTTCCTGATCCGCATTCCCGTTTGGCCGGGTGATTTCGCCAGTATTTAAGTATTTCGCCAGCTCATAGCCCACCAGGGTCATGCAGGTGCTCTGCATGGAGGTATCCACCATAATCCCCTCCCCGGTTTCCATCTTATAATACAATCCAGCCAGAATCGCCAGAGCCGAGCAGGTGGAGGAGTACAGATCCGCCAGGGAGGAGCCGCCCTTCATCCCATCGCTTCCCTTATCTCCGTTCACACTCATGAAACCGCTGGTAGCCTGAATCACGATATCCACTGCCGGAAGCTTATGCTTCGGCCCAGTCTGCCCATAGCCGGAAACCGCGCTGTAGACGATCCCGGGGTTCACCTCCTTTAACACATCATAGTCCAGCCCCTGGCGCTTCATGGATCCAGCCTTAAAGTTCTCTGTCACCACATCGCACTTTTCCACCAGCTTTAAAAAGGTTTCCTTGTGGCCCGGCTTGGTGTAATCAAATTCAATGGACTTTTTATCCTTATTCATGCACATATAATAGGAAGAAGTGCCGTGAGCACTGACGGCAAGGCGCCGGTTTACATCGTGCTGCTTGCCCGGACGTTCAATCTTAATTATTTCCGCCCCCAGATCTGCTAAAATCTGTACGCCCCACGGGCCGGCGGTCATAGATGTGGCTCCCGCCTGCTGCACAATGCCGATGAGCATACACATGCCGGATATAAGAAGGACGGAAGACCACGGCACCGTAGCAATCACCTTCTTTTCATCTGCGCAGCCCAGAAGCAGGAGAACCGCCGCCACCAGGAACGCAGATAATCCGATATCAAATCCCACGACGATGGACAGCAGAATAAATACCAGCATCCCCAGCAAGGATAGGATCTGCTTTGGATTCAGCTTCTGCACATCCTCTGCCCTGGCCTTGGGCCACCGCTCCAGCTTCCAGCCCTTAAAGGCCACATAGACAAAGACAAAGGACAGCGCCGCCATGGCCACTGCATGGGGGAGCATGTAAGAGGGCGCGATCTGCCGCCCCCACAGCTCCTCCGCATAGCCATTACAAATAATCCCCACCACAGCTACCGGGGAGCCGATGGAAACCGTGGTTCCGGTCAATACTGACAAAAGCATGAAAATCGGGTCAATATCCTGATCCTTTGCAATGCTTGCCGCGATGGTACACAAAAGAATCACCACGCCCGAGGTGCCCATCCCCAAGGCGCAGGCGATGGCCATAATTATAAAAACATAGATGGGAATCAGCGCCCGGCGACCGCCGGTCAGGCCCACCAGCCTCTTAATCACAATATCAAAGGCCCTGTTAACGGATCCCACATTCAGCATCAGGCTGACGCTGACGATCATCCAGAAAATGTTAAAGGGAAACAGTGCGGTGATCGGCTTCCCCCGCAAAGCCAGAGAGGACATAGCCCCGCCCTCCGTCATTACGAAAAATCCCAGGATAAATCCCACTGCAATGGCCAAAATTCCCAGATTCACCTTTTTCTTGATTCCCAATACAATGGTTAAAACAAAAACCACCAGGGAAATCCATCCAATCATTTGTGTGTTCATACCTACCTTATCCTTTCTTCTTTTTATTTTTGTAGCAGCTCCCACAGCGGGGAGCCTCTATGATCAGCGCGGCGACACTCCATGCTTCCTTTTTCGCTCTGGGATCGGGAGCAAATCCGGATTCTTATTCCGCAGCATCTCCAGCGCCTGGATCAAATAGATTCTGGTCTCATTGGGCTCGATAATATCATCCGCCCACAAGTGTCCGGCCATGGCATAGGGGGTGCGGGCGCCGATAAACTCCTCCATAGCCTCCTGTAGGATCTCCTCCCTGTGCTCCGGATCCTCCTTCACCCTCTGCCTTGTGATAAACTGGCAGGCGGATCTGGCATTCATCAGCCCATAATCCAGGGTAGGCCAGTACAGATTCATATCCAGATTCCACAGGTTCAGCCCCATAGGCATCCCGGCCCCGCCGATCTGCTTGCGCAGCACCACCTGTATCTTGGGTACGGTGGCCCGAAAGACTGCCTCCAAAGTCTTCGCCCCATGACGGATAATCCCTCCATGCTCCTGCTCCTTCCCAGGCAGGAACCCGGCCGTATCCGTCAAGGTGATGATAGGAATGTTATAGCAGTCCAGAATATCCACAAACCTGGCGAACTTATCCGATGCGTCGATGTCAAAGCAGCCCGCCTTCACCTTAGGCTGATTCGCGATCCATCCGACAGTCTCCCCTAAGATCCAGCCAAAGCAGGTCACCAGATTCTGTGCCCAGTAAGGCTGGTACTCATAAATGCTGCCCTCATCCGCCAGCAGCCGGATCACCTCCCTCACATCATAAGCCTTACCAGATTCATCAGGAATTATGGTATCCAGCTCCCAGATTCGCCGGTTCCCATCATCCTCACAGGGAAGTATGGGTGTTTTCTCCTGGCAGTTCTGGGGCATATAGCTTAAATACTTCTTCACATGCCAGATCGCCTCCTGATCATTAGCCGCCCACTGATGGGCATTGCCGGAAATAAAATTCTCCGCATAAGCCCCCGCCAGCTCCTCCTCCGACACCCGCTCCCCAGTAGCCGCCTCGATAACCCTGGGACCGCAGAGATAAAGCTTACTGGTCTTATCTACACAAATAAGGAAATCATTCAAAACCGGCGCATAGGCCGAGCCGCCTGCACAGGGACCGCAAATCACAGATACTGTGGGGATGTAGCCGGAATTCTTCGAGGCAATGATCATACATTTATACAGCTCATCAAACCAGGCCTCCTGAATCCTGCCTCCGCCTCCGTCCCAGAAATACACACAAGGGCATCCATTCCTGGCCGCCTCCTCCCCGGCACGGCTGATCTTTTTGCAGTGATGCTGCCCCATGCTGCCTCCCAGCACCGTAAAATCCTGGGAAACCGCCCAGACCAGCCTGCCCTCCACCCTGCCAAATCCAATCACCACCCCGTCCCCCGGGGCAAATTGCTTATCAATCCCATGAAGGCTGCTCCCCGGGAGGGCAAAGGTTCCATACTCCACAAAGCTCCCCTTATCAAAAAGCAGTTCCAGCCGCTCCCTGGCACTCAGCTTCCCCAGCCTATGCTGGCGCTCCACGCCCTCCCTGCTTCCTCCCTGCCTCCAAAGCTTCTTTTTCTCCCTCAGCTCCAGCTGCTTCTTCTGATTCCTTTCACCCATATCCCCTATCCACTGTCTGTATCTTTTCCTGCTGTTCCTTTTCCTGCTGTTTCTTGGCTTGTTGTTTCTTTTCCTGCTGTATCTTGGCTTGCTGCACTCTTGCCTTCCTGTGTCTTTGCTTGCCACTTCTTTACTCTTCTGCTGCGTCCTAGTGTCTTGGCTGGATTATATTCAGTCAAGACACTAGCCTCCTGCAATCTTGTAGGTATTGTTTCCTTACCTTCTGCACTTTCTTGCTTTATTGTATACTTTCGCTAATATTTCGTAAATTTTATATAATTTATCTGTTAATAATATCTGCTTATCTCCTTTTAAACTTTTAATTAATTGATTACTCTTTTTTATTAAAAAGCCAAAATCCAGGGATGATATTATAGAGAATTGCCAGTTTAGCAAAATGATTTTTTGTAGATTTGCACAATAATAATCAAATATTCGAATCGATTGTTATATATATTGTTGATTTCACTTTTCCATTCATGTATAATCAAAGAAACGTATCACTTATCCACAGCCTGGCGGCTGTGATCGTAGTTTGCTTTTGCATCCGCTTTCAATCCTGCTGACTCCTCAATTTCTGCAAATACAAAAACACTTCCAGAAGCGAGGTAATTCCATGAACTTAAACCATACCAGGATCATACACTTCCTCACCACAGTAAAACACATGAATATGAATCAGGCCGCAAAAGAGCTTTATATATCCCAGCCTGCCCTAAGCCTCTCTATCTCCCGCCTGGAAGAGGATCTGGGCATTGTCCTGTTCTACCGCGAAAAAAATAAGCTGATCCTAAGCCGCGAGGCCCGCATCCTGCTTCCCCGCTTCCAGCAGCTTCAGCTGGATTATGAAAATCTAATTCAGGAGGCCAAGAGGCTTCGCAGCCCCCATCCGGATAAATTCATCAATATCAGCTTCTCCGGCAGCAAATACTTCTTCGCCTCTCTCCACCTTACCGGTATTTTAAACCAGTTTGACCAGGCCATCCCCAATCTCTGCTACGTAGACCGGAGCCAGGCCACAGAAATGCTGCTGGCAATGCAGGTGGATTTCGCCATCGCCTGCCCTCTTCTTACCCATCCAAGAATCACCACCCAGGTGCTGCTGACCGAGCCCATCGACCTGGTTCTCCCCTCCTCCCACCCCTTGGCCGGAAGAAAAAGTATCTCCCTGGACACCCTCCAAGCTCTGCCCATCCACGGCCTTGCAAGAGAGAACTCGTTCCGGCAGATGTGCGATAGTATCTGTATGGCACGAAATATCCACATCCATTACAAAACAGAAAATACCATCGCCGCTTACAACAAGCGAATGAGTAACAATGACAACACCTGCGGCTTCCTCTCCACCCCGGCCAATTTTGAAATAAGTTTTCGGAATTTTGGGGATTATGTATATGTGGAAATAGACGAAGAGGCCATGAGCCGAAAAATGGGGATTTCCTATTTGACAGGCAGTGAGGTGCAGTATAAATATGCAAGGTTTTTGACTCTTATGAAAGAAAATATCGAGAAATTAAATGACCATCACCATATTTTAGGATTAAGTATGATGAGCTCGGCGATCGATATGGAGACGTGAAATTGCTATTTACTTTAGTCTCTGTGATCGCGAAAGTCTGAGGAATCGCTAGCCAAGTGCGTGTCGCAACCCAAGTGTACTACCGATCCTTCTGTGAATCTCTGGCCAAGTGTCTTGCAGCCCATTAGGAGTCGCAGGCAGCGGGGAAGGTGCAGGCGCATATTCGCCAGGAAGGTACGCCCTCGACAGGCCGGGTCCCAACGTCACCGCGCTCTCGCTCCGCCGAAAGCGTAGCGGACGCATAAGGTCCGTGAAGGACCGGACCTAAGCGCCGACGGTTTCGGAGGGGTTCCTTATGGGACCCGGCCTGACGCGGGCTGTTTATACGTGGGCGGGCTTGCGCTCTGGCTTTTCGGTCGCTGACTTGGTCTCTGTACGGTCCGTGAACCGCTGTCCCCACCTTCCTGACGGGGGCCGCTTGCGCT
>CATOJE010000089.1 GCA_951800145.1 uncultured Lachnospiraceae bacterium | reverse complement strand
TGAAACATATCAAGATGGAAATAGAGATTTTCATGTAGGGCATAAATGTAGGTATATTTTCTCAAATTTCTGCAAGTCTGATAAATCCTGGAAAGAACCCTTATTTACATGGGAAATGGAGTCCATCAGGGCTCCATTTCTGTCTCTCCAAGTGGCAAACTCGAGTAATATCACTCCCTTTTACAAAAGTCAACCGTTTTTTTCATTTTTTTCAAACTTTTTTTATTTCATGCAAAATATCCCCAAAATTAGTATCATATAATGTAAAAGGTCATGACCGCCTTTCAATCTGTAGCTCCCATGACCCTTCACATTTCAATATTAAATTCCTTCTCCGTCTTTGCAGAACACATATTGCTTCAATCGCGCAAACGCCTCCTGCACCCGCGACAACGGCAGTGCCAGATTCATCCGCAGATGGCAGGGGCCATGAAACATACGCCCGTTTATGCCTTGGATGCTTCGCAGGGATTTTTCCCTATATCATAATTCTGGCAATATGAATGGTCAAATACAAAAGCTCTTCTCTGGGAATTTCCTCTCCCCGGACGCCCCGGATATAATCGCTGATTTTCCCGGCGCACTTGAAGCACGCCGGATACTGGGCCGCCACCTGCTCAAAGATATCCAGCTCGCTTCCAGAAAGCATCTTGTGATCCAGCACTCTCTGAAGGAAGAACTGCATATGGGTCACAAACCGGGTGTAATGAATCGAATCTGTATGGATCTGGTTGGAAAAGGAAAACTGAACGATATTAAAAATATCCTTTAACATCCGCACCACCAAGAGGGTCTGCTCCATGTTAGGGTTCTCTGTCTGGGCATTCACCAGGTGGAAGGCAATATTTCCCGCCTCCTCCTCCGGCAGCTCCAGCTGCAGTCGCTGATTGATATGCCCGATCATCTGCTTTCCCAGGGCAAACTCCGACGGATAAAACTGTCTTACCTCCCACAGCAGCCTGTTTTGCAGAACCACCTTCTTTTTCAGCCGCTCTAATGCAAAAATCAGATGGTCGAACAACGTGATAAAGATGGACTCATTTAATTTCCCCGGCATAGCCGCCTCTGCCAGCAGAATCGCCGAGTGGATGGCCTCCCCCCAGGCCTCCGGAACCCCCTCCAGCATCTGCTGCCAGTCCCGGAGGGATGCTTTATCCTTTACGGCAAACAGCTTCTGAATCCTTTCCTCCTCCAGCTCCTCCCCCACCTTGGTGGAAAAACGCAGCCCTCTGCCCATGGCGATGCATTCATTCCCAGCATCATCCTCTGCCAGTATATAGTTGTTGTTCAGTATCTTCACCACCCGCATCATTCTCCCCCTCCTCTGCTAATCCACATCACCCCAGGTCGGTTCTTATCTTGAATTGATTTTATCTTTAAAGAAATGCGCCATTTTCCTCAATCACCTTCTGATACCAGAAGAAGCTGTCCTTTTTCACTCGCTTCATTTCCTTTAGGTCAAATTCATCCCGGTCCACATAGAGGAAACCATAGCGCTTCTGATACCCCTGATGGGTGCTGACCACGTCCAAAGCGGCCCAGGGGCAGTATCCAAATACCTCCACTCCATCGGTAATTGCCAGCCGAATCGCATGGAGGTGATCCCGGATAAACGCAATCCGGTAATCGTCATGCACCTGTCCATCCTCTATCACGTCCGGCGCGCCGATTCCATTTTCCGTAATTAAAACTGGAAGATGATAACGCTCATACACCTTTCGAAGAGTATAGCGGAAGCCGGAAGGGTCGATCACCCATCCATACTTTGTCTTGGACACAAAAGGATTCTCCGCTGCCCGGTAAACCCCTTCCTCTCCCAGCATGATCTGCTGATCCCCGGCCCTGGCGGACACATCCGAAGCGTCCCCCCGGCTGGCGGCAATGGTTGCCGTAGAATAATAATTCATAGCAATAAAGTCCGGGGTTGCCCCCTGAAGAATCGCACGATCCTCCTCTTCCACCTCAGGTGCCAGTCCCCGATCCTCCAGATACCGCCAGGCCAGGGGATGATACCATCCAAATACCGGGACATCGGCAAAATTCCAGCAGCGGAGCACTTCCCAGTTATGTGCCGCGATGGAATCCTCCGGGCTGCTGCTTGCCGGATACATGGCAGTTAAATTTAATGCCGGGCCGATTTTCCCCTGAGGGCACATCTCATGACAAAGCTTCATCACCTTGGCCTGGGCCAGCATCATGTGGTGGTTCTGCTGATACAATTCCTTTTTGGAAGGAAGCTTTCCCCCGGCAGGCAGGCCGATGGCCCCTGGGTGCAGAATCATGGTATTCTGTTCATTGATGGTAAGCCAATAGGTTACCTCTGACCCGAAATGGGTGAACAGCGCCTTTCCGTACTCCACAAATGCCTGAACCGTCTTCCGGTTTCCCCAGCCCCCTTTTTCCTCCAGGCAATAGGGCAGGTCGAAATGATACATGGTTACCACCGGCTCAATACCGTACCTGCGGCACTCCCGAATCACATCCTGGTAATGGGCAATCCCAGCCGGATTCACCGGGCCGGTTCCTCCCGGGATAATCCTGGTCCAGGGAATGGAAAACCGGTATGCCTTTAATCCCAGCTCCGCAAACAGGCGGATATCCTCTTTATACCGGTGATAATGGTCGCTGGCCACCTTAAAATCCGCATACTCCTTCGGATGCTCATACTGATCAATAATCGACGGACTTTTCCCATCCTCATCCCAGGCCCCTTCTGCCTGATATGCGGAAGTGGATGCTCCCCATAAAAATCCTGTCGGAAACGCTTTTAACTCGCTATATTGCATAATGATACTCCCTCTCTTTCAAAGCAAACCTTCATAGGCATTATTGAACCGTAAACAGCGGCTCCCCCGGACTGACCCGTTCCCCTGCCTGTAGCTTCAGCGCAGTAAACTCAGCGATATTAGCCGCCAGCACCGGCGTGACGGTGTCATACCCTTCTCTCCGGATTGCCTCCTGGTCAAAGGAAACCAGCAGCTCCCCCTGCTTTACCTTCTTCCCGGCCTCTGTATGGGCGGTGAAATATTTCCCCTGAAGATTTACTGTGTCAATGCCGATGTGAATCAGCAGCTCCAGTCCATCCTCACTGGTGATGCCGATGGCATGCTTTGTCTCAAAAAGCGCAGAGACCGTGCCATTAACCGGGGAAAATACCTTTCCCTCCTCTGGAATAATCGCAATCCCGTCTCCTAAAATCTTTTGAGAAAATACAGCGTCATTCACCTGATCTAAGGGAACAGTCTCTCCCTTAAGCGGAGAGGCAACCTTAACCTCCTTTCGGAGGGCCTTCTTCTCTGCCTTTACCGCCTCTCCTTCCTTTGCTCCCTCTCCTGTCTTTCCTTCCTTTGCTCCTTTGGATGGCTTTCCTTTTCCCCCAGATTCCACGTCGTCAAATCCCATCACCCATACAGTAATAAAAGCGGCCGCGAAGGAGATCACACAGGTAATCACCGCATGGACAATATTCATAGGATTCTCCCCGATAAATGCCGGCAGGGCTGCCAGGCCCGGGGAGACAAAGGCGTAGCGCACCAGGCCGGAGATGCCTGCATAAATTCCTCCGATGCCGCCGCCGATCATCGAGGCGATAAAGGGCTTCTTTAAGGGCAGGATGACTCCGTAAAGGCAGGGCTCAGTAATCCCCATCACCGCAGTAAAGCCGGAGGAGCTTGCCAGCTGCTTTAGCTGCTGGTTCTTCGTCTTTAATGCCACGGCCAGGGTAGCGCCGCCCTGGGCGATATTCGAGGCCAGCATGCCAGGCCCATTGACAATCTCGTAGCCCAGAGAAGAGATCTGTACAGTGGCGATAGGCGTCATAGCCCAGGCAGTGCCGGTCAGCACCAGGAATGGCTGGAATGCCCCCATCAGCATAGGAAGCAGCCAGCTGGCTCTGGCATTAATAGCATTCGCCCCGGATTCAATGAGAGAATTCAAAAAGCTGCCGAAGGGCCCGATGACAATCAGGGCAATGGGTGCGGAGATAAATAAAATAATCAGCGGCTTTAAGAAAAATTTAATAATCGACGGCGTATACCTTTCCGCGAATTTTTCCACATAGGACATCACCCAGATGCTGAGGATAATCGGGATTACCGAGCTGGAATAATCCACCAGCTTCACCGGGATATGGAAAAAGTCTATCGGAGCCCCCTCTCCTACCATGGCGCTCCAGGAGGGGTGAAGGAGGGCGCAGGCCAGGGTCATGGCTAATACTGAGTTGCACTCAAACTTGATGGATGCGCCATAGGCCAGCAGAACCGGCATAAAGTAAAAGGCAGCGTCGGATATCAGATTTAACAGCCCATAGGTGGAGCTGCTGTCATCCAGCCCCAGAAGCACCAGGATAGAAAGCACCGCCTTAATCATACCGCCGCCCACCAGTGCCGGAATCACCGGCGTGAAGGTGGTGGAAATGGCGCTGATAATGCCCGTAATAATTGATTGTTTTTCCTTCGGCTCCTCCGCCTCTTTTCCAGAGCCGCCAGAGGAAGCCTTCCCCGGGGTGCCCCCCATTTCATTCACCAGCACCCGGTAGGTGATGGGAACATCATTTCCCACAACCACCTGGAACTGGCCACCCTTTTCCACCACGCTGATCACGCCGGGGGTGCCTTTAATTCCCTCCTCATCCACCTTGCTGCGGTCGCAGAATTCAAAGCGCAGTCTGGTTGCACAGTGGGTAAGCTTGCTGATATTGTCCGCGCCCCCCACCAGCGGGAGCAAATCCCGCCCTAATTGTTTGTAGTCCATAGGATCTCCTCTCTCTGTTACTGACAACACGGAGAGCGGGCATCGTTTCGCAGATAAATGATCTGCCAGGCGATGTCCCTGGAATCCTTTCCTGAAATAGAAAAAGACCACAACAAAAACAACGTCCGAAAACGTATTCTTGCGTGGTCTTGCCTGCATTACCAGTAACAGCCATCTGTTTATTTATAGATATAGTCTAACAGGTATAATCCGAAAAGTCAACTAGTTTTTCGCCGTCTGCCGGGAGATGATCTGATGGAAGATGATCTGTCGGGAGATTTCTCACCCAGCAAAGGGTGCCAGATCCTTCACCACATCTGTCAGTGCCGCCCTCTGGTCCTGATTATCGATATCCACCAGAATATACCGGTCATTCCCCATCCCCAGCTCCTTCATATAGGAAAGCTGGCGCAGTCCGTGGCGGGTCTCCATCCGCTCCACAAGAGCATGGCGCTCCTCCTCCTTCATGGCATAGATAATGTCCACACAGGCCTGGTCCAGGGCCAGGATATCCAGCGAAGCGCAGATTCCCACATTGGGAGTCACCACTGGCTCTGCATAAATGCCCTCACAGTCACAGGAAACCGACATGTTCCGCATTACATTAATATAGGCAATATGCTTGCCGAAATGATCCGCCACCGCCTTGGTGGATTCGGTCATCCGCTCCATAAACTCCTCATCGCTGATGTCCCACTGGTCATTCTGTCCCGGGGTGGTGTGGATCATGGCCTTGCCAATCTTCCCGTCCGCGCAGCCGATTCCGATATTCTTGTTGGAGCCTCCAAAGCCCCCCTTCGTATGCCCCTTAAAATGAGTGAGGGCCAGCAGGGAGTCATAGGTTGTCAAGGTTTTGCCCATAGACATTTCCGTAAACCACTTGCCTCCCTTTACCGGCAGGGCTACTGTCCCATTCTCATCCATAATGTCCACCGGCGCAAAGGTCCAGCCGTTAACCTTTAAGGTTTCCCGGTGCTTCTCGGTGGTATCCCGGTCTCCCGCATAGTAGGAGTTGGTCTCGATAATCATCCCATCCGGCAGCTTCTCCTCTAACAATGTCTTCACCCACTCCTTGGGAATGATATTGGGGCCATTTTTCTCGCCGGTATGAAGCTTTACCGCCACCCTGCCTCCCAGAGCCTCCTGAATCCGTTCATAGATTTTCACCAGCCCCCGGGCCGACAAATCCCGGGTAAAAAATACCACCGATTCTCCGCCGGTGCGCTCCTCATAAGGGATGTAATGGTCTCCTCCTGATCCGGGAACTGCCTTTTTCTCTGACATAATCCTTTCCTCCTTTTCGAATCCTATTTTCCAAAATATTCTGCTATCTGCTTCATCCGCCCTGATTGTTCCACCTGGAAGGGGCACCGGCTGTCGCAATGCCCGCATTGAATACAGTCTTGACAGCTCCTTCCCTGTATGTTATTCTAACACCTAAACTTGACTTTAGGTCAATACCTGATTTTCAGAAAGGAGTAATGGCTGCCCACAGCAGCAGAAATCGTTATGTATACCATCGGACAAATATCAGAGATGTTTCACATTCCTATTTCCACCCTGCGCTACTATGATAAGGAGGGCCTTTTTCCCCACCTGCAGCGAAATTCCGGGATCCGGAAATTCACAGAGCAGGAAATCGAGACGCTGCGGGTTATCGAGTGTCTGAAAAAATCCGGCTTGGAGATCAAATCCATCAAGCAATTTATAGCATGGTGCGCCCAGGGCAGTGAAACCTATGGTCAAAGGCTTTCGCTTTTTCTCAAGCAGAAAGAAGCCGTGGAAAAGGAAATCCAGCGGCTGGAGAAAACTTTGGATATGATTCGTTTTAAATGCTGGTATTATGAGCAGGCCATTCAGGACGGAAATGAGGAGCGGATCCGTGAAATGCTGCCGGATCAGCTTCCAAAGGATATTCAGCCGCTGTATGACCATGCCCATAAAAAGTAACGCCCCAGATCAGCTCCCGGCCCTCTCCAGGGTAAACCAGAACCGGACCCCGTCCTCCACATTCTCCACTCCGCACTGCTGCTTGTGGGAATCCATAATCGCCTTTACGATGGACAGGCCGATGCCGCTTCCGCCGTAAGCCCTGGTTCTGGCCTTATCCGCCTTGTAAAACTTCGTCCACAGATTCGGGAGATCCTCCGGCGCGATGGGCTTTCCCGTGTTAAAGACGCTGACCACCACATCCTTTTCCCTAGAACAGATTTCGATGCGGATCCCACGATTATCGTCTACATGGTTCAGGGCATTATTCAGATAATTGGTAACCACCTCTTCGATCTTAAACTCATCCGCCCACACATAGCAGTCATCCTCCGGGGCAAATTCCACTGTGACCCCTTTCTGCTCTATGAGGATCTGGGCAGAAGCAAGAACCCCCCGGATCAGCTCTGACAGCTGAAACCGCTCCATCACCGGGACATCCTTGCCAGATTCCAGGGCGCTTAAGGTTAAAAGCTGCTTCACCATGCGGTTCATCTTATTGGCCTCATCCATGATGACCTCACAGTAGTAATCACGGCTCTCCGGATCCTGGGCCATCCCCTCGGTCAGCCCCTCCGCATAGCCCTGGATCAGCGCAATGGGTGTTTTCAGCTCATGGGAAACATTGGCGATAAATTCCTTGCGCATCTCATCGATCTGGGTTTTCTCCTGGATATCCTGCTGAAGCTTCAGATTCGCAGTCTTCAGCTCCCCGATAGTCTCTCGAAGCCGGTCAGAGAGGAAATTCATGCTGTGCCCCAGAACCCCGATCTCATCGGAGGCAGTTCCATCGTAGTGGGCGTCAAAGTCCAGATTACTCATGCGCTCTGACAGCTGGGTCAGGGATACGATGGGGGAAATCATCATCTTCGTGGCAAAATAAATCAGCACGCTGCCGCAGGCCAGCACTGCCAGCCCGATATAAGCCAGAAGGCGGTTGGAGAGCTCTGCGCTTTCCTGGATGCTGGCAACCGGCATAGACATAATGACGCTGGTGGCATTGTCTGAGAGGAAGCCCCAACATTCCAGGTAAAAGGATTTGTTTCTGGGGTCAAAGCTCTGCTGAAGGGTATAGTGGTCCGTCTTAGCAACGATCTGAAAGGGCCGCTCATTCTGCCCAAGCACATTCCTCAGGAACCGCTCGCTTAAAAAATCCCCCCTCCGCTCGGAGGAGATCAGCGTCCCATTGGCACTGTCCATAATCAGCATGGTAATATTCGACTTCTCATTTAAATCCCGTATCAGCCGGAACAGCCCATTCTCCAGAGTGCTGTCTCTCTGCCCGCTGCGCCACAGCTCATCCAGGGCCTGAAATTCCTCTGCGATATTTCGCCCCTCCCTCTGCTCCTCCATCACATAGGTGTCCACCTGTGCATAAGCCTGCTCCAGATCCTTCACCTTCTCACGCATGTAAAATCCTTCCAGGCACCATCGGTTCACCGCCCACAGCCCCACGATCAGCGCAGCCATCAGCCCGATAAATATCAAGGTAAACCGCAGACGGATGGAATGCTTTAAGCTGCTCATGCATCCACCTCAAACTTATAGCCCATTCCCCAAACAGTTTTAATATAGTCTCCCCTCTGGCCCAGCTTGCTCCGCAGCTTCTTTACATGGGTGTCAATGGTTCTGGCGTCGCCGAAATAGTCGTAATTCCACACATGGTTCAGGATCTTCTCCCGGGAAAGGGCCAGGCCCTGATTCTCTACAAAAAAGAGCAGCAGCTCAAACTCCTTGTAGCTTAGCTCCACCAAAGCCCCATCCACCGTAACCTGTCTGGCAGCCTTATCGATGAAGATTTTGCCTGCTTCTATCTGATCCCCGCTGAGGCTGCTTGTTCTCCTGAGTATCGCTTCCACCCTGGCCACCAGGATCTTAGGGCTGAAAGGCTTGGCAATATACTCATCCACACCCAGGCCAAAGCCCTGGAGCTCATCCTGCTCCTCCCCCCTGGCAGTCAGCATAATGATGGGAACATTGGAAAACTTCCGGATCGTCTTTAGCACCTCCCAGCCATCCATCTTCGGCATCATCACATCCAAAAGGATCAGGGCGATGTCCTTTTGCTGGAAGAAAAGATCCACTGCCTCCTCCCCGTCGCCGGCCTCCATTACATGAAATCCCTTATTCGTCAAAAAATCCTTTACCAGCTTGCGCATCCTGGCCTCGTCATCCACTACTAAAATCTTTCCTTTATCCATAAAATCATCTCCTGTGACTCCATAATAATCCTATCCTCTATTTTAACAGTTTTTATCCGGATTATCTACTATTTCACAGACATTTCACAGTTAACGGTTGCGACAGAAGAGAAAACACACTATACTATAGCTGACAAACATGACTTTAAGGTGTTTTCGGATTGCGGGCGCATGAAATGCGGGGCAATCAGCGGCACAAAGAGATTCCGAGAGCACATATGGGTCAAAAGGGGGAAATACAGAATGATTTTTTGTGTGGAAAATGACAGCGGCGCCCGGGATTTGATGGTGTACGCACTCCGCTCCTCTGGCTTTTCGGCCAGGGGGTTTGACTGCGGAAGGGAGCTAAAGCATGCCTTAAAGGCCGAGAAGCCTCAGCTGATCCTTCTGGACATTATGCTGCCGGACGAAGACGGGATCACCCTGCTGAAAAAGCTGCGGCAGCATCCGGCCACCGCCCATATCCCGGTAATCATGGCCACTGCCAAGGGCACCGAATACGATAAGGTGATCGGCCTGGACTCCGGCGCAGACGATTATCTTGTAAAGCCCTTCGGCATGATGGAAATGATCTCACGGATCAAGGCTGTGCTGCGGCGCACCGGGGCAAGGGAAGCGGAAAAAACCCTGCGGGCCGGTGATCTGGAGCTGAATCAGGAAGCCTGCACAGTGCTGGTTCATGGGGAGCGGATTCTGCTGACCCGAAAGGAGTATGAGCTGCTGCACACCTTTATGGAGCATCCGGGGCGTGCCTTCACCCGGGATCAGCTGCTGGAATTGATATGGGGGATGGACTATGCCGGGGAAACCAGAACCGTGGATGTCCACGTGGGCACTCTCCGGACAAAGCTTGGCCCCTGCGGTAATTATATCGAAACCCTCCGCGGGGTAGGCTACCGCATGGAGGGCTTCCGATGACAAAACGAATTTTTAGCTCCATCTGCCTGGTGACCCTCACCGTATTTCTCGCCTCCCTGATCCTGATTATAGGCGTTCTGTATAATGATTTCTCTCATATGAGCCAGGCCCAGCTTCACATGCAGACAAGGCTTGCAGCCCAGGGGGCCGCCCGCCAGGGAATGGACTATTTCCAGGATCTGGATATCTCCGGTTACCGGATCACCTGGATTGCTTCCGACGGAACGGTTTTATATGACAATGAATTAAATACCGCTGAGATGGAAAATCACTTAGAGCGGGAGGAGGTGCTTCAGGCCAGAAGCACCGGCTACGGGGAAAGCCAGAGATACTCCGCCTCCCTGACCCGGCGTTACTTCTACTCTGCCCTGCGCCTGCCGGATCACACCATCCTCCGCCTCTCTCTGGCCCAGAACTCTGTCCTGGCCCTTCTTTTAGACATGAAGCGGCCCATTCTCCTTATCATCCTCCTGGCGGTTCTTCTGTCCATCCTCCTGGCTGTCAGCCTCACCAGGCGGATCCTGCAGCCTATTAATGCCATTGACCTGGATCACCCCTGGTCCAATCCAGGCTACAAGGAAATCGCCCCGCTCCTTGCACGCATCGACAGCCAGCAGCAGCGGCTCCGTCAGCAGGAGGCTTCCCTGGAACGGGCTGCCCAGCTGCGCCGGGAATTCACTGCCAATGTCTCTCACGAACTGAAAACGCCTCTCCACTCCATCTCCGGCTATGCGGAGCTTTTAAAGCAGGGGCTGGTGAAAGCTGAGGATATCCTCCCCTTTTCCGAAAAAATCTACAGCGAGGCCCAGCGGATGATCCGTCTGGTAGAAGACATTTTAAACCTCTCCCGGCTGGACGAGAAAGAAAAGGCGTGGAAGAGCGGAAAAGCAAGCTATGAAGACGGGGATGGTAAGTGGCAGCCCCTGGATCTTTTGGAGGTTGCGCAGAATGTCATCCACAGTCTGGAGCCGGAGGCGGCGGCTTCCCAAGTATCCCTGAAGCTGTCCGGCGAATCTGCTGTGATATCCGGGCTTGAGCCCACCATCCGCAGCATCCTTTACAATCTCTGCGACAATGCCATAAAATACAACCATAGCCATGGTTCTGTCACAGTAACCATAGAAAACACAGCAAAAGGAGCGATTCTTTCAGTCCAGGATACTGGAATCGGAATCGCCCCTCAGGATCAGGAACGTATTTTCGAGCGCTTTTACCGGGTGGATAAAAGCCGGTCTAAGCAGGCAGGCGGCACAGGCCTCGGGCTGTCCATCGTAAAGCACGGAGTAAATCTCCACCGCGGAACCATCCGCTTAGACAGTGCCCTGGGGGAGGGAACCAGGATTACGGTTTATTTTCCCTCCTCCTCCACATAAATGTCTACCTCAATCCATGTCTTCCCCTTCCTGGCGTCAAATTCTGACAGGCTTACGCCCTGGAAGTAATTGCTGTAGTAGCTGCTGTAATAGTCATCCTCGCTGGAGCCGTAGCGGTAGTGATCCAGCTCGCTTCTGGTTGACCAGAGATTATTCTCCAGCCGCATCATCTTTTCCAGAAAGCCGCTCTCCTCATCTGCAAGGCGGCCCTTCCCGGAAAGTCTTGCCTCCTCCAGCATGGCCACTAGCCGCTGCTCTTCCTCCTCCAGCGCCCGGATCCGGCCCACCAGATTCTGATAAACTGTGGTGTAATCCTCCATCTCGTCTATGCGGTCTGTCACCTTACAGTCCTGGGTCAGCTTCTTGATAAATGCGTCCGCCTGCTCCTCCGGAATCACAAAGCTTGCCTCAGCCCAGCGGCTGGCACCGCCGTAATAGTAATCATAATAATCGTAGTCGTAGTAATCATAATAATCATCATAACGATCATACTCACTATCCTCAGCTTCCTCCTCTGCATCTGCGTCCAGAGCTGCCAGGCTATCCTCCTCTTCCTCTGCCTGATCCGCAGGATCGCCGGCTTCCTCTTCTTCCTCCAGAAGATCATACTGGGAGGCGGAAAGAGCGGATATGTATCCCCCGTGCTCTGCTGCCAGCGCCTTTAATTTCTCCACCATGCCCACAGTATCCTCCGGGGTGATCTCCAGATCCAAATCTACCTCTGAGATGATAACCCGCTCCCCTTCCTTTAGAAGCTCCGGGGAAGGAGCTGCCTGGGAATCAGCCTCCGGCCATCCCAGGGACAGCCCGGCAAGTTCCCCTCCTGACTCAGAGGAGCTCTTTCCCGCCTCAGGGGCGCCCCCTCCTGTCTGGACGCTGCCGGCTCCCTCTGCCTTCCCGGCGTTCTGGCCGGAGCCATCACCGCCCCCCGTCACACAGCCGGACAGCAAGGCTGCGATCATTGCTGTGGTCAATGTTACCTTTACTGCTGCTCTCTTTCTCATAATATCCCCCTTCTCTCTCGAATCTGTCTTTATTCCCACTGGTATTTTCCATTTTCTCCCACGTGGTAGAAGTCTGCATAGCTGATGTCAAAGATATTTTCCCGGATTCCCTGGATGCAAATCTGATTTTTAATCAAATACTGCCAGAACCCGGCATTGGCTATATTTCCCTGGAGGAGGATCCCTTCCACCCGGCCGTCCTTTACAATGGCTCGCTTATACTGTTTCCTGTCCTCCTTTACCCAGACCTCATCTCCTTCCCCAGCCTGGATCCTCCCTACGCAAAGAGTCTCCAGTCCGAAGAAATTAATGGTATTTTTCATGGCATAGGTATCGGTGTATTCTGACCCTGCGCCGCACATATTTCTCCCGGCGATCCGCCCCTGATCCGCAGCATTGGGCCAGATGCCGGAGCGGCCGGTAATATCTCCGGCAGCATAAATGTCCTGGATGGAGGTCTGCATCTGGTCATCTACTGTAATTCCCCGGTCACAGGCGATCCCGCTTCCCTCCAGATACCCCACTGCCGGCCGCACGCCGGCGGCCACGATCACCAGATCGCAGGAAAGCTCCTCCCCATTATCCAGCGTCACCTTATGGATCCTTCCGTCCGGCTCGCAGACTGCCTGGGAGGCTTTCCTTCCCAGGACAAAGCGGACGCCGGCCTTTTCAAACCGTTCCTGATAGCCGGAAGCGCCATGGGCGTCCAGCTGCACCGGAAGAATCCGGTCCGCCATCTCCACGATGGTAATCTTCTTCCCCCGCTCCAGCAGCCCATAGGCAGCATCTAAGCCCACCAGGCCGGATCCGATCACCAGCACATGCTCCGCCTTCTCTGCCTCTGCCACGATAGCCTGGGCGTCGGAGAGATTCCTCAGTCCGTAGACATTGGAGGCCTTTCGCAGCTCCCCCACCGGGGGGATGAAGCTGTCTGCGCCATTTGCCAGCAGAAGCTTCTGATAGCCTACCCGCTGGCCATTTTCCAGAAGGACTTCCTTTGTCTCCGGACAGACCTTGGCCGCCTTAAGCCCCCTGGTCCACTGGACCTGACAGGTATCAAAGAAGTCTGCCTCCGTAAAGTCCAGCCCCGCCTCATCCCGCTCTCCGGAAATGTATTTGTGGAGCATGCACCGGGAATGTACCTGGGTGTCCGCAGAGATCATGTGGATGCTGCCCTTCTTATCCCGCTTCCGGATCTCCCTCACCGCTTCAATCCCAGCCACCCCGGCGCCCAGGATCACATAGTCCGCCCTTTGCTCATGGGAATGGCCGGACTCTTTCCTGGCCTCTGATGAAGATGCAGGCTCTGTCTGGCGCCAGGTATCCTCCACCTCCTCCACATGGATCGCCTTCTTCGGGCAGGAGGCCACACAGGAGGGCTCGCCTCCGGCATCGACGCAGAAGTCGCATTTAATCACCTTGCTCCGGCTCACCTGATCCGGCTTTAACACGCCGAAGGGGCAGTTCATCACACACATAAAGCAGGAGCCGCAGCGGGTCTCATCGTAAAACACATGGCCGCTCTCCGGGTCCTTCCTCAGCGCCCCGCTCATGCAGGACTTTACGCACTCCGGGTCATCACAGTGACGGCAGAACAGGGGCTTGTAGCGCCCCTTTCCATCCTTTAAGATGAAGTTCCGGGATTCATTCTCAGGGTTTGTCAGGTCCAGGTCATAGATGGTGCCCCCATCCTTTCGGTGGGCCTGCATACAGGCGGCCGAACAATTCTTGCAGCCATCACATTTCTCATATTCTACTATGATGCGTTTCATATCCGCCACCCCCTTCTATATATTCAGTCCCGCACGTTTTTCCAGTATAATCTTCTCCAGTATCTCTGCAGATTCCCCTGCATCTCCATTGATTATCACCTGGCCTCCGGTCAGGCTCTTCATATCCTCCGTCAGTACCTGAACTGCCACTTTGCTGCCTGTCACAAAGGGAGGCAGGCCCAGATGCAGGGGCAGGCCCAGGGCCAGGCCATAGCAGCCGTCCGCCAGAGCCTGCTCCTCCAGCCACTGCGCTGCAGAAAGCACCAGAGGCAGCTGGGGCAGATCCACCTTTAATGCCTCGGCCAGCTCTGTGGCCACGATCTCCAGGCGCCCGATGGCCAGACAGGGGCCAAAGTTCAGCACCGGAGGAATCTGAAGCTTCTCGCACACCGCCCGCAGCCTGGGCCCCGCAAGTTTGGCTGCCTCCGGAGTCATCAGCCCGCAGTTTTCAATGCCGCCGGAGGAGCAGCCTGCTGTCAGCACGAGAATGTCCCTGGAAATCAGCTCCTTCACCAGATCCACTGTGAGCACGTCATGTCCCCCGGCAGTAAGGTTCGAGCATCCTACCACCCCGGCCACGCCTTTAATGTCGCCGGACACAATCAGGTCAATCAGCGGCTGCCAGCTGCCTCCTAAAAACTCCTTCAGGGAAATCTCACTGACACCGGTAAGAGTCGAATCATTGCCGTGATCCTTCATCAGATTCATGGGCACACTGCCCCGGCGGGCCAGATAGGCCTCCACCACCTGGTCGATAATCTCCTCCGTCACCCTGGGACGGCTTTCAAAGTCAAATTCCTTCAGCTGGGCATTGGCCTTTTTGGCCACATTGTCGATGCAGATCTGCTTGATCTTCAGCTCATCGCAGATGGGCTCGATCCCGGGAAGAGTACAGTTAAATTCGGAGATCACCGCGTCAATCCCGCCGGTGGCAAGGATAGCCTCGCTGGTATAGTTATTGCCCGCATGGCCGTCAAATACCTCGGTATAGTGGGCTCCCCGCAGCTGCAGATCCTGTCCCACGCAGGTGCAGCCCACCAGCTTAAAGCCTTTCGCTCCGGCCCTTCTGGCCTTTTCCTTCACATCCTCATCGGTCAGCCGCTTCTGCAGCAGTGTAAACATGGAATGCTGGTGCCCGGTGATCATGATATTAATGTAATCCGGGTCAATCACCCGCAGGCCTACCGGGGCCATGCGAATCTGAGGCTCTCCCAGCACCACATCGTTTAAAAGATTAGTCAGCACCAAACCATAGATCCCCGTGGAAATTCCCAGCTTCAGGCAATCGAAAAGCATATTCACCGGATCGGAATTTAAATTCGTGGAGCATTTCACCACACCGTGAAATACCTCTGACTTGGCTCCTCCAGGCAGGATGCCCAGCTCCTTCCACTTCTCATAGCGCGGGCCATAGGCCAGCTTCTCTGTCAGCTTCATCTTCTCATACTCCGGCAGATATAAATCCTTCAGCACCGCATCCGCCACCAGCTCCGCTCTCTTATGTACATCCTCCTCCTGGATCCCAAAGATGGAGGCCAGACGATTCAGTGTGTTTACACCCTTGATCTCTCCCTTAGCCTTCGCCGTATTCTTCACATTCAGAGCTGTATTTTCCACCACATGAATATAGCAGCCGGATCCGGAAGCCACTGCCCGCAGCAGGTTCCTCACCACAATGGTATCTGCATTAGCTCCGCAGATACCCCTGGGAGCTTCCGGTGTAATCCGGCATGGCCCATTAGCACACAGCCGGCAGCACACTCCCTGGAGGCCGAAGGCACATTTCGTGCTCTGCCCCTCCACCCGATGATGAGAGGTCTCCATAGGTAGCCCTGCGATAAAGCCCTCCAAGGGCTTGTCCGCACTTTTACAGGTACTACATCCGTAACATTGATTCATCGTCTTCCCTCCTATATGTATTTTCATGTTACTGTTTACGGCCTTGCCGTTTATAGCAACAAAATGCACACAAAATGGACATTCTGTCCATTTTCGCGCCGACATCTTTCGATAATTTTACTATAAATATCTACAATTATCAACGCTATATCAGAAAAAACAGCAAAAGAAGCGCCCCGTACACAGACAATTCCATGCACGGGGCGCTTCTTTCTTTATAGCGGGGAAGGTGCAGGCGCATATTCGCCGGGAAGCTACGCCCGCGTCCGGCCGGGTCCCAACGTCACCGCGCTCTCGCTCCGCCGAAAGCGTAGCGGACGCATAAGGTCCGTGAAAGACCGGACCTACATCTCAAGGAATCCTCCCA
>CATOJE010000088.1 GCA_951800145.1 uncultured Lachnospiraceae bacterium | reverse complement strand
CATGCCCGTCCTGTCCTGCCCCTCAAACACACACATCAAATTGATTTCTTCCACTGTAAATTTATCCATAACTTATATCTCCCTCTCTGATTTTTTCTCCGTTCCCTTTTCCGGGGCTTTCTTCTCTGACTTATCCCTCTGCTCGATGACCGCCTTTTTCTCCGCCAGTTTCTCTTTTATTGAAATCCTGCCTGACTGCTTTTCTTTTTCCTCTTTCGGCTTCTCATTGTTCAGGACGTTATCAATCATGTTATAGTGCCAAA
Organism: uncultured Lachnospiraceae bacterium; assembly: GCA_951800145.1. Lineage (GTDB taxonomy): Bacteria > Bacillota > Clostridia > Lachnospirales > Lachnospiraceae > Caccovicinus. The sequence continues at coordinate 16,337 of CATOJE010000088.1, read as the reverse complement.
AATAGGGCGCATAGGCACAGCAGAATAATTCCTTTACTGTATACATTTTGCACTCGTCCACCTGTTCCTCCGTATCATCATAGTCAAAGATGCTCGGCGTACCGTTACAGTAAAGGTTAAACGCCATCCTGACCACTCTCACGCTCCCGCTGGTCTGCCAGCCTTCATGCAGGCACTCCGTTTTTACGTTACCTGTCTTAAAATCATAAATACTTTTGATATTTCTTCTTGTGTCATCGCTGATACCAAGACAATACACAAGTGCTTTGTGGTACACATCCTGATACCTGACCTCTTTCAATTTCTCATAGTAGAATTTTTCATGTGCATCACTGATAAAAATAATCGCTTTCTCTGCTCCTAACGCTGTACTACTCATACATTTTTCCTCCATTCTTGATGATTGACTATAACAAAAAAGGACAGTCCTATTCGTTAGAATAAGATTGTCCTTTAGGCGCTATATTAGGTTGTTCCTCTACATCATCAAGTATTATTCAGTACCATTGGGTAAAAAATTGATGTACAATTGATGTACTAACCCTATTTTGATGTACAACAAAAACTCTTTTTAATCCTCAAGAAGTTTCCGTTTTCTCTCAATCATTTCGTCGATTCTTTCTATGAAAGACGCTACATCCTTGACATTTTCGCATCTTTCGATACGTCCGTCAGGGTATACCCTCTTTGACACGCTCCCGGCTCCGCAGGCGACTATGGTCTGTTTCTCCTCCATCATCAAGATGTTATAAAGGCATGCCTTATCCCCAGAGGCATATCCCACGTTTTCCAGATTTCCCGCCATATTTTTCTGGCGGTACAGGTAGTAGGGCTTCATCCCCAGCCCGCCGGCCTCCCTTGCCGCCAGCTCTGCCAGCTCATCGATGAGGCTGCCGGAAGCCATGGGGTATTCCTTATACCGCTCCCGCTCCAGGTTCAGCCTGGCCGCCCGCTTCAGCGCCAGGCAGTGGACAGTCAGACTATCCGGCTTCAGTTCCCGGATCCGCTCCAGGGTATGGACCACCTGGTTTCGCCCCTCTCCCGGCAATCCCAGGATAATATCCATATTAATGTTGTCAAAGCCTGTCTCTCTGGCCATCCAGAAGACCTGCTCCACCTGCTCCACTGTGTGAAGTCTGCCGATTAAATCCAGCGTCTTCTGATTCATGGACTGAGGATTAATGGAAATCCGGCTGACCCCATGATCCTTTAAAATCTGCAGCTTCTCCCTGGTAATGCTGTCCGGACGGCCAGCCTCCACAGTAAACTCCTCTCCCTCCGGAGATCCAAAGGCGCTGCAAATTTGCTCCATCAGCCGCTCCAGCTGAGCCTCCGGAAGGGATGTAGGGGTTCCTCCGCCCACATACACCGTCTGAGGCCTTTTTCCTCCAGCCCAGTCCCTTACAGCCAAAAGCTCCTTCTCCAGGCTTTCCAGATACCCGTCCAGCCGGCTCTCCCACTTGCGGATGGGATAGGAGGTAAAGGAACAGTACAGACAGGTGGTGGGGCAGAAGGGGATTCCCACATACAGGCTGTAGCCGCCTTGATAATTTAGTGTATTAAGGAGCCGCCGCTCCTCCTTGGCGATCTCCAGACTCAGCTTCCGCTTCTTTTCCCCAGTCAGATAGTGGACCTCCATATAGGAGGAAATCCGCTCCTCATCCCAGCCCTCTGCCAGCTTCCCCTCTGGTATCTTCACCGGGCGGATGCCGGTCAGCGCACCCCATGGGAGCTGGCGTCCTGTATCCAGCATCAAAAGAAAATACAGCCTGCGCTTGATCCGGTTTTTCGTCTCCCCATGGTCCGAGGAAATGATGGCAAATGGCGCATTTTCCCTGGCCTCTGCCAGGCCCCTTTCTATCACAGGGCTTACCTTCTCCGACGCAGGGTTCATTCCCATCTCAGGGCTTACCTTCTCCGACGCAGAATTCACTCCCATCTCAGGGCTTACCTTCTCCGACACAGAGTTCACTCCCATCTCAGAGCTCCTGCCATTCAGGCCAGCCTCCAAAGGCGCCTCCCCGGAAAAGCTCTCTTTCTCCAGGCGTCTTACTGTCAGCCGATACTCCGTCCCCTCCTTCAAAAACTGCCCGGTTACCATCATCTGAGGGACCTTCGCCTCTGCCATCTCCGTCTGTCCGGATTTCCCTTTCAAAGCCCGCCCCGGGATATCCTTCTCCGGATACCAAAAAGCCGCCCCGGGATAAAATGCCATCAAGAGCTCCCGGATATCCTGCTCAAAGGCCATTTCCTCCAACTGCAATCCAATGATCATATGCTGCATTTCTCCATTCAATACCATTTTCCTGTTATACCAAAGCGCCTATCCTACCATGCCATTGGATTATACCGCTTCTCATGGCCGATGGTGGTATACCCCTCATGCCCCGGATATACCGTCACATCCTCCGGCAGCACAAAAAGCTTTTCCCGAATGGACTGGGTCAGCTCTCTGGAGCTCCCTGTAGGGAAATCCGTCCGCCCGTAGGACTCGCAAAACAGCGTATCCCCGGAAAAGAGCACCTTCTCCTCCTCCAGATAATAGCACACACTTCCTCTGGTATGGCCCGGAGTGGCGATTACCTTCCAGGGACAGCCTAAAAGGGTAAGCTCCTGCCCATCCTCCAGAAGCCTGGCATCCTTTATGGAAATTCCCCGGCCAAAATCCGCCGACAGATTCACATATGGATCCTTTAAAAGCCCTTCCTCCTCCTTTCCCGCGTACACCGGGATCCGGAAGGTGCGCAGCAGGTCCTCCACCCCGCCGATGTGATCCCCATGGCCATGGGTTAATAATATAGCGGAGGGAATCACATTTAACTCCTTACACCAGTTCAAAATAAATGGCGCATTTTCCGCCGGGTCGATCACCACAGCCTCCCTGGTCTCCTCCTGGAACACAAGATAGCAATTCGTCCCGATCATGCCGATCACCTGGCTCTTTATCCGTAATTTTCCCATATCCTCTTCTCCTTTCCTCCTGTCGCAGCTCTCCTCTCTGCTGACAGATTCCGCAGCCGCCGCCCATAATCCATCCTCTGCGCTCCCAGGTTCAGGGCGCAGGCTACAAGGAAAGCTCCCCGGAAGTCCCGGAAAGCCCTTTTCACAATTTTTGTTCACTTTTATTATCCAGTGGTCCTCTGGATGTCCAGCACACTTTCGATCTGGCGTATCCGGTCAATCAGACGGTTTAACTCCTCCACCCCGTGGATGTCAAAGGTCATGGTAATCGTCGCCTTTCCCTGCTTGCTGGTACGCACATTCATAGAGGTAATGTCGATCTGACGCTCTGTAAACACCTTGGAAATGTCTACAAACAGCCCGATACGATTATTGGCATACACCTTGATCTCCGTGGAATAGGTAGTACTTCCGCTGTCTGTCTCTGACTTCTGCCATTCCGCGTCAATCAGCCGGGAACGCTCATCCTCCGGGAGATTCATCATGTTCACACAGTCGGTGCGGTGGATGGAAATTCCCCTTCCCCTGGTCACAAAGCCTACGATCTCATCCCCCGGCACCGGGCTGCAGCACTTGGAAAAGCGCACTGCCAGATCGTGGATTCCCTTGACCACGATCCCGCTTTTCGACTTTCTCACCAGCTCAGCCGGCTTCCCGATCATATCCGTTAATTCGTGAAGCACGCTGGTATCGGTTATCTCCTTCTTCCGCTTCTTCTCCCGCTCGTCCAGCATCTTATTGATGACCTGGCCTTCCTTCAGGCCGCCATGGCCGATGGATGCCAGCACCGAATCCCAGTCCCTAAAGGCATAGCGGGTCATTACCTTTTCCATATACTCCGGCTTGCTGATATCTGAGAAATTAATCCCCTTGGCCTTACAGTACCGTTCTATCATATCCTTTCCGCGGATAATATTGTCTTCCTTCAGCTCTGTCTTAAACCACTGATTGATCTTATTCTTCGCCTGAGTGCTTTTTACCAGCTTCAGCCAGTCCCGGCTGGGGCCCTTGGAATTCTGGGAGGTGATAATTTCCAGGCGGTCTCCATTCTGGATAATATAATCGATATTCACCAGTTTTCCATTTACCCTGGCTCCCACCATCTTATTCCCTACCGCGCTGTGTATGGCGTAGGCAAAATCAATGGGAGTGGAGCCGCTGGGCAGGTTCTTCACATCGCCGGAAGGGGTAAAGCAGTAAACTGTATCTGAGAATAAATTCAAGTCGCTTTTAATCAGATTTAAAAACTCCTTGGAATCATCCGTATCCCTCTGCCACTCTAAAATCTGGCGGAGCCAGCTCAGCTTCGCCTCCTCGCTTCCCGCCGCCACCTGGCCGCTTCCGCTCTCTTTATACTTCCAGTGGGCTGCGATACCGTACTCTGCTGTCCGGTGCATCTCAAAGGTCCGGATCTGGATCTCAAAGGGCTGTCCGCTGCTGCTGATCAGCGTGGTGTGGAGGGACTGGTACATATTGGGCTTGGGCATGGCAATATAGTCCTTAAAGCGCCCCGGAATGGGCTTATACAGCTCATGGATCACCCCCAGGGCGCCATAGCAGTCCTTCACCGACTCCACCACGATCCGCACCGCAAACAGGTCATAAATCTGGTCCAGCGTCTTATTTTGATTTACCATCTTCCGGTAAATGCTGAAAAAGTGCTTGACCCGCCCGTCTACCTTAGCCTGAATCTCCGCATTCTCCATGTGCTGCTTTACTTCATCCACAATTCCATTTACAAAGGCTTCCCTGGCCTCCTTGCGCAGGGAGATCTTATCCGTCAGATCCCGATATACCTCCGGCTCTAAGTATTTTAAAGACAAATCATCCAGCTCTACCTTGATCTTGGAAATACCCAGGCGGTGGGCGATAGGAGAATAGATATCCAGCGTCTCCCTGGCCTTCTCCTTCTGCTTCTCCGGCGTTTGGAACTGAAGGGTGCGCATATTGTGAAGGCGGTCCGCCAGCTTAATTAAGATCACCCGTATGTCCTTCGCCATAGCCAGAAACATCTTCCTTAAGTTTTCTGCCTGAAGCTCCACCTTATCCGCGGACCAGGAAAGCTGAGTCAGCTTCGTTACCCCGTCCACCAGCAGGGCTACCTCATCCCCAAACTCTCTCCGCAGCTCATCCAGAGTCATCACCGTATCCTCCACCACATCGTGGAGGATCGAGGCTGCGATGGTCTCCTTATCCATCTCCAGATCCGCCAGAATAATCGCCACACACAGGGGATGGATGATGTAGGGCTCACCAGACTTGCGCTTCTGCTCCTTATGGGCCTGATCGGCTATCTGATACGCTTTCTCGATCATGCGGATGTCATCGGAGGGATGATATCTTTGTATCCCATGAATCAAATCTGAATACAGCGCTTCAGGGCTGGTAAATGAAGCCGGAGCCTCCAGTTCGATATCCAGTTTTTCCTTAAATTCGTTTCCAACCATTTACACACCTGCCTGCTCTGTTACGGTTCACACCCTGCCAGGCTGTGGACAGTAACCCTGCTCTTTCCCTCAAAAATAGAATTTAGTCTTACATATCGGCTGTAAATCATAACAGTTTAATACACATTATAATTTTTTTCGTCTAAAAATGCAAGTAAAAGTCGTAAATACAGAGAATCTTCCGCCTGCTCCCGATGATTTTCCATCTGTCTGCTGCTTCTTATTCATTGTTGCCTGATATAGGGCAATGCATACTTTTTCCTCTTCCATGATGCAGCAAGGGCCGGCACAAGCCTCCTGATTTTTATTCTTAGGAAACCTGTGCCAGCCCGCATCCCCTGGCCCCTTGTCTGAGCCCTCCCGGAAGTGTTACTTTCCTTCGTATACAATCACCGAATCCACCGGAAAATCCTTTAACTTTTTCCGTCCCTCTAATCCGGCCAGCTCCATCACGAAGCAGATTTTCACAACTTCCCCGCCCAGCTCCTTCACCAGCTTGGTTATGGCCTCGATGGTTCCCCCTGTGGCAATCAGATCATCCACGATCACTACCTTCTGCCCAGGCTTAATCGCATCCTTGTGAATCTCGATCACTGCGCTTCCATATTCCAGGTCATACTCTGCTGAGATGGTCTCACAGGGAAGCTTTCCCTTTTTCCGAACCGGCACAAAGCCCTTGTGAAGCGCATAGGCTACCGGCACACCGAAGATAAACCCTCTGGACTCCGGTCCCACTACCAGATCAAAGTCCACCCCGTCCACCATTTCCACCAGCTTGTCAATGGCCAGGTGCAGGCCATCTGCATCCTGCAGGATAGTAGTCACATCCCGAAAGATGATTCCCGGCTCCGGAAAATCCGGAATACTCCTTACATAGTCCTCTACCCTTTTCATCCTGTTGTTCCTCCTTTACTTATGTCGGAAGCATGCATATTCTTTACAGTCTCCCGGACGATTAGCTTATTCTCCAGATAAATCTGGCTATTATCCAGGATTCCCTCATCCAGGCGGCGGAGCAGGATGCGGGTCCCCTCCTTGGCAATCTCCCCCATGTTCCGCTCCACAGTCGTCAGCTGCATATTCGCATACCCGGATAAATCCCAGTTATCAAAACCAATCAGTGAAATCTCATCCGGCACGGTCATCCCGTGCTCATATATGGCGCTTCTGGCCCCAAAGGCCATCTCATCATTAAAGCATAAAATCGCTGTAGGCCGCTCCTCTCCCTCCAGAATCTGACAGGCGGCCTGATAGCCGCTGGAATAGCGGTAATTCCCCGGATACACCTGTACCCTATCCGGGTCCAGGCCATGGCGCAGCATGGACACCCGCCAGCCCTTCCGCCTCTCCTGGGTAGAATCCAACGCCGGATCCCCTTCAATCACGCAGATCTTCTGGTGGCCATTTTGAATCAGGAAATCCATGGCCTTCCCCATGGCCTCTGCCTCGTCTGTGGTCACATTCGGCGCATCGAAAAAAACGGTCCGGCAGATAATCACCATGGGAATGTCTTTATTGTGAACCTCTTCAATAAAGTAAATATCCTCATCCCTCTGGGACAATACGATAATTCCGTCATAAAAGCTGGGATTTAAGCTTCCCGGCTCATGCATATCGATTCCCTTTACCACCACATTATACTGGCTTCCTGTGATGTGATATACTCCCATCAGCACTTGATGCAGAACATAGGGTGAGGAGCTTTTGCTTATAGTGGAGAAATACAAGCCAATATTGTAAGAACGGCTTAGCTTCAGATTAATGGCTGCCCGGTTCGGCATATATCCCATCTCCTCCGCGATCCGTATAATCTTCTGACGTCTCTCACTGTTCCCTGATCCGATGCCGTTTAATGCTCTGGAAACCGTAGAATATGAAACGCCGGCTGCTCTCGCCACGTCCTTAATCGTAACAGCCATATACCGCTGCTCCTTTCTGCAAATGCAGTTTTAGTACCTGTGTGCAGCCGCTGTCCTTCCGAAATATGCAGTATACATCTGGGTGGTTGCAGCGTCTGAATGGCCAAGCATCGCCTGCACTGCATGGATATCCGCCCCGCTCTTCAGCAGATGGGCAGCAAAGGAATGGCGCAGGCTGTGGGGCGTGATATCACTCTGAATCCCAGCCTTATCACCATAAAATTTAATAATCTTCCAGAAGCCCTGGCGGCTCATAGGCTGTCCGCTGCAGTTGGTAAACAGCCAGGGGGATTCCTTGCCCTTAACCAGGATGTCCCGGCTGTTTTCCAAATAATCCGTCAGCACCTTTTTCACCTCCCGGCCAAAGGGAACCATCCGTTCCTTCTGCTCATCCCTGCAGGTGATATAGCCTATGCTCAGGTTTAAATCCGTCATCTGTAAATGAATCAGCTCCGATACCCGAATCCCGGTGGCGTACAGCAGCTCCAGCATCGCCTTGTCCCGCATCTCCTTGGCATTCCTGCCATTAGGCTGGGCCATCAACGCTTCAATCTCCTCCACTGAAAGAATCGTGGGCGCCTTTTTCTCGATCTTAGGAGCCTTTAGAAGCTCCGCTGGATCCCGTTTAATCCTTCCCACACTGAACTCATAATGAAAAAATGCTTTGATCGAAGCTAAAACCCTGGAGATCGTGGTAGTGGCCTTTCCCTCCCGCTCCAGGTAAAGCACATAAGAATTCAAGCTGGTTTTCGTCACCTTATCCGCATCCCGGATTCCCAGCCCCTCCAGATACGTACACATCTGAATCAGATCTCTCTGATAAGAAATCTCTGTGTTCTTTGAAGTCTTTTTAACCTCTCTTAAATACTCCACAAAACACGATATATCATCCAACATAATCCATCCCTCATACCGATTTCACACATCACCCGCAGTGTCCCTTCTCCCCAAAATCACGGGATTTCCGGCCTGTAAGATACATTATATCTACAAATATCAATAAAATCAAACAGATTTTTCCCACTTTGCTGGTTTTTTTTAACCTTTTGAGAAGCACCACCAAATGTATGCCACGGCCAGCTCTTTCCTCCATATCTTGTATGATCTACTCCCTGGCCGCCGATGATTTTTGCCAGATACATAAGGCTTTTGTCCGGCATGCTGTCATAGCAGGGCTTTTGTCCAGCATGCTGTCACAGTAAGGCTTTTATCCGGCATGCTGTCACAGTAAGGCTTCTATCCATCGCACTGTCACAGAAATGCCAGCAACGCCGGATTCATGAAGGCTTCCGCCCCGGCTCCAAGCACCATAAGAGTCAGGGCCAGAAGCGCCGGGAGCATCCGAAGCCTTGCGGGACGCTCCAGCCCTAAGTGCAGAAACAGATACCAGGCTGGTCCGTACAGAAGCCACTGAGGCAGGCAGGAGGCAAAAAATCCAGGAAGGCCCAGAAGCCCCAGCTGAGCAGTATAGCAGGTTATAATCCAGCTCATGGAAAAACCCGCGTAGCCTGCCAGGGCGCAAAAGCAGGGCAGGGCGCAGACCGTCAGGCCCAGAAGCCACAAAAGTCCCCCTTCCTTCAGCCGGTGACCGCACAAATACAAAAACTTTTCCCAATTACCCGCAGACAGACGCCAGGGCTGGTTTTGAACCACCAGATTCCCAAACTCCTGGAAGAACTCCTTCCTTTTCTCCAGCCGCTCCATCTCCTCAAGCCCCACACCCTCCGCCGATAAAAGGCCTGGATGCATTCCTAGATTTCCTGTGAGCGTTCCTGCAAGGATCCCCAGGAAAAAACAGACCACCAGTATCACCCCTCCACGCTCTGCCCATCCCCGTCTTATCCGCATAAAAACGCCTCCTGCATCGCTTTTACCATAAACCTATGCAGAAGGCTGCCTTCTTATCCCCGATACTTCCTGGCATATGCCAGGATCGCTGCGATGGTTTTCGAATCCGATATCCTTCCCTGGAAAATCAGCTCCTCTAAATCTGCTAATTCCCAGCTCTCCACCTGGATCACTTCATCTTCATCCAGATGCTGATGGCTGGGCTTTAAATCTCTGGCAAGATAAATATCAATGTGCTCATCGCAAAAGGCCACAGTGGTATTCACGCTGAGCAGAAATTCCATATTATCTGCAGTAAATCCGGTCTCCTCCTCCAGCTCCCTGGCCGCGCAGTCCAGGGTGGGCTCTTTAGGGTCATCCAGCTTCCCTGCCGGAATCTCCAGAGTATACCGGTCTAAAGCATTCCGATACTGGCGCACCATAAGTATCTTCCCCTCATCCGTAACCGGAATCACCGCTGCCGCCCCGTCATGGTGAATGAAATCCCACCGGCAGGGATGGCCGTTGGCCATCACCTCATCCTCGTATATCTTTAAAATCGTTCCCTGATACTTTAATGTTCTCCCCAGACGCACCACCGGCGGATCCATCTCCTGATTTTGATCCTTTGGATTGCTTTGGTTCTCCTTCCCGCTTTGATTCATTTCCTTCATCGATCTCGTCTCCTCTCTATCTCCTATCGGTTACACCCGTTTACAGGCGTCATAGCAGGCGTCCGTAGCCTTCATTAAAGCATTTCGGAAGCCCCACTGCTCCAGGGCTTCTACCGCCGCGATGGTAGTTCCCCCCGGAGAGCAGACCATGTCCTTCAGCTCACCAGGATGCTTCCCTGTCTCCAGCACCATCTTCGCACTGCCCAAAACGGTCTGAGCCACCATCTCGTAGGCCGTCCTTCTGGGAAGTCCGCATTTTACCGCCCCATCTGCCAGAGCCTCGATAAGCAGATATACATATGCCGGCGAGCTTCCGCTGGCACATACTACAGCATCCATCAGCCGTTCCTCCACCACCTCCATCTTCCCGAAGGAAGAAAAAAATCTGCGGATCACTTCCTTCTCCTTCTGTGAGAACTCTCCTTCTTCAAAGCACACCCCGGTCATGCCTTCCCCCAGCAGAGCCGGGGTATTCGGCATGGCGCGCACAATCCGCTTATCCTGTCCCAGGGCTTCCTTCAGATATCTTGTAGTTTTTCCCGGAGCGATGGAGATCACTGCCTGCCTGTTCCGGAGAGCCGGCCGGATCTCCCTTAGCACAGTCTCATAGCATTGAGGCTTCACCGCCAGCACCAGATACTCTGCAAGGCCGGCACATTCCTGGTTGGAGGTCACACCGCTCACCCCGGTTTCCATGGTTATCTTCTTCCTCTGTTCCTCGCTTACATCCGTAAATAAAATCTCATCCGCGCCAAATCCGCAGCTTAAAAGCCCCTTCATAATGGCCGTTCCCATATTTCCCATTCCAATAAATCCGATGGTTTTCATCTTTACCTCCTTTATTCCTCCATTTGATCCGGCCCTTGTTCCCGGCAGGAGATGTATGGCTGCCAGGCAGCCGCCTAATCTCCTAAATAGTAAATCGCAGTCAAATATCCCCGGTTGTTACAGCGCAGGCTGTTTCCATAAATTATCTCACGGTTGTCTCCGGTCATGCCGGCATTCCCGGACGGCGGCTCGGGAAGGATCGCTTGTTGTCCTTTGGAGGCCTCGGCAAGGGATACATTCGTTCCAAATACAGCCCCCTTTAGGATGCGGATTTCCCCTTCATAAACCGGTTTCATGATCGTGTCATCGCTGCTCATCCACAGCTCATACAGCCTTGTTTCGAAATTATACCGGATTCCAACACTGTCCGGATAAAGAAGAGGATCCGGGACAGCACCCTTTTCATAAAGAATATAATTCCCGTTTTCAAGCCGCTCTAAGATCTGCCCTTCACCGGTTAGCTCATTCGTACAAACCTCCGTGCTGCCGTTCTGGCTCACGATCTCCCATTGGTCCTGAGTTAAGGTAACCGGAAGGAGAATCTGTCCCGGGGCGCTCCAGTACAGGCCTTCATCCCTTGCCCTGCTTATATCCGCACTCAACCCGGTTTCCTTATTTATATTTAAAAATGACAGGTAGGGAGCCGCCTCCAGATTTTCTGGCTTCCAGGCTTCATCTCTCTTTCGGCTCTCCTCATCCCGTCCCTCCAGCTCCTGAATCATCCGGATATTTTCCTTCTCTATGTCCGAAAGCACAGCTTCTGAAAAATGATCTGCGTCCACAATCCCCCGGTACCAGGGCTTCTCTTCAAAATATTGGCGGTATGCTTCTGACTGGAATTTTCTCCCATGTGCCGCGTAAATTGTATTTCGCAAAAGGGAAAGCATCTCCGTCGGATAGACACAAAGCTCTGCCCTACACAAATAGCGAGAAAACAGCTCCGGCACTTCCGGGCTGATCTGAGCCTCCCGGTAATAATCTCCCTCTGCTATCTGGCTGCCTTTCACCTGCAGCCAAAGCCCCTGGGAATTCTCCGCAGCAAAGTTAATCTTCAGGGAGAGCTCCTCCTGGCTCTCCTTTCCTTCTTCCTCATAGGTATAGAGGATCATAGGCAGCTCATATTCCGTCGTTCCCTCTGCCGTCATCAAGTCCCCATATCCAAAACTCCGTTCGGCTCCCCCTCTCTGAATCGAAAAAGAAATTCCCAGCCTCTCTGACTGATGGATATCCAGCCCGTCTTCCGGAACCACATAGAAAGAAAACCGGCAGTTCACATCCCCTACTTTACAAAATGTGTCTGACAGCAGTGCGGACTCCATCGAAAGATTTTCCAGGACTTTCACTTCCGGCTTTTTCCCAAAGGCTTCCTCCTGTCCCCCATCCTCGTCATCTTCCCGGCCTGCATTCCCATCTCCCCAGGCTGTGCTCCCATCTTTTCGGGCCGCATCCTCCTGGGAATCCTGCTGCTCCGGATCGCCTGCCGCTTCCGGAAGCTGCGCTTCCTGCCTGGCTCCATCTCCCGCCTGTGTAATCCTGTTTCCCTGCCCTTCTTTTTGGCAGGCTGTCACCGAAAGGCATACAAAAATTAACACTGCCAGTCCACATAACTGCTTCATATCTTTCCTCCAACAAAAATACCCCAAACCCGTATCAAGACCAGCCTGTTTTCAATCCGTCTTTTTACGTTTTGGGGCATTTAACCTCTTATCTTGGGATGCTACTTCGCATAATCCGTAACCCGTGATTCCCGGATTACATTTACCTTAATCTGTCCCGGATACTCAAGTTCATTCTCAATCCGCTTGGAAATATCCCGTGCCAGCAATACCATATCATCATCGCTGATCTGTTCCGGAATCACCATAATGCGGACCTCCCGTCCTGCCTGAATGGCAAAAGACTTGTCCACTCCCTTAAAGGAAACGGCGATATCTTCTAACTGTTTCAATCTGTTGGTATATGTTTCTAGAGTTTCCCGTCTTGCGCCCGGTCTGGCTGCAGAGATCGTATCTGCCGCCTGGACAATACAAGCCACCAAACTCTGAGGTTCAACGTCCCCATGATGGGATTCAACCGCATTAATCACGGTTCCAGACTCCTTGTACTTCCGGCATAGCTCCACGCCCAGCTGTACATGAGTTCCCTCCTGCTCATGGTCAACGGATTTCCCAATGTCATGTAACAAACCAGCCCTCTTTGCCACCCGCGTCTCTAATCCCATCTCCGCAGCCAACAGCCCGGAAAGCTGCGCCACCTCAATGGAATGCTTTAATGCGTTCTGTCCATAGCTGGTTCTAAACTTCATCTTGCCCAGAAGCTTTACCAATTCCGGATGAATGCCGTGTACACCTACCTCCAGGGTAGCTGCCTCGCCCTCCTCCCGCATCATGGATTCCACTTCCTTCTGCGCCTTTTCTACCATCTCTTCGATCCTAGCCGGATGAATCCGCCCGTCTACGATCAACCGTTCCAATGCAATTCTTGCTACCTCGCGTCGAATTGGATCAAATCCAGATAACACGACAGCTTCCGGGGTATCGTCAATAATAAGCTCCACCCCTGTCATCGTTTCTAATGTGCGAATATTCCTGCCTTCTCGTCCTATGATCCGGCCCTTCATCTCATCATTGGGAAGCTGTACCACAGATACAGTAGTCTCTGCCACATGATCTGCCGCACACCGCTGAATGGCTGTAACGATATAATCCTTCGCCTTGCGATCCGCTTCCTCCTTGGCTTTGTTTTCCAGTTCCTTTACTAGCTTTGCAGTATCGTGCTTTACATCGTCTTCAACAGATTTTAAAAGATATTCTTTTGCCTGTTCGGAGGTCAGTCCTGAAATTTTCTCCAGTTCCTGTATCCCCTTATCGTAAAGTGCATCCACTTCCGCACTTCTCTTATTCAGGGCGTCCTCTCTTTGCTGTAAACCTGCTTCCCTTTTCTCAAGGGTATCTGCTTTCTTTTCTACGTTCTCTTCCTTGCTCAATACACGTCGTTCATAACGCTGAAGTTCAGCTCTTCTTTCCTTGGTTTCTTTTTCCAGCTCATTCTTAGTCTTCAAGGACTCTTCTTTCGCTTCCAGGAGAGCTTCTCGCTTCTTTGTCTCTGCTACTTTTAACGCTTCATCTATTATCTCCCGGGACTTTTCTTCTGCCGAACCGACCTTGCTCTCATAGGACTTCTTCTGAAAAGCAGTGGCCGCAACCCAGGTAATAGAAGCAACGATAACGAAAGTAATCAATGCTACTAACGGTGACACAGGAGCACCTCCTTATTTAATTTTCATTGTACGAGTACAACACGTATAATTTTAAACGCTTTTCGGTATTATGTCAAGTATGTAAGAGAGTTTTACAATCTATTCGGACAATTTCAACAATATCCACGGAATGCACAGGATTTTTTGATGAAATCAGTCGAAAAAAGACCCCATATCCCCGATAACCTGGGAAATCGACTGGTATGAATACCCTTTTCTTGCCAGCATACCCACCAGCTTTCCCCATTCCTTCTTATCCTTGACCTGTTCCGGGCGAATCCTTTTCTTTTCCAAAATACCTCGGATCTGACTCTCCTCATCTACCGTATGTACCGCAAGCAGCTCCTGAATCAGCTCCTGGTCAAAGCCCTTCTTCTGCATATCGCAGATCAGCCGTCTCCGGCTCTTCTTCGACGCCTGAGCCTCCACATACCGCTCCCCAAAGGCCTGGTCGTCTACATAGCGGTATCCCTCCGCCATGCCCACAGCATCCTCTATCACCTCCTCCGGATATCCTTCCCTGGAGAGCAGGCTGAAAAGCTCCCGTCTCGTCTTATCTGACACCTGAAGAGCCTTAAGCACCCGCTCTCTGGCCCTGGGCTTTAACACCTGCTCCACCAAAGCCTTATACGCATCCCTGGTAAGCTCCCTTCCCTCCTCCATGTGGAACTGACGCAAATCTCCTGGATATAGAACAAGGGCAAGGTCCTGATCCAGCAGAACCCTGCTCCTCCTTCTGTCCAGGCTCACTATGGATGTAATTACCATGAGCCGGACTCCTTACTCTTTACCGCCGGTAGCGGCTGCCTGGGGATTCCCCTCCTGCTCCTCTTCCTCCGGCAGAAGTCCATAGCAGATTCTCACCTTCTTCTCCACCTCAGCCATAATCTCCGGATTATTCTGAAGGTAAAGCTTCGCGTTCTCCCGGCCCTGTCCGATCTTCGCTCCCTTATAGGCATACCAGGCCCCGCTCTTCTCAATGAGATTCTCCTTCACAGCCAGATCCAGCACATCTCCGGAGGTGGAAATCCCCTTTCCAAACATGATATCGAACTCCGCCTCCTTAAAAGGCGGTGCAATCTTATTCTTTACCACCTTCACACGGACATGGTTTCCAATCACCTCGCCGCCCTGCTTTAAGGATTCTGTCCGTCGCACATCCAGACGCACAGAGGAATAAAACTTCAGCGCCCGGCCGCCTGTGGTGGTCTCCGGATTCCCGAACATAACCCCCACCTTTTCCCGAAGCTGATTAATAAAAATCACAATGCAGTTGGACTTGCTGATCACCGCAGTCAGCTTCCTCAAAGCCTGGGACATAAGCCTGGCCTGAAGCCCCACGTGGGAGTCCCCCATATCTCCATCAATCTCCGCCTTAGGGACCAGTGCAGCCACCGAGTCCACGATCACGATGTCCACTGCCCCGGAGCGCACCATGGTCTCTGTGATCTCCAGGGCCTGCTCTCCATTATCCGGCTGGGAGATATAGAGCTCGTCAATCTCCACCCCGATATTCTTCGCATAAACCGGGTCAAGGGCATGCTCTGCATCAATAAATCCGGCAATCCCGCCCCGCTTCTGCACCTCTGCCACCATATGCAGGGCAACTGTGGTCTTACCACTGGACTCTGGTCCGTAGATCTCCACAATCCTCCCCTTTGGCACGCCCCCTAATCCCAGCGCTATATCTAAGCTCAGGGAGCCGGTAGGCACCGTCTCAATATTCATATTCGCCTTAGAATCCCCCAGCTTCATCACGGATCCTTTTCCATAAGCCTTCTCTATCTGGGTAATCGCGGCATCAAGGGCCTTTAACTTCTCATCTCTCTCCATATTCTCCTCCATGTGAACAAATGTTCGTGTTTTGATTATAGTATAGAATCACTTGGTTGTCAAACACTTCTTTTCACTTTCTGACCGCCTGGAATCAGGACTTTTTTCTTCTGCGCTTATTTCTTCCCCTGTTGACAGGATATCATATCGGGAAAGAAAATGCAAGAATTTGCTTCCATTTTTTTACATGGCATGAAGGGGGATGCGGCCGCTTCTATAAATTAAATTGCTATTTACTTTAGTCTCTGTGATCGCGAAGGTCTGGGGGATCACTGGCTGAGTGGGTGTGTCGTTACCTGGTAGGATTCGCCAGTCAAGTGTGTGTCGCAACCCAGTAGGATTCGCCGGCCAAGTTAGTGTCGTTACCCGTTAGGGAATCCAAGTTTTCGGGGTATCGGTGCAGGCGCATATTCGCCGGGAAGCTACGCGCCCCAGCAGGCGGGTCCCAACGTCACCGCGCTCTCGCTCTGCCGAAAGCGTAACGGACGCGTAAGGTCCGTGGAAGACCGGACCTAAGCGCCGACGGTTTCGGAGGGGATTCCTTATGGGACCCGCCTGCTGGGGCGCTGTGTATTCGTGGGCGGGCTTG
>CATOJE010000087.1 GCA_951800145.1 uncultured Lachnospiraceae bacterium | reverse complement strand
CTTACGCACCGCTACGCTTTCGGCGGAGCGAGAGCGCGGTGACGTTGGGACCCGGCCTGACGCGGGCGTAGCCTCCCGGCGAATATGCGCCTGCACCTTCCCCCGCTGCCTGAGACCCCTAGCGGGCTTGGAAATACACTTAGCCAGAGATCCCTAATCATCCGCGACTCACAATCTTTTCCTTATTTTAATGCATCCTTTTCTATTATTATCCCATCTTTTCTTTCCCTGTTCCATATTCCTCCGAAGCATGCTTCTATCGTTCCATATACCAGGATTCCAGGTCTTCTTTTTGTTCCATATACCATCATTATCAGATCCATCCGGACACCAGAGGCACCACAACCACGGTCATCAGGCCTGCCACTGCTATGGATAAGCTGCTCATAGCCCCCTCGATCTCCCCCATCTCCAAGGCCTTTGCTGTGCCCAATGCGTGGGAGCTGGTGCCGATCGCCAGCCCCTTTGCCACAGGATGGGTAATCCCTGCTAATTTGCACAGCAGCTGGGCGCACATATTTCCAGTAATCCCGGTCACCAGGATGGAGAGCACTGTCAAGGTGACGATTCCCCCCGCCTCTTCACTTACCCCCATGCCGATGGCAGTGGTAATGGACTTGGGCAGCATGGTTACATAATGCTCATGGCCCAAGTGGAACAGGCTGCAGAGGAGGAACACACAGACCGCACTGGTAATTACCCCTGAGGTAATCCCCACTGCCACTGCCGCCAGATGCTTACGCAGCATCCGCAGCTGCTTATACAGAGGGATCGCCAGACACACAGTGGCCGGAGTCAAAAGCCCGCTGACAAACTCCCCTCCCTCCTGATATGCCTCATACTCCACCCCGGTGGCCATCAGACAGGCCATCACCAGGAGCACCGCAATCAGAAGCGGATTAAAAATCGCCAGCTTCAGCTTTTGCTTCACCCACAGTCCTGCCAGATACGCTCCGATGGTCAGGAAAAATCCAAAATAAATACTGTTTGTCAAAATCTCCTTCATCCCTCTGTCCTCCTCTCCATCATAAGCTGAGCGATCTTTCCCGTTACGATAAATACAATCATCGTAGAAATCACATTAATCAGCAGATAGGGAAGCCCCACTGCCTTAATCTGATCCAGATAGCGGATGATCCCCACGCTGACCGGGATGAACATGGGAGTCATATTATCCAGGAAAAACTTCCCTGCCCCTTCCACATCCTCTGTCCTCAGGATACCGGAGCAGAGCAGGCCCAGCATTAAAAACAGGCCGTAAACTCCTGCCGGGATCGGAAGAGGCAAAAGCTGGTTTAAGACCTCGCCGATGGCGGTGATTCCCAGAATTATGGTTAATTCTTTTGTGATTTTCATGGTATTTCTTATCTCCTTAAATGGCTAAAAATGGATGTAAACCGCAACACGCCTATTCTAGCACGAACTTAAGCTTCCTACAAGGGCTCTTGCTATGATTTATGATTCATTTTTCCTTTTGACAGCAAAGACCCGGATGTATATAATAGTACTGCCGCACCACCATCTTTCCATTATAAAAAGGAGAGCCTTATGACCCACATCCCAGCTTCTAATTTGACCCCCTCATTAAAGGAGTCCCTGTCCCTTCTTGTTGCTGACTGCCAAAGGGCAGAGCCTCTCACCCTGTCCTTGCCGGAGGATGCAGATGATTTTCTAGTCCAATTTGATGAGCCAGGCGACCCCTCCCTTCCCTCTGCGTCCCTCAGCCCCTTAGCCTTTCTTGGCATCTGCAGAGTTTCCCCTGAGCTTTGGGAGTGCTATGGCTTTACCCATCCATCCAGACGGCGCCAGGGACTTTTTTCTCTGCTTTTAGATGCACTGGATTCCCTGGTTCAAAAGGAGGAGGAAAAGGGGAACCGGGAGATCCAGCTTGTTTTTCTTTCCGACCAGAGAAGCAGCGACGGACTGGCTGCCGGGAAGGCTCTGGGAATGGAGTACTGGTACTCGGAATACCAGATGGAGCTATCCTTGGAGCAATGGAGCAGGGCCCCCTTGCAGAAGAGGGAGCTCTCTCTGAAAAAAACATGGGTGCAGGAAGAGTCGGGAGAATACTGGGATTTCCAGGCATATTCTGCCAAGGGAGAGCCCATCGGATCTTGCCGTCTCCTCCCCTATAGCCCATCCCGCTATTATCTTTATCATGTGGAAATCTCCCCGGCGCTTCGGGGAAAGGGATGGGGAGCCGCCCTTTTACAGGCTGTATTTCTTCCCCTTCCTTCCCGGGGAAGCATATTCCTTCAGGTTTCCTCTGATAATGCTCCCGCCCTGGCGCTATATAAAAAAACAGGCTTCCGGATTACCGAAGCCCTGTCATATTTTTTATATTAAATTTCCTATATTTCCCTTTCCATTTTCTGCCAGGTATGCTATAATGAATCTATCAGAGTTGAGTCGCGGGCACTTCTTATTGGGAAGCTGCACACCTTCGGGATAAGCTTAAGGTATCTTAAGCTTATGTCGCAGGTGTGCAAACACCAAGAAAGGAGGATGCGTCATGTTTTTTTAGAAATCCTCAGCCGTATCGTAGGGATCCTGGTAGGCTTTGCTACATTAGCCGAAAAAGGAAGAGCGCTACATATGGCACACAAGGGACGAAAAGAAAACGCCCCATCAGCCAGCCTCCCCAGCTCTGATGGGTCGAAAGGTGATTGCAAAAGCAGTCACTGATCGTCCAAAAAGGCGGCAGCATTATCGCCGCCTTTTCTGATTTCATAATAGCATATTTAAAAAATGCAGTCAAGGCAAATTTTGTTGCTGGGCACGGCAGGGCCGCGAACAGTAACACTACTCCTTCACTTCTATCCCCTGTGCCTCGATCCGCTTCCGGATCTCCAGCATCTTTTCATCGGTTTGGGAGATCACATCTGCGCATTTCTTCAATTCACAGCTGATCTCCGGGCCGTCGGGCAGCTCTTTCTTATACTTTAGCTGATGGTCCAGGCTGGCCCAGAAGTCCATGGCAATGGTGCGGATCTGCACCTCCACCCGCATGGGCTTTTTCCGGTCAGAGAAAAATACCGGAACCTCAATAATCATATGATAGCTGCGGTATCCATTGGCCTTCGGATTCTTGATGTAATCCTTAATGGCAATCACAGTCACATCATCCTGGCGGATCAGCATATCCGCCACCTGATAAATATCATCCACAAAGGAGCAGATCACCCTGAGTCCTGCCACATCATCCAGATTATTCACCACCGAATCCAGGGATATGGGAAGCCCCCGACGATGCAGCTTTTCCATGATGCTGGCCGGCTTTTTGATCCTGGACTTGATCATCTCGATGGGATTGCGCATATTCCGGACCGAAAGCTCGTCATTTAGTACCTCAAGCTTGGTTTTCACTTCTCGTATGGCGCAGGTATACATCATCATAATCTGCTGGAACTGCCGCCCTACATGAACCAGGCCCTCCGGCACATCTGCCACATCCGGAACACTGACTATGGATTGACTCAGTTCATTCTTCAGATTCATGCTGCTGTTCATAGGCCAGCCCTTACAGCGCTTCCACTGCGCTCACAGCATCATCCATCCAGCTCTCCCCCAGATACTCAATCTTCCCTGCATCCACCAGCTGGGCGATCTTAGGATCGATAGGAAGCTTCGCCAGAACCTTTATCCCATGCTCTGCCGCCACCTCGTCAATATGGCTCTCACCAAATACAGCGATCCGCTTCCCGCAGTCCGGACACTCCAGATAGCTCATGTTTTCCACAATGCCGATGATGGGGATATCCATCTTCTCCGCCATATTCACCGCCTTAGCCACAATCATGGATACCAGCTCCTGAGGAGAGGCCACGATGATAATCCCGTCCACTGGAAGGGACTGGAACACCGTCAGGGGCACATCTCCGGTTCCCGGAGGCATGTCTACAAACATATAGTCAATGTCCTTCCAAAGGGTCTCTCCCCAGAACTGCTTCACCGCCCCTGCAATCACAGGACCTCTCCAGATCACCGGATCCGTGGCGTGATCCAGAAGAAGGTTTGCTGACATCACCTGGATCCCATTCATCGTCCGCACCGGCATCATCAGCGCGCCGTCCGAGGTCATCCCCACCATCTCCTCATCCAGCCCAAAGGCCTTTGGAATCGAGGGCCCGGTAATATCCGCGTCCAGGATCGCGGTTCTTTTATTCTTGCGGTTCATGGCCACTGCCAGCATAGAGGTCACCAGGGATTTGCCCACTCCCCCCTTGCCGCTTACCACTCCAATTACCTTCTTAACCGAACTGGCAGGATGAAGGGGCTCCAGAAAGCTGGTCTGCTCCGCCGTCCTGCTGCTGCAGTTTTCCCCGCAGGAACTGCAGTCATGGGTACAATTTTCACTCATATCGACTTATAATCTCCTTTCGCAAGCTCCAATATCAGATGGGCTACAGCTCACCGCCAGATAGGTGTGAACCGTAACCCGGATATTTTTCCATTATACGACTACCCTTTCCAAAAGTCCAGCCCTGCTCTGTAATTTTCCTAGCAGCTTCAGGCTGGTGTTACTGCTCACGGCCCTGCCGTTCACAGCGCCAAAATGGCCATTCTGTCCATTTTGGCGCCGAAACCCTCGGGTTCCCTGTGACTTTCACTCACAGTCATCGGGCCCTGTGGGTCGAACAGTAAACTAAGGCTGTGCCAGAGACTCCTCCTGAAGCCGGTCCATCTCTTCCAGACACGCATCCACAGAAGCCCCGTCCATCAGCTTCCGGACGATCAGACAAAGATTCCCCCACTGCTCCACCTTCATATTTGCATTGGAGCCCAGCACATAGATCCCTTCATTAATCCGCTGATTCAAAGGCTTAAGGGCGTCAACGCAATCCACATCTACATTTTTCGATGGTGAGATGACCCGGTTGATTTCCGTGTACCTTTTCAGCGCCTCATCCGAAAGCATAATATCCAGCATCTCCATGGCTTCCTTCCGGCGCTCTCCATTAACATTGATCCCATAGCCTGATATCGAGATCACCGGCATCTGCCCCTGGCTGCTGGGAAATCCAATCACCTTCATATTAAAGTCCGGATTTCCGTAAAGGGCATCGGAATTTGCTGCCGCCCAGTAAGCCATAACCATAGGGGTTTTCTGCGCCAGGAAATCCGGCCCCTCCCCATCGATGGCCTCATAGGTGAGGGCCGTCTCCGCGTCAATATAACCCAGATCTATCATCTCCTTCAGGAATGTAAAGCCAGGGCGCAGGATATCACTGTATCGGATTTCCCCGCTGTTTAATGCCTGCACCTTCGCCTGGGTGTCGCCCCCATTATACAGCTCCCCATAAGACAGAGCCAGCACAAAGCACTCCAGCCACCACCGGTTAGCGCCAACCGGCGTCTCAATCCCATTTTCCTGAAATACACGGCAGCACTCAAGAAAATCCTCCGGCGTCTCAGGCAGGTCCAGCTGGTACTGTTCAAACAGATCCTGATTCACAAAGAGGCCGTAGGCCACCACCTCCTGAGGGATTGCGACCAGCTTTCCATCTACTGTATTGGCGGTCTTGACCACCTCCCTTAAATTCGCTGCGCTTTCCAGGCCGGACAGATCCTCCAGCAGCCCCTCTCTTCCCAGGATCTGGATCGTATCCGGATTCAGCAGGTATAAATCATCCATGTTATTGTGGATACGCTCCAGCGCCACATCGTCGTATGTTTTCTCCGTGTAGTCCTCTGCCATATAGGTTCGGTATTCCATCTTAGAGCCCAGCTGCTCCTCCGCCATCTTGACGGTCTGCTCCTGGGCTGACACCGACACATTTCCCGACTGAGGGTCCGATCTGCCAAGTGGTCCGAAGAAATTCACCACCGGCTTCTCGCTCCCCTCATTCTCCATAAGATTAATGCCAGAATCTTTCTTGCCACATGCCATCATGGCAAAAAGCATTCCTCCCGCTACAAATGTGAAAATCCTTCTTTTCCAGTTTCCCTTCATCCCCGTCTCCTCCCCATAAACCTTGGCCCTCCGGGCCTGCTATACTTACTGACTTTTCACATCTACAGGTATTGATTTACTGTTTTCTTTAATAATTCCATGTCAATGGGCTTTGCCACATGGGCGTTCATCCCGGCATTCATGGCTTCTCTCACATCCTCTGCAAAGGCATTGGCTGTCATGGCGATAATGGGAATAGTTCCTGCATCCTCCCGATCCAGGGCCCGGATGGCTCTGGTGGCCTCATAGCCATTGAGCACCGGCATCTGGACATCCATCAGCACCGCGTCAAATTCCCCGGGCAGAGCCCTTTGGAAGCGCTCCACTGCCAGCTGTCCATTCTCCACGATCTCACAGGTAGCTCCCTCCATATCAAACAGCTCCAGAAGGATCTCCGCATTAATCTCATTATCCTCCGCTGCCAGAAAATGAAGGCCCTTAATCTGTATCCGTTCCTCCCGGCTATGCAAATGATCTGTCCCGCTGCCCTTCAAATGAAGATCCAGAATCTTCTCCTTTAAGGCTGAAACGAAAAATGGCTTGGACAGGAATCCATCGATTCCGGCGCGAAGTGCTTCTTCCTCCACACCATCCCAGTCATAGGAGGTGAGCAGGAAAATAAACACGGAGTCCGGTATCTCCCTGCGGAGCTGCCTGGCCATCTCAATCCCGTCGGCGCCGGCCATTTTATAGTCCAGAAGAATCACCTGATAGTCCCTTCCCTGCTGTCTCTCCGCCTCCAGCCGGGCGAAGGCCTCCTCCCCGCCGGAAGCAGTATCTGCGTAAATCCCCGCATTCTCGATGAGAATCCGGATATTCTCCCGGACATCCTCCTCATCATCCACTGCCAGGATCCTGGAGATCTGATACTTCGCCCAGAACTGCTCATCGATCTCCCGCTCCGGAATACGAAGCTCCAGCTCCACGGTAAAGAGGCTTCCCTTGCCTTCCTGGCTGGTAACATCGATGGTTCCCCCCATTAATTCTACGATATTCTTCGTGATGGCCATCCCCAGGCCGGTTCCCTGAACCTTGTTGGTGGTGCTGTTCTCCGCCCGGGTAAAGGCGTCAAAAATCGTTACCAGGTACTCTGGCGTCATACCATAGCCATTATCCTCCACCTCGATGCGGATATGCTCATATTGGCTGGAGCGCTGGGGCAGGCCGATGATGCGGAACCAGATGCTTCCTCCCTCCTGGGTGTATTTTACCGCATTGGAAAGAAGATTGATCAGTATCTGATTCAGCCGGGTCTCATCCCCCACCAGATACTCGTGATGAATCCCGGTAACCGAGACATGGAACTCCTGCTTTCTGGCCTTTGCCGCCGGACGGATAATCGCGTCCAGAGAAGAAACCAGATCATTTAAAGTAAACTCTCCTATGGTCAGCACTACCTTGCCGCTTTCAATCTTTGAGACATCCAGCACATCGTTAATCAGGCTCAGAAGGTGCTGGCTGGAGGTGGTAATCTTTTTCGTATATTCCCGCACCTTTTCCGGAGACTCTGCATCCTTGGCCAACAGTGTGGTAAATCCCAGGATCGCATTCATGGGGGTGCGGATATCATGAGACATATTGGACAAAAAGGTGGTCTTGGACTGATTTGCGATCTGCGCCGCCTGCAAGGCCTCCGCCAGCCGCTGATTATGGATCTCCCGCTCTTCCTCTCTCTCCTTCCGGATCCTCATCTGCTGCCGCTCATTAAAGAAGTACACCCCGCAGCATATGAAAAACGCTGTGAGCATAATGATCACTACGATGAGAATGTTCTGGTTGACTGCGCTGCCCTCTCTCTGGATGGCCTCGATTGGCACAAAACCGATAAGATAGGTGGAGCCCCCATTTACCGCCCACATATAAATCAGAGACTTTTTCCTCTGGATATCGTGATAAAACAGAAGATTATCCCCATTTTGGATACACCGGCCAGCCTCATCCTGTATATTTTTCTCCAAAATATTATTCCCCCGGTAGAAATCCTCCAGGTTCACATTCCCTGCCGACCGCTCCGGACCGCTTTTTGGCTTCAGGACAAAGCGCTGGCTGTCACTGTCCATAATAAATATGCTGGCGCTGCCATTATATAATTTATCCGGAAGAATATTCTCCAGCGTCTCATAAATATACTCTACATAAAATGTGCCAATCTCTTCCCCATCCCGGACCACCGGGCACTTCAGGGTGTAAGCCCATGCTCCCATGCTGTTTACATAGGATTTGGAAATCGGCAAACCGCTGATGGTATTTTGACCGGTAAAGTCCAGATCTTTTTCTGAAAACTCCTCGCCAGTACTGGAGATCCCCCTGGTCTTACCGGCAGGGATCAGTGACAGCTTTACCATCGTCTGATTCCGGTTATAAGCCAGGATAAAGCTTTCCGGTTCCTCCATGGCAGCCAGCTCTGCAGCCAAAAGCTTCTGAAACTCCGCCTCTTCATTATAGACTGCCTCGATGGTATTCCGAATCAGCTTCAGGCTTTCCTCCAGGTTCCCGATGGCAGAACGGGACATTTCCACTGAGATTCTTCTAGCTACTGAAAACACAGCAAGGCCCAGGATGCAAAACACCAGAAGCATGGGAATAATAAACTTAATTTTCTCTCTCCTTTTCAATCCGCAACCCCCATATAGACATCCGCCTTATTATTTCCCTAATTGTACCATTTTCAACATGTAAAGTCAAAGAAATATAGACAGATTACCCTATGCCTTACAAGGACTTCACGCTCTCTCCCTTGATGGCGCGGAGTATGCCTCCCCGCTCCAGCATCTGTCCCACCGAGAAGAAAAGAAGGGAATCCACTGGCCACATAATCAGGTTTTTAAAAAGCCGTACCGGAAAAAGTACCATAAATGCCTTGCCATAAAGCATGGACATCCACAAGGTATTGAAGAACACATTGCACACCAGAATCACAGCCAGCTTTGCCGCCAAAACCCTCTTTAGGGTAATGGGCCTTTGGTACATAATGCTTCCGAACAGTACCCCCGCCAGCATGGCGTCAAAGGTAAAGCCCGGGAAAAAGGGGCCGGTAGGCTTTGCGATGTACTTTAACACATCCAGCATGCCTCCGTAAAGGCTGCCGGTCACAGGCCCAAAGAGATAATCCACTAAACGGTTGGGAATGCTGGAGAAGCCCAGCTTCAGGTACGGCCCAAGCTCCAGGGTAAAGTACCCCAAAACCACAGAAAGGGCCCCGAACATAGCGCAGGCCGTGATGGTCTTTGCATGGCGGATTTCCTGGTACGACTGAGTAAACAAAGTTGCTAATCTCTTCATAAAAAATTACCTCCTTTGCAGAACTCATACTACTACAATTAGGAGATAACTCTCTCATATTGCAGCGGGATGCGATCTGCGCACCGCAAGAAAGCCTGAAATGAATCGGATGGTTTCTTTTCGTCCCGCTGACAACTCCCTGTTCAGCTGGCACTTAACGCGCACAAATCTACTCTGCATTGATATAACATTGTATTCGGATCCTGGCACTGCTGCCACATCCGTCAGATATGATTATACTGAAAGCCGTGAAAAATGCAAGTGGTATTTTATCCCGCATTCCAGTAAAGGACCCCATTCCTTTCTTCTCGCGACACAAAATCTTCATCCAGAAGATATTCCAGACAGGAAAAGGTCTTGCTGGTAATCATTTTTAAAAACACGAACTGCTCCTGGGTCTTTGGAAGCTCCTGCATCCCGTAGGCCAGCATGGCGATCTGAACCACCGTCATAGGGCTTCTCCCGTGCTGCACCAGCTGACGGATGATCTGTATCTTTTCCAGGTAGGCAAACACAATGTGGTCAATCACCCTCCCTACCTCCTCCCCCTGGAGCATCTCATTATGAGCCGGGAAAAAGCGGCAGTTCTTTAAATTCTCCTTAGCATTCTTCAGAGATTTAAAATATCCCCGCAGGAGATGCTCATCCTTATAGCTGGTTGCCACAATGGGCACAATCCCGCGGATAATCTGGTCTGCACAGAAGAATACTCCTGATTTTTTATCCACCAGCCCCATCTGTCCGAAGGTGTGGCCCTTTAAGGGGATGGCCTCCAGGGCATACTCCCCATAGCGGAAGGAATCCCTTGTATGCACCGGCAGATAGGGAAACTGAGAAATGCTGAATTCCTTCAGAGTATCCTCCTTTACTGCCGATGTAAACATCTCCCACAGCTTAGGCGTCCTGTCCATGGTGATTCCCGCATACTTGAGAACACTGGCCTGATCCTGATAGCTCTTCTCATTATAGTGGAGACAGTCGTAATGATGCCTTCCCTCCCCGGGACTCATGTAGATCCTGGCGCCCATCCGCTCCACTGTGTGAGCCAGGCCGCAGTGGTCCTGATGCTTGTGGGTAAGGAATACATCCAGCCTGGAGTATGGGATCCCAAGTCTCTTCATCGCCCGGTTTAACTGCATCATACAGTCCTCGTCGTGAAAGCCCACATCCACCATCAGGCTCCGATCCCTTTCGGGATTCTTTCCGGGAATAATAAATATATTGATTTTATTAATATTATTATAATTACTGGAAAGCACCAGCCGGTAGATCCCCGGAAGCACCTCTGTCAAACGTTCATCCATATGTTACCTGCTTTCTATATTTACTCATTCCTTTGCGGACTATAAGGGCTATCCCGATTCCCAGGAGAGCGCCTGCCAGCACATCTGTGGGAAAATGCACAAAAAGATACATCCTGGAAAACCCGATTAAGGCTGCCAGGATCAATGCGGCCATCCCCCACCCCTTGTGGTAAAATAAAATCGTAACCGCTGACTCAAAGCTGGCCAGGGTGTGCCCGGAGGGGAAGGAGTAGTCCTGTGGATTGGAAATCAGAAGCGGAAGCCCCGGCTCTGTAATCCAGCAAGGCCGGCTCCTTCCTATCAGATTCTTAAGCAGGCAGTTCCCTGCTAAAAAGCCTGCCAGCAGGGATAAAAGCATCCCTATACCGCATGTCCTCGTCTTTGGATGGCAGCATAAAATCAAGGCTGTGGCGATCCACACCCATCCCTTATCCCCCAGAAAGGTAATCATCACCATCAGCTGATCCAGAACCGGCCCGTGTAGGCTCTGCAGCTGATGCAGGATCCAAAATTCTATCCCCATTCACATCTCTCCTTTTCCCTTCGCAGCCTCCTTCTCCTCCCGGTTCTCCCCAGTGCGCCCGCTTATGATGTAGGTGGGCCTGCGCTTTACTTCTTTATATATTTTTCCAATATACTCTCCGATCATTCCCAGGGAAATCAGCTGAATCCCGCTGACAAAGCAGAGAATACAGGTCATGCTGGCCCATCCGTCCACCGTCCTTCCTGCAAAATGCATCACAATGGACCAGGCTACCCCTGCAAAGCTTAAAAGAGCCACGCCCAGCCCCAGCATGGTAATCAGGTGGAGGGGCCGGGTGCTTAGGCTGGTGATCCCGTCAAAGGCCAGGGCCAGCATTTTCTTTAAGGGATAGTGGCTCTCCCCCGCGATCCGCTCCTGCCGCTCATAATATACAGAGGTGCTTGGAAAGCCGATGAGAGGAACCATGCCCCGAAGGAACAGATTCACCTCCGGAAACCTGGCTAGCTCCTGGAGCACCCGGGAGGACAGAAGCCGGTAATCCCCATGGTTAAATACCACCTCCGTCCCCATCCAGCGCATCAGATGGTAGAATCCTTCCGCAGTCGTCCGTTTAAACCAGGTATCCTTATCCCGCGCCCTCCGGACGCCGTACACCACCTCGTACCCATTCTCATAGGCAGCTACCATCTCATCCACCGCCTGGATATCATCCTGGCCGTCGCAGTCCATGGTGATGGTGATGTCGCAGCAGTCCTTCGCCTCCATAAGCCCTGCCAGCACCGCGTTCTGATGGCCCCGGTTCCGGCTCTGGGCGATCCCCAAAAAGGCCTGGCTTTCCTCTGCCAGCCCGCAGATTATCTCCCAGGTATGATCCTTACTTCCGTCATCTACAAACAGGATCCGGCTGGCAGGGCTGATCCGTTCCTCCCGGATCAGCTGCCTCCTCTTTTTTTCAAGCTCCCGGCTGGTGATGGGAAGAAGCGCTTCCTCATTATAGCAGGGGACGATCAGATATAGTATCGGTGCCTTTGTCCTGTCCATACGCTTTCTTACGAATCCCTCTCTTTCCCTGATATCCCGGGTTTTGGCAGAAGCCAGTTCGCCATCCCAGACATGCCTTCACCGTGCAGTGGACATTACAGGTCCGTCCCAAAGACAATCCCCGCATCCTTCCTGGCCGTCACCAAAAGCTCCATCACCAAAAGGGTCTGGCCCAGAAGATCATAGCAGGCCTGGTAATCTCCCTGGGACAGCTGCCGTTCAAACTCCCGCATCTCAGAAGTTAAGGTCCCTGGCTGCTCCTCCTCGCTGAGGATCTCACATACCCCCTTATGTAAAAACTCTGCCCGTCTGCAGGAGCTTACCGGCCCCTCCACCCGGAGGCAGCCCTCATCTCCCTGGACCAGGCCAAAGCAGGGGCTGTCCGAATCCTTAGAACCGCAGCACACCGCCTGAAAGCCGTCATAGCCCATGGTAATCACCCCTGAGGTGTCGATGCCATTATAGCCCAGGTTCGCCGCGTAGCGCACCCATTTCGGCCGTCCAAACAAAGCTGCGGTAAAGTGGAGATTGTACATATTAATGTCGTAGAGACACCCGCCGGACAGATCCGGGTCAAAGGCCGGAAGCACCCTCCCCGCCTTATAATCATCATACCGGCTGGAACGCCTGGAATAATTACACTGCACCAGCTTCACCGCACCCACCCGGCCCAGATTCTTCTTCACTGCCAGAAAATTCCGAGAATAGGGAATCTTACAGGCCTCCCACAGGAATAAATTCTTCCGCCTTGCAAGGCGGATCAGCTCCTCCGCCTCATCATACTCCGTGGTAAAGGGCTTTTCACAGATCACATGCTTCCCTGCCAGAAGGGCTTCCCTGACATACTGGTAATGCAGGCTGCTGATGATCCCGATGTACACGGTATCAATGTCGGTCCTGGTTAAAAAGACAGAATACTCCGTATAGATCTCCCGGATCCGATACCGGTCCGCCAGCTCCCGCCCCTGATCCAGGCTCCCTCTGCGCACGCAGATGGCCTTCACCTGAATGCCGGATACCGGCCCCACATCCTCCAAAAGCCGCCTTACAATCATACCATTTCCCACTACACCCAGCTTCATGATCCATATCCTTTCTTTGCCCGTTCCTGTCCACACCCCGGTCGGGCCGTGAATAGTTACCTTTACTCCTCATTCTTCTGGGGAATGGCGCCCTGAAACATCCGGTCCATCTCCAGATACGACTTCTTTAAGGAAACCGGCTTCCCATCTCTTCCCAGGAAGCAGTGCTTGGTCTCCCCCACACATCGAAGCTCCCCGGTCTCCTTATCTGTCACCGAATATTCGATGGTCATCTTGATCCCATTATAAAACTTAAGCATCGGAATAATCAAAACCGTATCCCCAAACCGGGTCATAGACTTATACTCGCAGGTTAAGGAAAGCACCGGGCTGATGATCCCATGCTCCTCCATCTCCTCATAGCCGATCCCCATCTGCCGCATCAAATCCGTCCTGGCCTCCTCGAACCAGCGGATGTAATTCGAATGATGGATGATCCCCATCTGATCGGTTTCGTAATACTGTGTCTTGTGTTCATAAGCCTTTAATTTCATATTATCATCTCCTTGGGGTTTAGTATAGCACAAAAAAAGAGGGCTTTCCAGCCCCCTTTATAATCTTGTTGCAGGCGCCGCACTCCTCGGGTTCCCTGTGGCTTTCACTCACAGGGAACCCCTGGCAGGATACTGCCTGTAAACACTTACGCTTCACCTGCCGTTTTGTCCTGCAGCAATTTCATCACCTTCTCTTCCTCTAACCCCAGCACCAGCGCCAGCTCTGTAACAAGGCATTCCTCCGCCAGCTTCAGGTAACGTCCTTCCAGCGCCGGAAGCTTCTTTCTGCCAAGCGCCAGCTCCTGCTTCTTTTTCCACAGGGTGCAAAGCAGCTTCATCCATTCCCTGCAGTCACAGCTTTTCAGAGCCTCTTTATACGTTCTCTCCCGCTCCTTATAATCCGGGATGGGGAGTGGCCTGATTTCCTTTGCTTTCTTTAAAAGTGTATCTGCTTCCTCCCGTGACACCAACTCCCGCATCCGCCTGGCATGGCTCTCAACTGGAATATAAAGCCGGTTTCCCTTAATCTTCACCGGTTCCAGAAAATAAAACCGCCTGCTCCGATCCACTCCATGAAAATCTACTGTATTAACATCCGTCACCCTGCATACCCCTGCGGTTTCAAACACAACAAAGTCGCCCTTTGCAAACATACTCCACTTCCTTATTCTTCCATATAACCATCCGTTTTATAAGAATTGTACTGCTTCCTTATCTTAATCACGATGGAGCCGTCGGGTTCTGTCCTTTCCTCTTCCACTTGAAACTTCGTTCCGTTCCTTCGCAAACGCTCACAATAATTTTCGTAGTCACTCCTTGCATCGGCATCCTTTACTGTATCAAACCTCATGGTCTGAAGCAGGCATGCGGTTAAAATCCTTCTCATTTGCAATACCCCTTTCTTCTTCTATGGTAACTATTTTACCACTCAAAAAAGAAAAATGTCAGTATTTTTTGCAAAAAAGAACAATTTTGTGAATAATTCTCATGCCTTTTCTCTATATTTTTGTCTATTTTTCACACCCCCTCTTTTCTTCTAAAAATTCTCCAACCCGTATCCGGCACATTCTTTTTACTGATCTAGCCGGTACAGCTTCCCGTATTTTTCCTTCAGATACATTACATAATAATCTGGATTAAAATCCTCCCCGGTAATATCCCTAAGGATGGTCCGGCTGTCCTTCAGCTTGCCATATTTGTGAATATGCTCCCGCAGATATTCACGGATCACCTCCAGCCTTCCCTCCTCTAAAAGACCCTCAAAATCCATTTCCTTTTTCATATGATAGTAAAGCTGTGCGCCAAAGGCGCTTCCCAGGGCATAGGAGGGGAAATATCCGAAGGAGCCCTGAGACCAGTGGATGTCCTGAAGCACCCCTTCCCTCACATTCTCCGGCCGGATGCCAAGATACGCTTCATACTTATCCGCCCATACCCGGGGCAGATCCTCTACCGAAAGCTCTCCCTCTATCAGCTCCTTCTCCAGCTCATACCGGATTAAAATATGAAGGCTGTAGGTCAGCTCATCTGCTTCCGTCCGGATAAATCCTGGCTCCGCCTTATTCACTGCATTCACAAACAGATCCAGCCCAATCTCAGACAGGGCTTCCGGAAATGCCTCCTGGAGCGTTTCATAGATGGGAATCCAGAAGCTTTTGTTCCTGCCGATTATATTTTCAAAGAACCGGGACTGGGACTCATGCATCCCCATGGAAGCCCCCTGGCCCACCAGAGTCTGGGTCAAATCATCCCCAATGCCAAATTCATAAAGGGCATGACCGGTTTCATGGATGATCGAGAAGAGAGAGCTGTCCAGATTATGGTTATAATGGGTGGTCATCCGCACATCCTTATTGTGAAGATTCGTGGTAAAGGGATGGGCGCTCACCGCCATCACGCCCTTTGCAAAGTCAAAGCCCACATACTCTGCCAGGAACCGGCCGATCCTCTCCTGCTGCTCATCGGAAAATTCCCCAGTGAGAAAATCATCCCGCACCAGCACCTTACTTTCTGATACGGCTTTTAAAAGGGGCACCACTTCCTTTTTAATTGTATCAAAAAAGCGGTCTAAAAGCTCCATATGAAAGCCGGGCTCATAATCATTCAGCATCACATCATATTTCCTCTGGCCATCCTTCGCCCGGTAGCCTGCAAATTTTTTCTGATATTCAACGACCTGCTTCAGGGTCGGGGCGAACCGCAAAAAATCATTGGCCTCCTTCGCCTCCTCCCACACCCGGGTGGCTTCCGAGGTAAGGCGGGCAAAATCCTGATACTCCTCCTTGGGAATACAGGAAAGCTTTTCCAGCTCCTCAGAAAGCTCCCGCACCTGGGCCGCCTGAATAGGAGTCAGGCTCTCATCCTCCCTGCTGGCCTTCACCAGCCTCTTTACCTCCTCATTATTTACCGCCTGAAAATATTCACCAGACAAGATCCGGATCACATTGCTGGTTAATTTCCCCGCCTCCTTCGGGGCTGCTGTGGCGTCATCCCACTCAAACAGCTGAAGCGCCGCCTGCAGTGCCATCGCCCGATCTAAATACTGCTTTAATTCGTCAAATGCTTGGCTCATGATTTTAATTCTCCTTTTCTAATCATCAGATATTCCTATTTACAGAGCGAACTCATGGAATCAATGGGGTAATGCATCCTGTTATTTTTAATATGTACATAACGAGAAATTTTATAAAAAAAATGATACCACATCTG
This sequence comes from uncultured Lachnospiraceae bacterium, assembly GCA_951800145.1. GTDB lineage: Bacteria > Bacillota > Clostridia > Lachnospirales > Lachnospiraceae > Caccovicinus. Next base: position 283 of record CATOJE010000087.1, on the reverse strand, counting down.
ACGATTAAAAGCTACCGCATTTTTCCCTGTTGCTGTTTACACACAATACCATTCATTTAATTTTAGAGCGGGATTTTTCCATATTGTGCAAAACGTGAAGTTGCTATTTACTTTAGTCTCTGTGATCGCGAACGTCTAGTGTATCGCTGGCTGAGTGGGTGTCGCAGCCCGGTAGGATTCGCCAGCCAAGTGGGTGTCGTTACCCGTTAGGAAGCGCCAGCCGAGTATACGTCGCTACCCGTTGGGGAATCCAAGCTTTCGGGGTATGGGTGCAGGCGCATAT
>CATOJE010000086.1 GCA_951800145.1 uncultured Lachnospiraceae bacterium | reverse complement strand
TTCGGCGGAGCGAGAGCGCGGTGACGTTGGGACCCGGCCTGATGCGGGCGTAGCCTTCTGGCGAATATGCGCCTGCATCTTTTGTCGCGGCCTGTGGCTCCTAACGGGCAGCAAAACACTTGGCCAGAGATTCCTGGCGGGTTTAGAAAGACACTTAGCTAGAGAACCCCAGGCTATCCGCGACTCAATTAAATAGCAACTTCACATTTTGCACAACCGAAGGCAGAATTCTATTGTTTGACTTCCTAAGTGATTTTTAGTATATTGATGATGCAGGTATCGGACCTTAATGGACAAAGGTAAATGAAGGAAGGACATGCCTATGAAGATAAAACAATTTATGATTGCAAAGTATCGCTCCACAGAGCTTGGCAAGAAAATATTGGCGATTCTGTTGTCGGTGTCTCTCCTGCAGATTGGCATGATTCTTTTGATTTCCTACCAGCTCAGCTCCTCCATTATCACGGAACAGACCAGAGAGCTGCTTTATGGAAATCTGGAGCAGAGCGCGGGGAATATTCAGGACGCTTTTGAGCGGTATGACCGGGTATTCCAGGAGATTTATATGAATACTGCTTACACAAAGGAGGTAAAGGTGATTAACTCCTGGGATGGGGAGGATTACTATTTATCTGAGCATTCTCTGGAAAGCAAGCTGCAGAACCTGATCTACCGGAATGAGGAGATCCTGGGAATCGCGGTGGTGGGAAAGTATGGGGATGAATGCTTTTACGATCGGATTACCCGTTCCAGCCAGATAAGCCTGTGTTTCGAGGAGGGATTAAGGAGGAATTTTCTGGTAAAGGAGGCGCTTCTCCAAAAGAACAGTATTTATTCGAATTTAGTGAAGAAGACAGACCCGGAATATGGAGAATATTCCTGCTTTTATATCGCTCACCAGTTGACGGATCTAAATCAGTTTAACCGGGGAGCTATCGGCTGTGTGCTGCTTTGCATAGATGAAGCTGCCTTCCGCAAGGTTTACGCCCAGGGGGTGGAGGAGTCCAATCTTTCTTTTTTAGTGGACAGCTGCGGTAATATCGTTTCCTTCCCCATCCCGGGCTATGAGAACACCAATCTTTTCGGAGCCTCTCCCGGGGAGCAGATGAAGGGCCAGGAGATGGAACCCTTAAAGGAAAAGGCGCTGGACTTTATAAAGGAAGTGCATTATTTCCAGACAGAAAATCTGGCAGTGAACGCAGTCAGTATTTTGGATGGCCATTTTTTTATTATCAATATTCAGGATTTAAACTATTCTCTGGAGAAGCTGCGGTATCTCCTGCTTATGATCTGCCTGGTTGCAGTGCTGGCCGGAGCTGTCTGCTTTATGATCGTCTACTATATTTCCATGGATACAGACCGTTCTGTTAAAAAGATTGTCAACGCCATGAATGATGCCAACCGGGGAAATCTGGAAAGCAAAATAGAAGTGGAGGGGAATGATGAGTTTGCCCAGATTTCCCGCCATTTTAATGATATGCTGGCGGAGATTAAAAAAGCAGGGCAGCAGGAGAGGGAGTCTCTGGTGCGGGAGAAAAATGCAGAGATCCGTTCCCTTGAGGCCCAGATTAATCCCCATTTTCTCTATAATACCCTGGATACAGTGAACTGGCAGGCCATTGAGTCAGGGCAGCTTTCCATCAGCCAGATGATCACGAAGCTGGCTCAGCTTCTGCGCTACAGCATCCACAACAGCAATGAGATTGTGACCATAAAAACAGAGCTGGAGTTTCTAAAAAAGTATATTTATTTACAGCAGCAGCGCTTTGAATATGCCTTTAACTGTACCGTGGACCTGGATGAGAGGGCAGGAGAATGCAGGATTCATAAGCTGTTAATCCAGCCTCTGGTGGAGAACACCATCATCCACGGCTTTTCCGGCTTTGAGGGGACGGGAGAGATTCATATCGGGATTCAGCGCCTGGAGCCGGACCACATCGAGATCCAGGTGTAGGATAATGGAGTAGGAATGTCCAGGGAGCAGGTGGATGCCCTGAACCATTATGATTATCGAAAGGACCGGATTGAGACAAGCATCGGAGTGCGGAATGTGATTACCCGGCTTAAGCTTTACTATGGAGATCAGGGAAGGGTCGTGTTTGCATCGGACTCAGAGGGAACCAGGGTGCGGATTACGATTCCGGAGATGATCCAGCGCCTTCGGGAATTAATGGAGTCCTTGTGCATAGAGAATGCTTATGTATTTCAGACACCAGGAGAAAAGCAGGCAGTTGTTTTAGTGGCAGGGACGGAAAAAAACCGGGAGCTGCGCAGCGGAAAGAAGGAGAAAATCGATGCTTACGGCAAGCGGTTTATTCAAGAGGTGGTAGAGCAGAATGGGAATCCGGAACAGGTGAGGGAGTACGCCATCCGCCTGATTGCCAATGTATTTTATGTGGCAAAGGAGATAAAAGAGTATTTTAACCAGGAAGAGAATATGAAATATTTTATGGAAATGATTATCCGCAGTGAGACCAGGGGAGAGGTGCGCTACCAGCTGGAGAAATTTTTCCATATTATCACCCAGGGCGACCAGGAGGAGATTTTAACGGAAAATGGGATGGTGATGAATGCGATTTCCTATATCCGGACTCACTATAAGGAGGAAATAGCCCTGTCCGATGTGGCCAGAATCTGCCGGGTGACGCCGGAATATCTGAGCCGGATTTTTTACAGGGAAACAGGAATTAATTTCAGCCCCTTTCTCCAGAATTTCCGCATCAGCCTGGCAAAGCGGATGCTGGCCACAGAGGACTGTAAGGTCTATGAGGTAGCTGAGGCGGTAGGGTTTAAGGATCAGAAGTATTTTGTTAAGGTGTTTAAAAAACTTTGCGGCACGACTCCGTCAGAATACAGAAAGGAAATGAAAGCATGAGGATGAAGCGTGTGATGCCAGTGCTGATTCTGGTGATTCTCCTGACCATGGCAGTAGTGTGGAAGCGGTTTCAGAATGATGGAACTCCCGGGGAAGGGGATCCGGAGGAGGTACAGAGAATTACACTGCTGGCCTGCTATGAGAGGAAGGAGCAGCAGGACAGCTTGGAAGAAATCGCCCGGGAGTATTCTGGCCTGAATGATGGAATTCAGGTGGAGGTGGAATTTATCGACCGGGAGGATTTAAAGAAGGAGATCTGTCTGGGTGTGGATGAGGGAAAGCAGCCGGATCTTGTGATCTGCAGCAGCATGGAAATGGCCGGCTTAATGGGCATGGGGGTTCTGGAGAATGTGGAGGAGGCGCTGGCGGAGGAGGTGAAGTCCCGTCTTCTTTATCCAGAGCGGATGCAGTCTGTGATGTCCGGAGGAAATTATTACAGCCTTCCCTTTTCTCTGGATCCCTATGTGATGTTTTCTAATTCAAAGTATCTTAAGGAGATTAGGACCGGAGGGCCGGAAAGCTGGGAGGAGATGCTGGAGATCTGCGGCCGCATCGATGGAAATGGAGTAAGCGGCCTTGGCTTTGGGGCGAAACATACCAGCGGGGCGGCAGAACTGTTTCGAAGTATTATTTTTACTTATGGGGGAAATTTTTATAATCTGAGCGAAGAGCCGGGGATACAGGCGCTGACGCTTTTGGACACGCTGAAAAAGCGGGGGGATGTAAATAAGAACGTAATTAACTGTACAGGAAAGGATGCGGCCAGAGAATTTGCCAGGGAGAAGGTGGTGTTTTTGATTGCTCCCGTGAGCACCCGGGTGTGGCTTAACCAAAATGGGCAGGATCTGGAGTACCAGATAAATCCGATTCCCGGGGCGGTAAAAGGGCTGGCGCCGGGGGGAGATAATCTGGGCTTCTGCCGGGGAGCTGGCCGGGAGGCGGCAAGATTTGGGGCATATTTATACGAGGAAGGGGTGCGAAGCCGTCTTTTGGCTGCTATGAGAAGCCTTCCCCTGTTCTCAGGGGAAGAGGAGGCCATAGAGGAGAAGGAGGTTCAGAGGCTGAATCAGGTATTTGCGGAGAACCGAACCAGGCTGGAGACGTATTACGCCTGGTTTGAAATATCGGATGTGCTGTCAAAGTATTTTTATGACATTCTTGCAAAAAAGAACGTGGATTTATCTGCCATGGCGGCCAGCCTCCAGGATGAGATGCGGGTGGCGATTATGAGCTATTCTCAGTAAAGCACTTTAAAAATTTACTCTGTTTTTAAAAAAGTAGAATATACTTTCCTTTTTTCCGATGCTAAGATGATAACATCAAAGGAAAAAAGGAGAGATGGATTTATGAAGAAAAGGTTACTCAGCATAACCCTTACCGCAGCGATGGCAGCCGGGCTTGTGGCCTGCGGCTCAGATTCCGGCCAGGGAGCGGCCACAACCGGGGCCCAGACAGATGCCGCAGCAGCGGCTGCAGGGGAAAGCAAGGAAGAGGCAGAGAGCAAGGAAGAGGCTTCCGGGGAGAAGAAAACATTAACCATTACCTTTAAAGATGATGGGCAGGGGGAGAATCATCCCTGGTACGTGTGGCTGAAGGAGAGCTATGAGGCATGGGATGGGAAGGACCAGGTGGAGCTGAACCTGGCGCCCATTACCGGATCGGAATCGGATTACTACACCAAGGTGGCCCTACAGCTGGCAGATGCTAACACCTGCCCGGATATCGTCTTTGAAGACACCTTCCAGCTGCCCAGCGACGTAAGCGCTGGATATCTGACAAATCTGGATTCCTATGTGGCGGATTACGAGGCCTGGAACGACGGCACTTACTATGATTCCTTAAAGGCCGGCTCTACGGCTGCCGATGGTTCAGTGTATGGGATTCCCTTCTGTACGGACACTTTTGGTTCCCTGAATCCCCAGATAACCCCTCCTGCTCTTGATGGCGGACGCCATCACACAGGAAGGTCCGATGCAAGAGAGAGCTTGACAGTACATAAAAAGAAAGAGAGAATTTCATGGAACATCAAGGGCTTGTAAAAGCCTTAGGTTACTGCTTATGGCCTTGCCGCCTACAGCAACAGCCTGAGTTTCGTGAAATTCTCTCTTTTTAGGAGGTTTGACTTTTGAGGAAAATTTGAGTATGCTATAGTAAATTACAACAGTGGAGCTTTACGAAATGGGAGGAAACATGGCGCTTCAGTTTATCTTAGGACCTTCCGGGTCAGGGAAGACCCGGTATCTTTATGAGGAAATCATCCGGGAGTCTATGGCTCATGAGGAGAGGCAGTATCTTTTGCTGGTGCCGGAGCAGTATACTATGCAGACCCAGAAGGAGCTGATCCGCCTCCATCCCCGCCATGGCCTGACCAATGTGGATGTGTTAAGCTTTAACCGTCTGGCTTACCGGGTTTTTGAGGATCTGGCGGTGGAGACGCTGACGGTGCTGGACGATATGGGGAAGGCTATGATCCTCCGGAAGGCGGCTTCCAGGAGGCAGAAGGAGCTTCGCTACTATCAGAGGCATTTAAATCAGATGGGGTTTGTAAATCAGCTTAAATCCCTGCTGTCGGAGATGTATCAGTACGGGGTTTCCCCGGACTGTCTGGACGAGTTAAGAAAGCAGGCGGCTCAGCCGGTGCTGCGGGAAAAGCTGGGGGATGTGAGCCTGATTTTCCGGGAGTTTCAGGAATATATCGCCCATAAGTTTACCACAGCAGAGGAGGTTTTGGATCTGTGCTGTAAGGAGCTGCCACGGTGGGAGACCCTTTGCCGAAGCGAGATCTACCTGGACGGCTACACGGGCTTTACTCCGGTGCAGTACAGGATTCTGGAGATCTGCATGGGGATCTGCAGCCGGGTGCGGGCGGCAGTGACGGTGGATCCGGGGGAGCCGGTGTATCAGGAGACGGAGAAGGCGGAGTTATTTTATATGAGCCGGCATATGATATGCCAGATGATTGACCGGGCAGTCAGGGCGGGCGTGATCCATGAAAGGGATGTGATTCTCGGGGGAAGCCCTCCGATCCGGTTTCAGAACCGTCCCAGGCTGGCCTGGGTGGAGCGCCATGTAAACCGGTATTTTGGGGAGAGCCGGGAGGGGGGATTCCCGGATCCGGAGCTGGGGAAGGAAGAGGTACTTGTGTACCCGGGGAAGAATCCGGCGAAGGAGATCCGCTTTGTGTGCCGGCAGATGAAGCAGTGGCTGAAGCAGGGACTGCGCTACCGGGATATGGCGGTGATTACCGGGGATCTTCCCTCCTACGGCAGGGAGATCCGCCGGCAGTTTGAGGAGATGGGGATTCCCTTTTTCTTAGATGACAAGAGGAGTATTCTGGCCAATCCCCTGGTGGAGCTGATCCGGTCGGCTCTGGAGGTGATCCGGATGGATTTCCCCTACGAGAGCGTGTTCCGATGTCTGAAAACAGGGCTGCTTCTGGAGGGGGATGGTCTGAGCGAGGAAGCGCCGGGACGGGAAGGTTCGGGCGAGGCAGTGCCAGAGCCAGAGCCGGGATGGGAAGGCTTGGATGAGGAAGCGCTGGGACGGGAAGGTTCGGGCGAGGCAGTGCCAGAGCCAGAGCCGGGACGGGAAGGCTTGGATGAGGAGGCTTTGGGATGGGACAGCCTGGACGAAGGAGCATCCGAATGTAAAGACTTAAGGGTCAGAGAAGACCAGAGCCGGGAAGCCATGCGGGAAGAGCTGGATCGGATGGAGAACTACGTGAGGGCCCTGGGGATCCGCGGCTATAAGCGGTGGAGCCAGACCTGGGAGAGGCCCTTTCGGGGCGGAGAGAGCCTGAACCTGGAGGAGCTGAATGGACTGCGGGGACAGGTGGTCGCAGCCTTTGCCGCCCTTCGGGAGGAGCTGAGGGAAAAGGGAAGTACCGGGGCGTCCATGACCGAGGCGCTGCGCCGCTTTCTGGAGGATAGGCGGCTGGAGGAAAAGCTGGAGCGGGAGGCGGACCGGCTGATGGCGGAAGGCTTTAGCGAGCTGTCTAAGGAGTACAGCCAGGTATATGAGCTGATCATCCAGCTTTTGGACCGGCTTGTGGGTCTTTTAGGAGATGAGCCTATGGGGCTTAAGGAGTTTGAACAGATATTAGACGCTGGCTTTGGGGAGATCCAGGTGGGAACCATCCCTGCCACCGTGGACCGGGTGGTGGTGGGAGATATCACCAGAACCCGTCTGGATTCCATCCAGGTGCTGTATTTTGTGGGCGTCAATGAAGGAGTGATCCCCCAGCGGAAGGAGAATAAGGGGCTTTTGACCGACGAGGAGCGGGAGTTTTTTTCCAGCCACCAGGTGGAGCTGGCGCCTTCGGCCAGGGAGAGCGGGCTGATGCAGCGGTTTTATCTGTACCTGATGATGACCAAGCCCTCCAGGCAGCTGGTGCTTACCTATGGCCGGTATACTGGAAGCGGGAAGGAGCTGCGCCCCTCCTCTCTGATCGGGGAGGTGCTCTCCATGTTCCCGGACAGTCTGCAGGAGGATTCCCTTAAGGAGAAGAGGCTTCCGGTGCCATGCTCTTACCAGGAGGCGGTGAAGCTTTTGGCAGAGGGCCTTAAGGATCTGGATGGGGAGGGGAGAGAGCAGACCTTAGAGCTGTTTTCCTACCTGGCGCATCACCCGGACTACCGGGAGCAGGCCAGACGATTGGCAGAGGCTTTTTCCTATACCTATCAGGAGAGAGGGATCGGGCGGGCGGCGGCCAGGGCTCTTTACGGGAATATTCTCCAGGGGAGTGTGACCCGGCTGGAGCTGTACGCGGCCTGCGCCTATTCCCATTTTCTCCGCTATGGCCTGGAGCTTTTGGAGCGTCAGGAATATGAGCTGGGGGCAGTGGACATGGGGAATCTTTTTCACCAGTCTCTGGACATCTGCTTTCAGACTCTGGGGGAGCGGGGGCTTGATTTGGCCTCTCTTTCTGCCGGGGAGCGTGACGGTCTGGTGGAGGAGTGTGTGGCCAGGACGGTGGAGGATTATGGAAATACCATCTTAAAGAGCTCCTTCCGGAACGCATACCTGATCCGGCGGATTACCCGGATCACCCAGAGGACCTTGTGGGCCCTGGGGGAGCAGCTGAAAAAGGGGGATTTTAAGCCGGCGGGCTTTGAGGTCTCCTTCTCAGCGGCGGATAATCTGAATGCCATGAAGATTGCCCTGTCGGAGGAGGAAGCCCTTCATCTGAAGGGAAGGATCGATCGGCTGGATCTGTGCGAGGATGAGACCCACGTGTATGTGAAGATTATTGACTACAAGTCTGGTACGGCAAGCTTTGACCTGGCGGCCCTTTATTATGGGCTGCAGCTGCAGCTGGTGATCTATATGGACGCGGCTCTGGAGATGGAGGAGCGGCGCCATCCGGAAAAGGAGGTGGTTCCGGCAGGATTTTTCTACTACCATATCCAGGATCCGATGGTGGAGAAGAAGGAGCCTATGACCCCGGAAGAGATAGAGGAGCAGATCAAAAGGCAGCTGAAGATGGACGGGCTGGTAAATAGTGATCTGGAGGTGATCCGCAGGCTGGATCGGGAGATAGAAGGGGAATCGGATGTGATTCCCGTGGCATTGAAGGCAGGGCTGCTCCAGGAGGGACGGTCCTCGGTGGCCAGCGGGAAACGGTTCCAGTATCTGCGGGAGTATGTCCGAAGCCGGTGTAAGAAGGCCGGCCAGGAGATCCTGGGGGGAAATATCGGGATAGAGCCCATGAAGCAGGGCAGCCGGACTGGCTGCGACTACTGCCCTTATCACGCGGTCTGCGGCTTTGACCGGAAGACAGCCGGCTACGGCTACCGGAAACTTAGGAAATTAAAGCCGGAGGAGATCTGGAAGGAGATTCTTTCGGAGGAAGGCAGCGAGGAGGAGCTTTCTGAGGAAGAAGGCCTGGAGCAGATCTCAGAAGCATTCCAGGAAGAGAAAGGAGGGAATGGGAATGGCTATGATATGGACCCATGATCAGCAGCGGGTGATTGACAGCCGGAGAAGGAATCTTCTGGTATCCGCAGCGGCAGGCAGTGGGAAGACGGCAGTGCTGGTGGAGCGGATTGTGACTATGATTACAGAGGAGGAGCCCCCGGTGGATTTAAACCGCCTTTTGGTCATGACTTTTACCAATGCGGCGGCGGCCCAGATGCGGGAGCGCATCGGCAGGGCGATTGGGGAAAAGCTCAGGAAGGATCCGGAGAATCCCAGGCTTCGGCTCCAGGCGGCCCTGGTTCCCCATGCCCAGATCCAGACCATCGACAGCTTCTGCCTCTCTCTGATCCGGAATCATTATGGGGGGCTGGATATCGATCCTGCCTTCCGGGTGGGGGATGAGGGAGAGCTGACCCTTTTACAGGCGGATGTGATGGCGGAGCTTTTGGAGGAGCGGTATCAGGAAGGAGCGGAGGACTTTGTCCGGTTCGTGGAAACCTACGGCGGGGGAAAGACGGATCAGGGCATCGAGGAGGTGATCCGCCAGGTTTATCAGTTCTGCGTCAGCCATCCCTGGCCTAAGGAGTGGCTGAATCAGTGCCGCGGGGAGTTTCTTCCGGAGGCGCTGGAGCATCTGGAGGAGATGGGATGGATGAAGTTTCTTCTCCTGGATGTAAGGCGGCAGATGGAGGAATTTGCCCGCCAGCTGGATCAGGCTATGGAGGTCTGCCAGGAGGAGGGCGGCCCGGCAGGATATCTTCCATCTCTCCGGGCGGATAAGGAGCTGGTCTGCGCTCTGGGGGAGGCGGAAAGCTTTTCTCAGCTTCAGGCCAGGCTGGAGCATGCCTCCTTTGGAAGGCTGGCCGCGGCTAGGGGGAAGGATATCGACCCGGAGAAGAAGGAGTTTGCCGCCGGGGTGCGGGACCGGGTGAAGAAGGCGGTTTCCAAATGCAGGGAGCAGTATGGCGGACAGACCATGGAGGAGATCCGGGAGGGGATGCAGGGCTGCGCCCCGGCGGTGCAGATGCTATTAGATCTGGCGGAGGAGTATCTGGATCGGTACCAGCAGGCAAAGAAGGAGCGGAATCTGGTGGATTTTGGGGATCTGGAGCATTATGCCCTGGAAATCCTGTATGAGGACGGCCATCCCTCCCAGGTGGCGGATCAGCTGAGCCAGGGGTATGAGGAGATCCTGGTGGATGAGTATCAGGACAGCAATTCGGTTCAGGAGGCGCTTCTTCTGGCTTTGTCCGGAGAGCGGTTCGGCCGGCCTAATGTGTTCATGGTGGGGGATGTGAAGCAGAGTATTTACCGGTTCCGCCAGGCCAGGCCGGAGCTTTTTCTGGAAAAGTACAGGACCTATTCCAGGGAAGAGGGGCTGTATCAGAAGATCGAGCTGCAGAGGAATTTCCGTAGCCGCAGCCAGGTGCTGGAGAGTATTAACCAGGTGTTTTACCAGATTATGACAGAGAGCCTGGGGGGAATCCGGTATACCGAGGAGACGGCTCTTTATGGGGGCGGGGAATTTCCCAGGCTGCCTGAGGAGGGAGACGCAGAAAAATCCATCCCCTGGGACGGGGAGGCAGAGGGGACTTCCCATTTGCCGGGAAGGGATGTCCCGGAGGCTTCACCCCAGGCGGAAGAGGAAGCTTGCGGGACATTAGCGCGCTACCGGGCCGAGCTTCTGGTGACGGACACAGGAAGCAGGGAGCTTTCCGCCCTGGACGAGGAGGCAAGGGATTTTACCAGCAAGGAGATAGAGGTAAAGCTGGCGGCCAAAAGGATCAAGGAGCTTACCGACGAGAGCACCGGGCTTTTGGTGTGGGATAAGGAAAGAAAGGCCTACCGGAGAGCCAGATGCGGGGACATCGTCATCCTCCTTCGGAGCCTTTCCGGCTGGGCGGAGACCTTTGTCAATGGTCTGATGAATGAGGGGATTTCGGCCTATGCCCAGTCTCAGGCAGGGTATTTTGATACCACGGAGGTAGAGACTATCCTCAGCCTTCTGGCGGTGATTGATAATCCTATCCAGGATATCCCCCTGGCGGCGGTGATGCGCTCTCCCCTAGTGGGGATGAGCGATGAGGAGCTGGCCTGGATGATGGCCAGGTTTAAGAGGAAAGCGAAAAAGGGCCAGGACCGGGGGATATACGGAGCCTGGCGGCTGTGGATGAAGGAGGAGAAGGGTGAGAAGGAAGCCGGGGTGGCAAAGGAGAGAAGCAACTCCGGCGCAGGAAGAGGCGTGGAGGCCGGGAAAATGGAGGAGGCTGAAGGCAGCACCAGGGACAGAAGCGGTGCAGAGACCGGAAGGGATGGAGAAGAGAAAGAGGCAGCAGAGGAAGAAATCAGCCAGAAGCTGGGGAAGCTCCAGGAGATGCTTGCACACTTCCGGCATTTGGCGGACATCCTCCCCATCCACCAGCTGCTGGAGCGGATTTACCGGGAAAGCGGCTACTATGCCTATGTGTCGGCTATGCCTGCCGGGGAGACCAGACAGGCGAATCTGGATCTTCTGATCGAGAAGGCGGCGGCTTATGAGGGCACCAGCTATCAGGGGCTGTTTCACTTTATCCGGTATGTGGAGCGGCTGAAAAAGGTGGACACAGACTTCGGGGAGGCGGCGGTGGCCGGGGCCCAGGAGAAGACGGTGCGGATTATGAGCATCCACAAGAGCAAGGGGCTGGAATTCCCCATTGTGATCCTGGCTGGAATGGGGAAAAGGTTTAATAAGCAGGACGCCTACAGCCGCCTGCTCATCGACCCGGAGTTTGGAGTGGGGGCGGACTTTCTGGATTTGGAGCAGAGGGTGAAAAGCGTCACCTTAAAGAAGCAGGTGCTGAAGCGGCGGATGGAGCTGGAGGGGCTGGGGGAGGAGCTGCGGGTCCTCTATGTGGCCATGACCAGGGCGGAGGAAAAGCTGATTCTGACAGCCACGGATCTCCATCTGGAGAAAAAGCTGGAGAAGTGGGGGCTGGAGACAGACGGGCGGGGAATGCTGATTCCCCGAACCCTTCGGGCCCTGCCTGCGGGAAAAAGCCCCAGGGCCCTTCCCTACACCTTCCTTACAGGGGCCGGGTCGTACCTGGACTGGATTCTTATGGCGCTTTCCGAAGCCGGCCAGTCCATAGAAGGGCGGGAAATACCGGCGGCCTCCTTTGTGGGGCAGGAGGTGCTGCGGCAGATGGAAAAGCAGACCTCGAAGGAATTTCTCCTGTCCCAGGAGGAGGGAAGGATCTATGATGCAGAATACCGGAAGGAGCTTTTGGAGGCCCTGCATTTTGCATATCCCTATGAGGCGGACATCGGGCTGTATGCTATGATGTCTGTGTCAGAGCTGAAGCGGCAAAGCCAAGAGGAGGAGAGCTGTGGGGCTGTGGAATTGTATCCGGAGAGAAGGGAAGAGAGCAGCGGGGCTGTGGAGCTGTATCCGGAGAGCAGGGAAGAGAGCAGAGGAGCTGTGGAGCTGTATTCGGAGAGCAGAGGGGAGAGCAGCGGAGCTTTCGAGGATTTGGATGAACTGACAGAATGTGAGCAGGCGATGGAGCGAAGTTCAGGTGAACTGTTGGAACCTGGCCGGGTATCGGTGAAGTTTTCGGATGACCAGGTGAAAAGCGGCGGACCGGCAAGGAAGATTTCGGAAGGCGGCTCCATGCCGGGAGGCTTTGGAAGGGCCGGAGGAGCTGCACGGGGAACGGCGTACCACCGGGCCCTGGAGCTGATCCTGGGAGAGGAATTCTCCTCGATCCGGGAGGTAGCCCTCAGGCTGGATGAGCTGGCGGAGGGAGGCGGTATGCTAAAGGAAGCCAGAAAGCTGGTGAATGCCAGAGTGCTATGGGACTTTTTCCACAGCGCACTGGGACAGCGAATGATCCGGGCATGGAGGGAAGGACGCCTTCACAAGGAGCAGCAGTTTATGATCGGCATCCCGGCCAGGGAGATGGGCCTGGCGGATTCCGATGAGCTGGTGCTGGTGCAGGGAATGATCGACGCCTATATGGAAGAGGAGGACGGGCTGGTTCTGGTGGACTATAAGACGGACTTTGTGGAGCGAAAGGAGGAGCTTTTGGAGCGGTATCATGTCCAGCTGGAATACTATATCCGGTCGTTGGAGCAGGTGACGGGGAAGAAAGTGAAGGAGGCGGTGATCTATTCTCTGAGGCTGGGGGAGGAGCTGCTGCTTTCGAAATCCGGCAGGGACGGGGACAGGATGGAAGGAATGATACGTTGACGGGAAGTTAGTTGCGCGGGCATTGATTTTATGCTATGCTATGGAGAGCAAAAAGAAGGAGAAAAAAGGAAAATGAAGACATATTTGAATCAAATTTCTGGAATTGATGACGCAATTGTATCCATGTATATGAGCAAACGTTCTTGGACCCGGGAGAAAGAAATGCATATACGGCAGGTATGCAGGCAGGTTTTGCACTGGGATGGCAGTTTGATAGAATATCGTGCTGATTTGGCAGAGGAATTGGAAGAATTTTCGGGTTGGCTCTCTAAGCTGGTAAAGTGGGGGCAGAGGCATATTACCATGCTTCGGTTTATCGATTTGTCTATCACAGTGGAAGGCCTGCACCGGGCGGGACAAGATGACTGGGACGCACATGCGAAACGGTTCAATAACCGGATCATCCGTTCCAGTACACGTCTGGCTGAATTTTCCTATGAGATGTCCGCCTGGTATGAGGATAAGATCCTGCCCACGGATCTGGCGCTGAAGGAGATGGATATCCAGCTGCCGGAGGTAATCCAGCATGAGGGGGTAAATTATATCAAAGCAGTCAATGGTTATATCAAGGAAGGGTATGAGGCCAATCCGGATGTGAAGCGCGGACTGTACATGTTAAGCATTCCAAGCAATTTTATCTTTAAAGTGGATTTGACGGAATGGGCCCATGTTTACAAGGAGAGAAATATACATGGAGGAGCGAATCCGGAGGTAAAGGAGTGCTGTGAGGGGATTGCGGATCAGCTGGAGGCCTTCCATTCGCAGTTTAACCGGAAATTGTTTATGGATATATTGAATTAAGATCATCGAAGTGTTACTGGAAGCTCTTTGTGCCCCGATTTGAGAGAGACAATAACCGGAATAGCAGCATTTTTTAGAGGGACAGATTCATAGAATATTGGGATGTTTGTGAGCTGTCAGAAGAAAACCAACCAGAAGGAGCAAAAACATGAATTTGATTGTGGCGGTAGATCGAAACTGGGCCATTGGCTTAAATGGAAATACCCTGGTGGATATCCCGGCGGACCGGAAGCTGTTCCGGGAGGAGACCATGGGCAAGGTGGTGGTGATGGGGAGGAAAACCTTGGAGAGCCTTCCCGGGGGGCAGCCTCTGGCCGGCCGGAAAAATATCGTCCTGTCAAGAGATCCGGACGTTCGGGTAAAGGGGGCGGTGGTCTGCCGGAGCATGGAGGAGGCACTGGAGGAGTGCGGGAAATATCCCTCCCAGGACATCTTTGTGGCCGGGGGACAGGAGATCTACCAGGCCTTTCTCCCTTACTGCGATGTGGCCCATGTGACCTGGATTGACTATACCTATGAGGCGGATACCTATTTTCCAAATCTGGAGAAGGATAAGGAGTGGGTGCTGGCGGCGGAGAGTGAGGAGCAGACCTACTTTGACCTGTGCTATGAATTTCGGATGTACTGCCGGAGAGGGAAAGCCGAACCTTAAGAGAATGCTTATATAAGATAAACTGGGAAGAGAAATCCCTGAAAAGAAAGGGGCTTGATATGACAGTCAAGAAAAAGGAACAGGTTACGATTCGTTCCAGTGCGGCAGAGTATTTGACGTATGTTGCATCTACTGGCGCTCAACAGGAAAGTATGGAGATGCGTTATGAGAATGAGAATATATGGCTGACGCAAAAGATGATGGCCTCTTTATATGATGTGGATGTCAGGACGATCAACTACCATATAAAAAAAGTCCTTGCTGATTCTGAATTGACAGAGGATTCAGTTATCCGAAAATTTCGGATAACTGCCGCAGATGGAAAGAACTATGACACGAATCATTACAGTCTGCAGATGATTATCGCGGTTGGTCTCAAAGTTAATTCTGAACGGGCAGTTCAATTTCGCAAGTGGGTAAATCAGATCGCGTCAGAATATACCATTAAAGGCTGGGTCATGGATGATGAGCGTTTAAAGAGCGGTACGTATCTAACTGATAAATATTTTGAAGAGCAGCTGGAACGCGTCCGGGAAATACGAGCTAGCGAGCGTAAATTTTACCAGAAGATTACCGATCTTTATGCGACGGCGGTTGACTATGATAAAACGGCAACCGCGACCCGGCGTTTTTATGCAACGGTTCAAAATAAGATGCATTATGCCGTTCATGGACATACAGCGGCAGATCTGATCGTAGAACGAGCGGATCATACAAAGAAGTATATGGGATTGACTACCTGGAAGGATGCTCCAGATGGGAAAATCAAAAAGTCTTATGTAACTGTTGCGAAGAATTATTTGAGTGAATTTGAAATGGGACAGTTGAACCGAATGGTTACTTCTTATCTGGACTTCGCTGAGACAATGGCACAGCGGCATATCCCGCTGACGATGCAGGACTGGGAAATGCGTCTGAACCGATTTATCGAGATGTTTGAGTATGGGCTTTTGAAGGATGCGGGCAGGGTATCGGCAGAGATTGCAAAGCTTCATGCGGAAACCTCTCAGCCGTAGCCGTCATTGAATTATTTCCATTCATTGATTTGCCTTCATTCCTGCTATATTGTACCGTAGGATAAGTCAGCAGCCTTTTGGTTTAGGGCACTTCTCCCCTATTCAAGCCATTACAGCCTGACCTTCGCTTTTTATCCTTTCCTCTACCCTCTACACCATTTTCTCTCTTTACAGATGAATACCTTTCGGAGTGTATAGGGCTTACCAAGTTCCGTTATATGGATAATTATTGATACCTTAGGATCCGCCTGTAGACCGGGGGAATTATGTCCATTTGCTGTCGGGCTTCAAAGGACTCGCCAGCCTTCCCCTGTACCCTTATGGTTTAAGCGTATCAGCCTTATTTCGCTTATTCTTATGTAACGATCCTTCATCGACGGTTCATTTATCTTCTCCATAGCATCTTTACCCTTGCACTTTATCCAGCTTTAGGCTACCAGAATCTGTGCTTTGTCCCACAGGCTTCCCAACGCTTCCGTTACCAGTAGTGCAGGCTGTGGTAGGGTTACTCCAAATGGATAGAGTAGCTTATTCAGCAATCCATACAACGACTTCTTGTCGCACCTTAAAGGCAAAATCGATCTTGGGCTTCATTAAAAAATCAGTCATAAATGTTAACCTCTATTTCATATTATCTTGGCACATAAGTGTTTTTCTTTACAGATTCTTCAAAATGTTCTTTTGCGTATAGAGCGACATCAGCAGATATGATATTAGCAAAGGATTCACATAAAGAGGCAGCTGAATCTAGTATATTAAATTCCTCCTTTTTCTCTATCGTTGGCTCGGCAAGCTGAACCGTTAGAGATGGATTGGCAGTCTCACGATTTTTTTGAAGCAGTTTCTAATTACCAATTGAGAATCTGGATATAGACATTAACAAATCCAAGGAGCTTACTATAAAGTCAGAAAATGAGCGACTACAAAGATTATCGCCTTAGGCAGACTGGCATACCATTGCCAACGACCCAGCTGACCCCGAAAGAAACCAATACATTCAAAAAGCTAGAAATGATATTGCTCATAGGCTTTGCTCCTTTCATGCAATCTCCAAGATAAAATAAAGTAGTTGCGAGTATGAAGAAAACAATCAATGGAAGGGTATTAGCCAGGTGCATGGATTCGAACCATGTAGAGGTCTGCCAATGCCTAAAGCGATAATATAGATATTTTAACATTTTATTTCTGAATATGCAACTATAAATCTAAATTTGGTGATTGGCTTTGGACTTTACCGTTACTGTTCACGGGCAATGTCAGTTAGTTAAGAACCAGGTTAGATTCCGCTATAGGGGTCTAACCTAAATTTTATAAAAATATCCCAAAAGGGGTTGACAAAAACACTAAAAT
>CATOJE010000085.1 GCA_951800145.1 uncultured Lachnospiraceae bacterium | reverse complement strand
GGGATGTCCATCCGATGTGGAATTCAAGATGAATTTTGGCTTACAAGCAAGCTTGACGCCCCAAATTCATCTCGAATTCCTCGCCGTCTGAACTGTTACTCAAATTATGAAATTAACGACGCTATCACAGTGTAAAGACCTCTGTTATTCATCCCAGTTATGGTAAACTGCCTGCACGTCATCATCTCCGTCCAGCAGATCCAGAATCCGGTTCAGCCTCTTAATGTCCTCCTCATTGGTCAGCTCCACCCATGTCTGGGGAAGCATGGTGATGCCTGCCTCCAGCATAGGGATATTCTCCTTCTCCAGGGCCTCCCTCACCTGGCTGAAGCTATCCGGATCGGTGTACACCTCAAAGCTGTCCTCCTCCTCAGAAAAGTCCTCCGCCCCTGCGTCCAGAGCCAGCATCATCAGATCATCTGCCTCCATCTCGCACTCTTCCTTATCGATGATAATCTGACCCTTCTTATCAAACATATAGGAAACGCTGCCTGGCGTCCCTACATTTCCATTCCCCTTGGTGAAGGCGCTTCTTACATTCGCCGCAGTGCGGTTCTTATTATCGGTCAGCGTATCCACAATAATTGCCACGCCGCTTGGCCCATAGCCCTCATAGGTCAGCACCTCGTAATTCACAGAATTCGCATCCCCTGCCGCCTTCTTAATTCCCCGGTCAATGGTGTCGTTAGGCATATTATTGGCCTTAGCCTTGGCAATCACATCCCGCAGCTTACTATTATTTGCCGGATCGGCGCCTCCCTCCTTCACTGCAACTGCAATCTCTCTTCCGATGACGGTAAAGATCTTCCCCTTCGCCGCATCGTTCCTCTCTTTTTTGTGTTTAATATTCGCAAACTTCGAATGCCCTGACATAAAAACGCTCCTTTTCTCACATGTTTAGTATCATCATATTTTATCATTGTTTGTTTTCCGTGGCAAGTATCATCTAATCGTCACTGTTCACGGTTCTGTCATTGTGTGTAACAGTTCACAGCTGCCATTCACACCAGCTCTATATCTCCACCGCCAGATTCTTCAGCCATTTCTTCTGCCGGTAGCGCCAGTATCCAAGGGTCATCTTATAAATCTCCTCCAGCATTACCAGCCCATACACCTGGCAGATAGACAGCTTCCACACCAGGCCGCCTAAAAATGCCAAAGGCACGCCGATGAACCATACGCCGCTGGTGTCCAGAAACAGGCACATCTTCGTATCCCCGCCGCTTCGCAGCACTCCCACCACATTAATATAATTAAACATCTTCGCCGGCATATAGGCGGCAAAGATAAGGATCAGCCGGCTCACATCCTGAGCCACCTGGGGCGTAATCCGATACCAGCCGATCATATACCACCGCCCTGCCACGATCACCGCCGCCCCGGCCAGAGTAACCAGAAACTGGAGCAGGAAGAAGAAGGTGGCGTAGCGCTCCGCCCGCTTCAGCTTCCCGGCCCCCATCTCATTCCCCAGGATCACAGCCGTAGCCGCACTTAATCCCTGGAACAGCACAACCACAATATCCTGTATGGTTGTGGCGATGGTAATGGCCGCCACCGCATTATCCCCCATCCGCCCATAAGCCAGGGAATACATGGTGGTTCCCAGTCCCCACATGAATTCATTGAGAATCACCGGTGCGGCGGTCCGGATGAACTGCTTCATAAAAGCGCCCGAGTAGCCCAGCATCTCTGATATCCTGGCAGCCACCGGCCATTTCTTATAATACGTAACAGAAATCAGCACCAGCATCTCCAGAACCCTGGCAGAAAGAGTGGCAATAGCAGCGCCCGCCACCCCCATTCCCATACCAGGCAGCACAAAGGAAGAACCAAATAGTGTCACAGTCCTTTCCGGGAAGATTAACAGCGCATTCAGAACAATATTCACCACAATGGCCATGGAGCTGGTCATCACCGGAACCTTCACCTGTCCCACTGCCCGGAGCATGGCCACAAAGACATTGGTCACTGCGGTAAAGGGATAGGAAAACACAGCGATAGTCAGATAGGCGGCGCCCAAGCGGATGCTGGCCCCACTCTCAGTAAAAATTTTCATAACCCCGATGGGGTTTAAAAGCCCTGCAGATAAAAAAAGAAGGGCTCCTCCCAAAGCGATCATCAGCGACAACCCCAGCACCTTCCGGATGTTTTTTACATCCTGATTTCCCCAGTACTGAGCAGCCAGAATCCCGCCGCCGCTCACCACGCCGAATACCAGCAGATTAAACACAAAAAACACCTTATTGGCCAGCCCCACCGCCGCGATGGCGGTCTCACCCAGGGTCCCGATCATCATGGTATCCACCAGGTTGACCACAGTATTCAGCATTCCCTGCATTGCCACCGGACAGGCTATTTTCAGAGCCTTCCCCAAAAATATCCTGTCCCGGAGCATATCTCTTGTATCCATTAGCAGCCGTATTGTCATTCCAGTCCTTCTTTCGTCTGTTCCTGTTCCGGAAGAGGATGCGCCCTCACGGAATGTATCATCTTGTTCTCCACCTTAAGTACATGGAACTGATAGCCCTGGTACTCCAGCTCCAGCTCCTCCCCCTCCTTTGGAATCCGGTTCAGCTTCGAAATCAGAAATCCGTTCAGAGTATCATATGTATCCGAGTCCTCCTGGTCAAAGGTAATGGAAAGAGCCTCCTCCACATCCTCCAGCCTGGTTATGCCGGCGATCACCACACTGCCGTCCGGCTCCCTGGTTATAAGCTCCTCCTCTTCGTCGTACTCATCCATAATATTTC
Source organism: uncultured Lachnospiraceae bacterium (assembly GCA_951800145.1). Classification (GTDB taxonomy): domain Bacteria; phylum Bacillota; class Clostridia; order Lachnospirales; family Lachnospiraceae; genus Caccovicinus. The sequence continues at coordinate 14,118 of CATOJE010000085.1, read as the reverse complement.
CCACGATCTCTTCCAGGATATCCTCCATGGTGACAATGCCTGCGGTCTGTCCATATTCATCCACCACGATCACCATATGCCGCTTCTCCTCCTGCATCTGGCGGAACAGGGTATCGATGTTCCTGGTCTCCGGAATAAAGTAGGCCTCCCGCAGAATCCCGGAAAGCGACCCCAGCTCCTTTCCCCGGTTTTCCTCATTATCCGCATAGAGCAGGGCGTCCTTCATATATAGAAGCCCCACAATATCATCCAGATCCTGATCGTATACCGGATAGCGGGAATTATTCCCCTCCTTCAGGATAAAGTCCGCCGCCTCTCCCAAGGTCATATGGCAGTCCAGGGCGTTTAAATTGGTTCGATGAGTCATAATGTCGCGGGCTTCCTTGTCATTCAGCTGAAAGATATTGGTGATCATCTTCGCCTCATCCTCCTCCACCACGCCCTGCTCATGCCCCTCATTTACCATGGACATAATATCCTCTTCCGTTACATTCTCTTCCCCGCTGCTTAAATCTATGCCAAAGAACCTGAGGGCCAGCCGGCAGATCCCATTAATCAGAAGGATTAAGGGCAGACACAGCCACACAGCCGCCATCACCACCGGATAAAGCCTGTACCCCCATACCTCCGGCTTTATTCTGGCGCACTGCTTAGGGATAATGATTCCAAAGCACACCAGGGCCACTAGCAGAAGCAGGCCGGCAGATACAGCAGCCAGGCCCCGGCCCAGAGGCTCCTGGCCGAAAAGCAGGCTGCTTCCGCCTAAAATCTGCTCCAGCTGAAGCCGGAATGTCATCAGGAGATAGGAGCCGGTAATCATGCCGATTATGTGGGTCATAATCTGAATGGTATTCACAAACCGGCCTGGCCGGTTCACTACCCTGAGCAGCCTGGCCGCCCTCCTGCTGCCATTCTCCATATCCTGCTCCAGCTTTCCCGCGTTCACATTCTGTATGGCAGCGCCAAACCCGTAAAAACAAGCCTCCAACAAGATAAAGCCGACCAGCAGTAACAAGCTGAGCGGCAAATAATCCTCATCCATGAAATGTTCTCTTCTCCTTTAATGCCAGTAAGCATCCATAAAAATGGTACTACTGTACGTTACTATCAGCGGCATAGCCGCAAACCGTAATCATCATACCATCTTCCGCTTCATTCGTCAAGGTTCGTCTATGTAGATATTTCAAGACTTACCATCAATGCAGCATTTACCTTTTCCAGAAGCCCATCATCAATGTGACAGATCTTTTCCTTTAAACGCATCTTATCAATGGTCCGAAGCTGCTCCAGCAGAATGACGGAATCTTTAATCATATCGCATCGCCTGGTATCCATCTCCACGTGGGTAGGCAGCTTGGCTTTATTCATTTTCGATGTGATGGCAGCACAGATGACGGTGGGGCTGTGCCGGTTCCCCACGTCATTTTGTATGATTAAAACAGGACGGATGCCTCCCTGTTCAGAGCCAACCACCGGTCTCAAGTCCGCGTAAAACACATCACCTCGTCTGATCATTGCTTTCACTCTCCATATCATAATTCTAAAGGTATTATCGCCCGATTTTCACCTCTTATACATGATATGCAAAGATTTGCAGTTACGGTAATTCTTCGTAGGTGTCCTGAAAATAATCCTTTCTTCCCACGATGCGGCCTTCTGACAGATATACCCTGGGTACCCGCTTTCCGATGTTGCAGACAATCTCATAGTGGAAGCCGCCGCTGAGTCTGGCCAGATCCTCCGCCAGGATCTGCTGGCCGCCGTCCTGTCCCATAAGCGTCACCGGCTCACCTGCCTGTACTCCCGGGATTTCCGTCACATCCACCATAAACTGATCCATACACACCCGTCCCAGAATGGGCGCCCGTTTCCCCCGAATCAGCACCCATCCCTTCTGGGAAAGGTTCCTGGGATATCCGTCCCCATATCCTGCCGGAACCGTGGCAACCCGCATCTCTTTCTCAGCAGTAAAGGTTCCTCCATAGCTCACCTGGGTGCCCGGGCTGATTGTCTTCACATAGGTGATGAAGGCCTTCAGCTCCATCGCCGGGCGCAGGGGCACAGAATCCTTTTCCACCTCATCAGAGGGATACATCCCATAAATGGAGATCCCCGCCCGCACCAGATTACACTCTGTGCCTATGGCCTCGAGAATCCCCGCACTGTTGGCGCAGTGCTTGTAGGGGATGTCCACCCCCCGCTCCTTTAGCAGCCTGTCAAAATCCAGGTATTTTTTCAGCTGGGCCATGGTTCTTGTCTTATCCCTTTCGTCCGCTGTAGCAAAATGGGTGAACATCCCTTCTATCTCAATGCCGGGAAGGGAGGCAAGCTCCTGCACCATATCCGCGGAGGCCTCACCTGGCTCCATGCCGATGCGGCTCATGCCTGTGTCTACCGCCAGATGGATGGGTGCCCGCACCCCCAGCTTTAAAGCCGCCTGATGAAACCGCCTGATGCTCTCCTGTTCAAACATAGGGGGACGGAGCTCATAGCGGATCATATCCTCATAGCTGCACTCCGGCACCGGGCCCAGCACTAATATGGGCTTTGTGATGCCGTGCCGGCGGAGGATTAAACCCTCCTCCGGGATAGCCACAGCATACCCTGCTACGTATTCATCTATTGCCCTGGCGATGGGAACTGCCCCATGCCCATATCCATCTGTCTTCACCACCCCCAGGAGCTTTGTCCCCTGGGGAAGCCTCCTTTGCATGGCTGCCATGTTGCTTTTTACCGCATCCAGATCAATGGCTGCGTATACTCTCCTGTACTCCTTCATTTTCCTCTCCTTGATATGATTTGCTGCTGTTTGCGCCCTGTGGGGCTGTGCCCCCTCTCATTCATGGTGGTGCCAGGCATCGCGTGGCACAGGGGCCTTTAAAATCCGATCCGCCAGCTCTCTGGCCAGAAGGCCATATTCTCCCTTCTCCTTCTGGTAAGTATCTCCGGCTGCACCGTGGAGATAGACTCCCAGCACAGCGCTCTCCCCTTCCTCCATTCCCTGGGCAATCAGGCCTGCCAGCACTCCGGTGAGCACATCCCCCGCTCCCCCCTTTGCCATGGCGCTGTTGCCGCTCACATTCAGAAACACCCGGCCGTCCCGCAGCGCCGTCACAGTCGCCGCATCCTTTAATACACAGGTAATCCCAAACCTAAGGGCATACTCCCTGGCTGTGGGAATCAGATTCTGACGGATTTCTCCTATTGATTCTCCTCTCAGGCGGGCCATCTCACCCAGGTGTGGCGTAATAATTATATTCTCTGTAAAGTATTTGGTCATATGAGGATTTGCCGCAATGATATTCAAAGCATCCGCATCCAGGATCATCGGGCTGCAGGCTGCTGTTAGCATCATCTCCACCAGATACTCGGCATATGCCTCCCGTCCAAGTCCAGGCCCTAAAACCACCACATCCGCCCAGCCGCACTCCCGCTCCAGCCATTCCCGATAATACCCAGGCTCCTGGGCCATACGCTCTGGATCATAGGTTGCCAGCACTGCCTCCGGAAGAAGCGTCTGAAGCATGGTCCGGTTCTCCTCCACCGTCAGCACCTTCACCAGCCCTGCGCCGGTGCGGTAGGCGGCCAGCGCGCTGAGATAAGCCGCCCCTCCCATATTCTTGGAGCCTGCGGCAATTAAAGCCTTGCCAAAGGTCCCTTTATTCGAGTATGGCGGCCGGGAAGGAAGCTGCTTTACATCCTCCGGTTCGCAGGCAAAGGCACAAAGCTCGCCTGCTCCCGCCTCCTGCCAGCTGCGCTCAGCCAGAGACAGCGCAGCCTTCGGAAAGCCAATATCCGCAATCACTACTTCACCGGCATAGGACCTTCCCGGATACAGCACCGTTCCCAGCTTCTCCCACCCGAAGGTGACGGTAACATCTGCCTGGAGGGCTGTCCCCAGCACCTGACCCCCTTCACTGCTGATGCCGGAGGGGATATCTACCGCTACAGTCAGCCTCCGGTTCATGGCGGAAAGCTGTTCCAAAAACGCTTTATACATCCCCTCCACTGCCCGGCATAAGCCCACCCCGAACACCGCATCCACCACCACATCACAGCCCTGGGAAAATATCCTGGAAAACTCCGGAGACCTTCCCACATCCATCTGCCGGATCCCCAGCTTCCCGGCGATGGCTGTCTGCTGCAAAAACTCTTTGCTGCCCTTTGAGCGATCCCCCAGAACCATCACCGTCACCTGGTAGCCGGCCTGGAAAAGCATCCTGGCGGCCGCCACGCCATCTGCCCCGTTATTTCCACATCCGCACACACACCAAACCCGATCCTCTGGCTTTGACCGCTTTTTTACCTCCTCCACCACGGCCAGCGCTGCCCGCTCCATCAAAACCATAGATGGAATCCCGATCTCACCGATGGTAATCTGGTCTACCTCCTTCATCTGCTGCCCTGTCAGCAGTGCTCTCATCCCCATCCCTCCTGCTTCTGCAAATACATTTATTTTTGTTTTCTAATCCTATGAAACTGTCCGATTCCTAACAGAATGAAAACAGCCGGCAAAGCAAACGGCCATCCCCCTTGCCTGCCGGCTAATTTAAGCTCATTGTTACGGTTCACGGCCAGCCGTTCACAGCAACCGCTTATTCCTTATGGTTTTCCCTCTCTGCATCCTGCATGCTGCAGACCCGGTAGGAAAGCTGCATCAGACTTTCTGATAAATGCACATTCTCCACCACCACATCCTCCGGAACCTGAAGATCCACATGGGCAAAATTCCATATGGCCTTGATTCCCGCCTTCACCAGACGGTCCGCAATCTCCGGCGCTTTTGTCTTAGGGATGGTCAGAGCTGCGATCTGGACTTCATTATCCACGATAAACTTCTCTAAGTCCTCCACGCCCCGGATCTCGATCCCCCGGACCACCAGGCCGATTAATCTGGGATTAATGTCAAACATCCCCTTAATCATAAAGCCCCGCTTTTCAAAATTCGCATAATTGGCAATCGCCTGGCCCAAATTACCGGCGCCGATGATAATCAGATTATGCTGCCGGTCAATCCCCAAAATTTTCGCGATTTCTGTATACAGATATTTTACATTATATCCATATCCCTGCTGCCCGAATCCGCCAAAATTATTCAAATCCTGACGAATCTGAGAGGCAGTTACCTTCATCCTTGCGCTCAAATCATTGGAAGAAATGCGCTCCACCCCGTCTTCCAGCAGTTCCCCCAAATACCGGTAATATCGGGGCAGCCTGGAAATCACTGCTTTCGAAATTTCTTTCCGCTCCAAGTATTTCACCCCCTCGTCCTTCCCTTCTATTATAGATGTGTGTGAAAACGTTGTCAAACGAATTTTCAATTCTTGCAAAAATTTACCGTTTATATTATACTATTAGTACTATTTTTCTTGTATTTTTTTTAATACACTTATTTTTGTATACATCATACACATTAAACGCAAATCAGGAGGATATTCATGATTCTATCATGCAATAACATAAGTAAAGCTTTTGGCAGCGACGTGATTCTGGACCAGGTTTCCTTTCATATTGAAGAACACGAAAAGGCGGCTATCGTCGGCATCAATGGTGCCGGGAAAACCACCCTGCTTAAAATAATCATCGGGGAGCTCCCCCCGGATACCGGCGATGTGGTCATCTCCAGGGGAAAGACTCTGGGCTATCTGGCCCAGCACCAGGAGCTGGAAAGCTCCCGCACCATTTATGACGAGGTGCTGGAGATCAAGCGCCCCCTCATCCAGATGGAAGCGCGGATCCGGGAGCTGGAGCAGCGGATGCGGGATGCTTCCGGTCAGGAATTAGAGTCCATGCTCTCCGAATACAGCCGTCTCAATCACCAGTTTGAGCTGGAAAATGGCTATGCCTACCAAAGTGAGGTCACTGGCGTTTTAAAAGGCCTTGGCTTTACAGAGGAGGAATTTCAGAAAAAGGTGACCACCCTCTCCGGGGGACAGAAGACCCGCGTCTCCCTGGGAAAGCTTCTCCTCTCCAACCCGGACATCATCCTGCTAGACGAGCCTACCAATCACCTGGACATGGAGTCCATCGCCTGGCTGGAAAATTATCTCCTGAATTACAAAGGCAGCGTCATCATCGTAGCCCATGACCGCTACTTTTTAAACCGTGTTGTAAAGAAGGTGGTAGAGCTGGAGCATGGCCGCTCTCAGGTCTATGAGGGGAATTACGATGCCTACAGCCAGAAGCGGGCCATGATCCGCCAGGCAAAGATGAAGGCTTACCTGAATCAGCAGCAGGAAATCAAGCATCAGCAGGAGGTAATCGCCAAGCTTAAGTCCTTTAACCGGGAAAAGTCAATTAAGCGGGCGGAAAGCCGGGAAAAGCTGCTGGCTAAGATCGAGGTATTAGACAAGCCCACGGAAATTAATGACGCCATGTCCATCACCCTGGAGCCCTGGACAGAAAGCGGCAATGACGTGCTTACCATCCGGAGCTTAAGCAAGGCCTTCGGCCCCCTCTCCCTGTTCTCACATGTGGATATGGATATCAAGCGCGGCGAGCGGATCGCCATTATCGGCAATAATGGAACCGGAAAATCCACCCTTTTAAAGATCATTATGGACATGCTGCCCGCCGATACCGGGGAAATCCGCCCCGGCTCCAAGGTTCATGTGGGATACTATGATCAGGAGCAGCAGGTGCTCCATCCGGAGAAAACCATCTTCGACGAGATCCAGGATGATTATCCAAATATGGATAATACCCGGGTGCGGAATGTCTTAGCTGCCTTTCTCTTTACCGGGGACGATGTCTTTAAGCGGATCTCAGACTTAAGCGGCGGCGAGAGGGGCCGGGTCTCCTTAGCCAAGCTGATGCTCAGCGAAGCTAATTTCCTCATTCTGGATGAGCCCACCAACCATCTGGACATTACCTCCAAGGAAATCCTGGAGGACGCCTTGATCCACTATACCGGCACGGTACTTTACGTATCCCATGACCGCTACTTTATCAATAAAACCGCCACCCGGATCCTGGAGCTGACTGGACAAACCTTTATCAATTATCTGGGAAATTATGATTACTACTTAGAAAAGAAGGAAGAGCTGACCCGGGTCTACACCGGCCAGGATGGCTCCTCCATCCAGCATAAAAAGGCAGCCGGCCCCCTCTCCGGGCTGACCGCCTCCTCCTCCCCCTCCAGCCCTCCCTCGAATCCGGCAGCCGCCTCTGGAGCAGAGACCCCAGGAAAGCTGGACTGGAAGGCCCAGCGAGAAGAGCAGGCCAGGATCCGGAAGCGGCAAAATGATCTGAAGAAAACCGAAGAGCAGATCCAGCAGCTTGAAAACCGGAATGGGGAGATCGATGCGCTCCTGACCCAGGAAGAGGTTTATACTAATGTTTCCCGGCTGATGGAGCTGAATCGTGAGAAGGAGGAAATCGAAGGGAAATTAGAAGCGCTTTTTGAGGTGTGGGAGACGCTGGCGGAGGAGTAACAATGCGAAACGTTGCTCCTTGATTCTGAAAGTCTTAAAATATAAGCAGAAAGGACGGAACCTATATGAACCGATGGAAACGCCCCTTAGCCATTATCTGCCTGGTTTTAATTGGAATCCTGGCAGCCGGCGCATTAATCCTAGCTGTCATCGGGACCGAGCAGGCACGAAGACTTTTAATCGCAGATCTGTTCTGCCTGATGGTTGTGCCCGCTGTTTTTTATGGATACCAAATGCTCCTGAAGCTGACTCATAAGCCAGAGGATCCGGAAGACGCCCACAGCAGCTCCAGAAAGAGGGATTAAAGAGAGGCGGCGGGCAAAGCAGAATTCTCAGGAAGCAAAAAAGCCCTGCTGGCGATGCAGCAGGGACTTTTTTGTTTTATTTTCCAGCTTTTTTGCTGATTTCTTTTTGCCTTTTTACCCTTGGCGCATAATGATGTCATCCCGCCCGGGTCCATTGGATACCATGGTGATGGGCACGCCGATCTCCTTCTCTACGAATTCAATATAATTCCGGCACTTCTCCGGAAGCTCTTCGTATTTGCGGATGCCGCGGATATCACACTTCCAGCCGGGAAGCGTGGTCAGGACTGGCTTCGCCTTCTCCAGCTTCACGGTGGCTGGGAAATCCTTTGTCACCTCGCCGTCAATCTCATAGCCCACACATACCGGAATCTCGTCCAGATACCCCAGCACATCCAGCACCGTAAAGGCCACCTCCGTCGCCCCCTGGATCCGGCAGCCATAGCGGGTTGCCACTGCGTCAAACCAGCCCATCCGGCGGGGACGCCCGGTGGTCGCGCCGAATTCACCTCCATCGCCCCCTCTGCGGCGAAGCTCATCTGCCTCCTCCCCAAAGATCTCGCTAACAAAGGCGCCTGCGCCCACTGCACTGGAATAGGCCTTTACAACAGTAATGATATCCTTAATCTCATATGGCGGAATCCCTGCGCCGATGGCGCCGTATGCAGCCAGGGTGGAGGATGAGGTAACCATGGGGTAAATTCCATGGTCTGTATCCTTTAAGGAGCCCAGCTGTCCCTCCAGCAGGATGGTCTTACCCTCCCTGATGGCGTCATAAAGGTAGGAGGATACATCGCACACATACGGCTCGATCATGTCGCGGTACTGATGGCAGGTGTCCAAAAGCTCCTCTGGGTCTAACAGGGGTTTGTGGTACAGATGCTCTAAAAGCACATTCTTCGTCTCACAGATCCGCTCCACCTTTTCCCGGATTACCGTCTCATCGAAAAGCTCACTTACCTGAATCCCAATCTTCGCATACTTATCCGCATAAAATGGCGCGATTCCCGACTTGGTGGATCCAAAGGACTTACCTGCCAAGCGCGCCTCCTCATACGTGTCAAACAGCACGTGATAGGGCATCAAAACCTGGGCCCGGTCAGAAACCAGGATGCGGGGCTTGGGAACGCCCTTCTCCACAATCGAATGAATCTCCTGAATCAGATAGGGAATATTTAATGCCACCCCATTACCGATAATGCTGGTGGTGTGATCGTAAAATACACCGGACGGCAGCAGATGAAGGGCAAATTTTCCATAATTATTAATAATCGTATGACCAGCGTTGCTTCCTCCCTGGAAACGGACGATGATATCCGATTCCTTGGCAAGCATATCCGTGATCTTACCCTTTCCTTCATCGCCCCAGTTAGCGCCAACGATCGCTCGAACCATGTAAACTCCTCCTTTGGGATTATCCCACAGTACTTTTTTACCTACCTTACTAATTTACAACAAAATCCGCCATAAGTAAAGGAGTTTTATTACAAAAGCGGTTCTGACGCAGGATACCGGCCGTGAATCGCAGCTACAAAAGCATCCGTATATCTTTTGAGGAAGCTCCCACCGCGATCCGCCCTCCCAAGCCTTCCCCTTCCAGCTTAATATAGACCATCTGCGTCTCGCCTGGCTCCAGGAAGACCTTTTCAAAGCCCTTTAATTCCTGGAAGGGGACGTTGCCTCCGTCCTCTGATGACTTTTCCGGACGCAGATATACCTGTACCACCTCCGCCCCGGGCCGATCCCCGGTATTGGTAATCAGGCAGGACAAGAAGGTCTCCTCCCCCTCCGTCACTATCTTTCCATTTTGGTAAGAAAAGCTGGTGTAGCTTAAACCATGTCCGAAGCTAAATTCCGGCTCGATATGGAACGCATCCAGATAGCGGTAGCCTACATAGATGCCCTCCCGGTAATGTGCCGTATCCTTCCTTCCAAAGTCTCCCACGCAGTGAGCGGAGCAGTCCTTAATGGTTTTATAAAAGCTTTCCGGCAGCTTCCCGGAAGGATTCACCCGGCCATATAATACTTCCGCCAGCGCGGTTCCCCCCTCCATTCCGCCATACCAGCACCACACCAGGCTGTCGGCCAGGTGAATCCAGCGTCCCATTTCCACCGGGCTTCCCCCCATCATCACCACGATCATATCCGGCCTTGCAGAAAGCAGCTCTGTCAGAAGCTCATCCTGCTCATAGGGAAGCCTCATGTCCGCCCGATCCAGCCCTTCGCAGTCATAATCATGGTTTAAGCCGCCTACGAAAATCACCTGATCGTAATCCTTTAAGGCGGCTGTCTTCACTGCCTGACGGCGCAGAGCCTTCCTTCTGCGGGAAAGCTCCCTCCTCCAGGTTCCGGACTCCGCCAGCCTGGTTCCTCCGCCATTCTCCAGACTTGTCTCCTGCCAGTTGATTTCCCCCTCCTTCTTTTCCTGCTCCCTGCAGTATCCGGAAAGATAATCCACCTGCACATTTCCCCCCAACAGCTTCTTAATTCCCATAAGTGGTGAAATCTCATATAACGCCTTGATCTCTGCGCTTCCTCCCCCGGCCGCATGGAGGCATACCCCGTTTTCCCCGATAACCAGAACCCGCTTTATGCCCTCCTCTCTCAGGGGAAGCACACTCCTTTTATTCTTTAAGAGGACGATGGATTCCCTGGCAATGGCCAGGGCGCTTTTCCGGTGTGCTTCCGTATTATACGCTCCTGCCTTCCGCTTTCCATCCAGCATGTGGAGGCGCATCATCAGCACCAGGATCCGTTCCACCTTCTCATCAATGACAGACTCTGAAATCGCTCCCTCCTCCACCGCCTGCTTTAAAGGATTCGCCATAAAATATTGATCAAAGTCATAGGTTACTGACATTTCGATATCCAGCTGGGACTCTGCCGCCTTTTTCGTGTCATGGACACCGCCCCAGTCCGAAATCACCACTCCGTCATAGCTCCATTCCTTTCGGAGGATATCCCCTAAAAGGTATTGGCTCTGACAGCAATGCTCCCCGTAAAGCTGGTTATAGGCCCCCATCACGGAATAGGCTCCTCCCTTCTTTAAGGCGTCATAAAACGCCGGAAGATACAGCCTCTTTAGGGCCTCCTCATCAATATCCACCTCCACCCAGAGCCGCTCAGTTTCCTGGTTATTCACAGCGAAATGCTTCACACAGGCCGCCACATCCCAGGACTGGATCCCCTGAATCAAAGGAACCGCCAGCTCCTTCGTCAGATAGGGATCCTCGCTGAAATACTCGAAATTCCTCCCGCACAGCGGGCTTCGCTTTAGATTGATCCCAGGGCCTAAGGCCACATCCTTCCCCCGTCCCCGGAACTCCTCTCCCATGGCGCTCCCCATCTCTCCGGCCAGCTTCCGGTTCCAGGTGGAAGCCAAAGCACTGTTGCAGGGAAAATAAGTGACATAGTCATCCGTCTCTCCGATTCCCTTCCACTGATCCGGCGCAAATTCCTGCCGAACCCCCATGGGGCCGTCGGACATAACAAGGGGCGGAATTCCCAAACGCTCTACCCCCTTTGTGCGAAATAGCTCAGCCCCATGGATCATGCCGATTTTTTCCTCTAAGGACAGAGCTGCCGTCAATTCCCTGGCCTTTTTCCAGAGCTCCATGTCCTTTCCCTCTGTTTTTTGATTTCGTTCTATCATTTTCCTTTCCTTTCCAGCTCATACGCCTTCCTGTGTTGTGTCTCAAACTATGGTACTCCATACCTGAAGTTCCTGCCAGAGTACTGTCTTTAAAATATCTCCATACAGCCCAGCGCTTCCCATTCATCAGGCCCGATTGTAAGGATGGTATCCCTTCCTTCCACCTTCACAGAGCTGCCCTCAGCCTGAGCCAAATGGCAGTTTACCAGACGGATCCTCACTGCCCGCCCGTCCATGCCAGGTTTTTCTAAAGCAAAGCGAAGGTGATTCCCCTCCGCGCTGACCTGCAGGCGGCAGGCCAGGCTTCCCTTTCTCTCCACCGTTCCTTCCACCGTTTTTCCCGGCTTATGATCCAGGTAAACCCGCCACTCCAAAGCATCCAAAAATCCGTCCCCTGCCCGCCTTAAGCCCGGGCTTACTGGAATCACGCTTCCCGCCTTAACCCAAAGAGGAATCGAACAATAGTTATGACGCTCTCTTCTCCATACGCCGCCCTCAGCCTCCTCTCCTGTGAGATAGTGAATCCACCTTCCCTCCGGCAGATAGTATTCGGCCATTCCCTCTTCATTAAAGACAGGAGCAACTAAAAGGCTGTCTCCCAGCATATACTGCCGGTCCAGATAACCGCAGTTTAAATCCTCCGGAAACTCTAAAGCCATACTGCGCATCATAGGAATGCCCGTCCGGGAGGTATAAAGGCCGCCCGTGTAAAGGTAGGGCAGCAAATCCAGCTTAAGCCTGGTAAAAAACCGGACCACATCCACCGCCTCCTCATCATAAATCCATGGAACCCGGTAGGAGGTACTTCCATGAAGGCGGCTGTGGGTAGACAAAAGGCCGAAGGCCGCCCAGCGCTTATACACATCCGGTGTAGACTTGCTCTCAAAGCCGCCGATATCATGGCTCCAGAAGCCGAAACCGCTGCTGGTTAAGGACAGGCCGCCCCTAAGACTCTCCTCCATAGACTCATAGTCTGACCAGCAGTCCCCGCCCCAGTGTACCGGGAATTTCTGTCCTCCCGCTGTAGCGGACCGGGCAAAGAGAACCGCCTCCTCTTCCCCTCTCCGCTTCTTTAACACATCATAAACTGCCTGATTATATAAATAGGTATAATAATTATGCATTTTAACTGGATCCGCACCGTTATGGTAAACTACATTGGTGGGAATCCGTTCGCCGAAATCCGTCTTAAAGCAGTCCACCCCCATATCCATCAGCATTTCCAGCTTTTCCTGGTACCAGCGGCAGGCCTCGGGATTGGTAAAGTCCACCACTACCAGACCGGATTGCCACATATCCCACTGCCACACATCTCCGTTTTCCTTTTTCAGGAAATATCCCTTCTCCACCCCTTCTTCAAACAGGGCGGACGCCTGGCCGATATAGGGGTTAATCCAGACGCAGACCTTCAGCCCCCGCTCCTTAATCCGGCGAAGCATCCCCGCAGGATCCGGGAATACCCGCTCATCCCAGATAAAATCCGTCCAATGGTACTCCCGCATCCAGCAGCAGTCGAAGTGGAACACGCTTAAGGGAATCCCCCGCTCCTCCATCCCGTCGATAAAGCCCATCACCGTCTCTTCATCGTAGTCCGTAGTAAACGAAGTGGAAAGCCACAGGCCGTAGGTCCAGGGGGCCAAGGCCGCCGGCTTACCGGTTAAATCGGTATACCGCACCAGCACCTCCTTCATGGAGGAACCGCTCATCAGGAAATAATCCAGGTTTTCTCCCGGCACAGAAAATTCCGTCTTCGTCACCTGCTCCGTGGCCACCTCAAATTCCACCTTCTCCGGGTGGTTGACAAAGACGCCGTAGCCCCGGCTGGACAAATAAAAGGGAATATTCTTATAGGACTGCTCTGTGCTGGTCCCCCCATCCTGGTTCCAGATCACCACCGACTGGCCGTTTTTCACAAAGGGGGTGAACCGCTCTCCCAGGCCATAAATCCGCTCTCCCACCGACAGTCCCAGCTCCTGGCGCATATAGGCGCAGTCCTCTTTTCCAATATCATAGGGCATGCCTGTCCACTCTGTTTTAATGTAAGCCAAATCATTCTTTCCGCTTTTGGTCAAAAGGGTTTCATCCCGATAATAAGCCATAGACCAGTCTTCCTGATTAATCACCAGCCGCAAATGGCCGCTCTCCACCTGAAGGAGATTTCCCTCCTCCTTTACCTGCAAGGTCCCCGGATCCGGAAGATTTAGCGCAAATTCCGGCGCCCTTTTCCTCACCCCCATGTGGTGGAACACCTGAACCCGAATCATCTCCGGCATGGGCGCGGTAATCCGGATGGTTAAATTCACCCCATCCAGCGTATCCCCCTTCTTCATAATCCGCCTGGTGGGCGTAAGCAGCCACAGCTCGGATTCCTTCTGGTTTATTTCATACACCTGCTGCGGGGAAAAGCTTCCATAGCCCTCCTTTAATAGCCAGCATCCATTGTGAAATTTCATCGTTTATTCTCCTTTCTAAATCTCATTACCATTTATAGCCACATCCTAGCACACACCTTTTCATAAAAACACCTTACTTTTTTGACAGGAAAACAGGAAATTTTGCAGATGCGTCCAGGAGCTTCATTTAGCCGCAGCAGGTAAAGCCGTTCATTTGTTACTGTTCGCAGCCAGCGTCCCGCGAGGCGTTCGACCCACAGGGCCCGATGACTGTGAGTGAAAGTCACAGTGAACCCGAGGGTTTCGGCGCCAAAATGGACAGAATGGCCATTTTG